>DAQY01000084.1:0-2955 GCA_002503105.1 Methanomicrobiaceae archaeon UBA206
CAGAACTTTCGTTACGCTACCCTCCTCCTGCGCTGCGTCTGTGCCGACAGACTCTGTACCGAATTCGTGCGGGATATTGCACGGAAGCGGCTGGACGTCTCGAAGGCGAAACTGCTGTGGTCGCGGGAGGGGATCGAGCGGGCGCTGGGATCGATGCTGGAGCGGGAGATCAACGCTGCGGCAGACAGCATCGCAGGAGAGATCCGGGGACTGGTGTCTCCGGAGAACCGGGTGATCTTCGCCCGGGTGGTGCGGGAGATCGTGGGGCTGGTCCTTGCGGACGACGGGGCGCCGGAACGGCGGGGAACGTCGGCCGGCATGTTTAACAGGGTATAAATAACCCGCGATCCAGCGATCGAGAGAGCTGTATGCCTGTCGTCACCATTCGAATGGCAAAGGGCCGGTCGCTCGAGCAGAAGAGGAGGCCTGCCGCGGAGATCACGGATACCATCGTGAACGGTCTCGGCGTCGACCCGGACCGGGTCACGATCCTCTTCGAGGAGCTGGACCGCGAGAACATCGCCAGGTCCGGAAGGCTGCTCTCTGAGTCGTAGAGCGCTCGAATGCGTCGCGAGTTCCGTTCCGTTCCGTTCCCGCGCATGCCGGAGGAGGACGTCGGGACGGTGCTCCCGGACGAGAGAGCGGAGCGGATCCGGGACGCCGGCTCGCGACGAATGCCGCTTCTTCCCGCACGCTCTTCTGCGGATCAGGACGAGCACGTTTTCCAGTGCGTCGGCGACGAAGATCCACTACTGTTTTTGAGCTCGGAGACGGGCAGCCGTCCTCCGGGCCGCACAGGCGGTTCCGATCGATCGGTACAGAACCTGATGCCGTCCCGAAATGCCTGACGGGGGTATATCGCACCCGGGCGGCCGTGCGATGGCGGGTGAGGGGCGCATATCCCGGGTCTCCACGGGGTGATTGCCCGAATGCAGATATTTATAGAATCTCACCCTTATGTGACCATATGGAGCTGAAGGAACAGTTATCCGGTGTACCGGGTATACTCAGGCCGTTCAAGACCTTCATCATGGAGGCGGGTCTCGCCGACGGCGGCCAGATCGCCTACTACGGGTGCCCCGGCACCTGCACGCCCTTCATCGAACTGCTCGGTTTCGCCATCCGTGACCTGCCGTTCGAGCAGGTCTTTGTGCCGTTCGTGGACGAGGCCAGTGCACGGAAGATACGCCTGGTGCAGAATGTCGGTATGCAGGTGAGCACGGAGCCGGCCGCCATCGACCCGAAGGTGATCGTCCTGATGGGGGGGCTATCCATGCCGAATGTGCCGGTTACCAAAGAGCAGGTCAGAGCGACGGTCGATACCCACCCGGGAACGTCGCTCGTGGGGGTATGCTTCATGAAGATGTTCGAGAAGATGGGATGGCTGGACCTCTTCGACTTCGACCTGCTCATCGACGCCACGATCGAGCCGGTCAGCGTGTGGAGGTGACGCCCCGCGACCGTCGCACGGCTCCGGGGAAGGGGCTCCCATCCTCCCTCTTCGGGTCTCCAGGCGGGAACGGGCGGGTTTCGGGCGCTGAACCACGCCTGTCCGCTTTTTTCAGGGTAAACCTGAACGCCGCGCCCTCCTCCGGCCGTCCCGGCACCCGGTCCTCGGCCCGGATACTGCCGCCGTACCGCTCCACCAGCATCCTGACGATGTAGAGGCCGAGCCCTTTCCCGCTCTTCTTGTTCTTCTCCTGCTGGAAGCGGGAGAAGACGTGCGGCTTCACCTGGTCAGACAACCCGGGGCCGGTGTCCTCCACCGACACCTCCACATCGCCGTCACGCTCAGCGAGGCTGATCCTGACCTCCACATCGGGGCCGCCGAACTTGAGGCTGTTGCCCACCAGATTCGTGAAGACCTCGGGGAGGAGGTTATCTGCGGCGACGAGCACGGGACCGCCCTCGTAGACGATCCTCGAATCGGGGTGACGGTCGATCTCGGCCCGGATCACCGCATCCAGATCGACGGGCCTGATGCTGGTCTCGTGGGACCGCAGCCTCCGTATGGTGGTGACGTTCTGAATGATCTCCATGCTCAGCCTGATACCCGCCTGCAGCTTCTGGACCATCGCCTTCTCCTCTCCGCCCAGTATTCCGCCGAGCACTTCGGTGTAGCCGAGCGCGACCGCGTTCGCATTGTTGATGTCGTGCACCATGATGTCGAGGTACAGGTTGGCCTCCTCGTTTGCCGCCCGCAGCGCCGATTCGGCGCGTATGCGGTCGGTGATGTCCGTGCCGGAGCCGAGCAGGCCCGTAATGCGACCTTCATCGTCTCTGATGGGGGCAGTTTGCCAGGAGAGGATGCGCTCCTCGCCGCTCCTGGTGACGACGGCCTTCTCCAGACTCGCGTATGCCGTGGTGTCGCCCGCGATGAACCTCTCAAACGCCCGGCGCATCTCTTCACGGAACCGTTCCGGGACGACGGTATCGAACCAGTCCCTGCCGACGAGCTCCTCCTCGCGGTATCCCAGGATCTCGCACCCCCGCCGGTTGATCAGACCGACCGTCCGGTCTGCATTGACGGCGGCGATGAGGACGCCCGCGATGTCCAGGTACGTCTGCGCACGGTCGCGCTCCTGCCGCAGCGCCCGCTGCTGCTCCTTCAACCGCCCGCTCAGCGACGCAACGACGAACGCGATCGCGACGAACATAACGGCCCGCGCATAGTCGTTCAGCGTCAGCTCTTCGGGCATGTAGAGGGAGCTGGAGACCACCACGAGCCCCCCGAGGAAGAGCGCGACGAGGACGCTCCTCCTCTCCCACCAGAGCGCGGCCAGTATGATGGGGAGGTAGAAGAAGTGGGAGAAGACCGTCCCCAGCCCCAGTATCACATGGAAGTAGTACGTCAGAAAGACTGCGAGAGCAAGGAGAGAGGCCATCGCAGCAATTCTGTATCGTCCGTTCATGCCAGCGCACTCCGCAACCATTCCCGGTTCATCTTATATATAT
>DAQY01000084.1:3273-11451 GCA_002503105.1 Methanomicrobiaceae archaeon UBA206
TATATATATCTCCATATTATAAAAATATCTGTATATAAAAGGAATTCACAATATTAGCCCGTTTTTGCGGCAGTAATCCCTCCATACGGCAGGCAGAGAGGCGGGATGTGATACGACCGGACCAAATGGAGAACGGAGATGCGAGACGGGGGATGGCGCTCCGCGGTCCGTCGCCACCGGCACACGGTCTTCGAACGGATAAAATAGGAACGCTTTATAGGAACGATAGACACCTCTATGAGGAGAGACGCCGCTCCGCTGGTTTTCGCCGGGAGGCCTTCCGGGCATACAGAGGCAGTGCGCCCGGCCTCCCCTCAACGGACAGAATTTGGAGAAGGAGAGCACAGACGCTGGTGAACCCGTGTCCGCATACCTCACCCAGGCGCTGAAGGCGATGAACTACGCGGATACCGACGTACCGGTACTCACAGAGGCGTTCCCTCCTGCAATCGTCGAATACTTCCGTGACTTCCGCGTTCAGGAGATCCGCGACATCATCGAGACGCTTCTCTACATCTACGTCGCGCAGAACAGCTGCTACCAGCACGGAAAGGGTCAGGGCGTGGTTGAGCAGAGCTGTTTTGCCTATACATCCGGCCCGCTCTTTGCACTCAAACAGCTCGGACTCATCGAGGAGACGTCCTGGCACGGCATGACGGTGATCCGAACCACCGCCGCCGGGGAACGGATTGCCCGGCCGCTGATGCAGACCCGGATACGGACGCTGGATATCGAGATCCTGGTGCGGGACACGCACCCGATCGTGCCGGTCCTGCTCGCCGGGACCGTGAAGGGCTCGTACGTGAACAAGACGTTCCCGTCGTCCCTCCCCCGGAACGAACGCACGTTCATCAACTTTCTCATCAACAACAATCCGGCGCTCTTCGAAGAGTGCGAACGGTTCGCAGATACGCTGAAACGTGCCGGATGCGCCGCGCTCGCCTACACCTTCGACCTGGACGGGTTCAGGACGGACGGCGTCGCCTACACCTTTCCGCCGGAGTTCACCTCCATCCTCAAGAGGATGCTCGAACGGATCGACCCGGAGGTCCGGGAACGGTACGATCTGCTCCTGGAGGCGCTCTACACCAGGTATACGGTGCTCCGATACCTGGCGACCGGGGAGGACGACGACCTGGTCAGGAGCTCGTCGGCGCACCGGCGGGAGCTGGCCCGGGTTCTGGAGATCCTCGGAGACTCGGTCTATCTCCTGGAGCACGTCCCTCAGACCGGCGGCGCCGATCTGGTCCGGTTCATCATCAGGGATCGAACCGCCTACGACGCCCGCCTGCAGGAGCTCGGACGGGAGCTCGTGGCCGACGTGGCGGACCAGATCGTCATCGGACGGCGGGCGGAGAGGGAGACGGGGGAGACGGCGGGCGGGGACCGGGACAGGCCGCCGATCGAGTACTCCCCGCCCTTCACCGGGTACGATGCGGATACCGACGACCTCTGGGAGCGGACGCCGGAGACGGAGAACGGGATCGAGGAGAAGAGCGAGCCGCGGGAGATGCCGGCGCTGCATCCCCGGGCGAGCGCCCGGAGCGAACGGGGCCCGGCACCGGCGCGCGGTGATCCCGACTCCCTGGACATCTTTCTCGGATACGCGGACGATGGCAGGAGCGTCTTCTGGTCGCCGGGAGGGCTGAATAACGGGCACATGATCATCATCGGGGGTTCCGGCGCCGGGAAGACCGAGACGATCCGGTGCATCGCTTCGGAGCTCGCCGCCCGGCAGATGTCGGTCGTGCTGATCGACTTCCACGGGGACATGGCGGCGAGCGCCGCCGGCGTCAGGTCGTTCAAGATCCGAGAGGGAGGGGCGTACTACTTCAACCCCCTGGAGATCGACCCTGCCATCGACGAGATCACGCCGCTCCGCGCCACCTCCGACTTCGTGGACGCCATCTCCATCAACTTCCCGACGCTCGGCATCCAGCAGCGGCGCAAGATCAAGAACATCATCAAGGACTGCTACAGGATGGCGGGAATCACCGGCGATACCGCCACCTGGGGGCGGACGCTCGACTTCGACGAGATCGAGGGCGCGATCATGGAGTGCGAGGACGAGGCGATCCCGGCGTACCTGGAGGATATATTCGACTACAAGCTCTTCTCGGGCGATGAGAAGATCTCGATCGCCGCCATCCTCTCGGGCGGGATCACGCACATCAACCTCAACGCGCTCCCCGAGAATCTCCGATACCTCTTTGCAGACCTCTTCCTCCGCCGGATCTACTACACGCTTCAGGCGATGGGGGAGATACCCCGGGGAACCAAGAACGCGCGGGAGAAGTTCCGGCTCTTCGTGATCGTGGACGAGGCGAAGCTGCTGGTGAGCCAGAAGAGCTCCTCCAAACAGACGGTCAGGGCGGTGCTGAACAAGTACGCGACCGAGATGCGGAAATTCGGCGTCTCTCTGATCCTCGCGTCCCAGCTGATCGCCCACTTCAATGAAGAGATCCTCGCAAACATCGCCGTGAAGTTCTGCATGCGCGCCGAAAACAAGAAGCAGGCGCAGGCGAACGCCAAGTTCTTCGAGGTGAGCGAGAAGGATCTCCTGAACTTTCAGCCCGGCGAAGGGATCCTGATCATCGGGTCGGAGAAGATGAACATCAGGATCGTCCCGACGACGGAACGGTGACGGTGAGCCGGAGCAACCCTTTATGGTGCGGGTGCGGTACACGCAGGGGACGTGCTGGAACCATGACAGCGAGCGATGCACTGAAGAGGTACCGTGAGAAGCGGGATTTCAGCAGAACGCCGGAGCCTTCCGGCGACAGGGAGGGGGCGCTCGCCCGCCCCATCTTCGTCGTCCAGAAGCACGACGCCCGCACCCTCCACTACGACGTCCGCCTGGAGGCGGACGGCGTGCTGAAGTCCTGGGCGGTCCCGAAGGGGCCGTCCACCGACCCGAAGGAGAGGCGCCTCGCCGTCCGCACCGAGGACCATCCGCTCGGGTACGCGGAGTTCGAGGGGGTGATCCCGGAAGGGGAGTACGGGGCGGGGGTCGTGCTGGTCTGGGATCGCGGCACCTACCGGAACCTGACGGAGAGGGGCGGCAGGGAGGTTCCTGTTTCCGAGGCGATCGAGAGTGGACACGTGAAGGTCTGGCTGGAGGGCGAGAAGATTCGGGGCGGCTACTCTCTCGTCCGCTTCAGGGGCGGCAGGGGTGAGGGCTGGCTGCTCGTCAAGATGGATGATGGGGAGGCGGACGCCCGGAAGGACCTCACATCGACCGAACCCCGATCAGTGCTCACCGGGCGAACGCTCGAGGAGATCGCGGAGGCGGACTGACCCGGAAGCCCCCATCTCTCCCAACCTACCCAAGCCTTCCGGGTTATCTGCCGCGGCCACCCTCGCATTATGAGGGGATCCCAAAACACCTCTGCCAGAGGGGGATACGCCCTCGAAGACCTCCGGTCTTCTCATGCAAGGCGATAGCCGGTGAGAAGCCACGTCCGCGTTCCGACCCCGTTCACGACCCTCCAATACATCCGGATCGCGATACTGAGGTTTTTCTGATATACGCCACGGATAGACTCGAATCACGAATCCGGGCATAGCCAGGGTATCGCATCCCGGGGAGGTACCGCGCTTGATCCGGCGAATGGCGCTGCAACGGGGCCCGCGCTCCCGCCCCGCAGCCCTGCCCGGCCGCCTTTTTCGGTCGGCCAGAGTCCCGGCGGCCGGGACCCGATGGACGATATCGGACCATACTTCGTATGAAGAACATTGTCCTTTCTGCGAAACCAAACAGAAGAAAAGCGCGGCATACCGTTTTATTATGAATAAAGCAGAATTATAACGCTAAATCCAGGATAAATCGGGATTTCTCCCACCTATCGAGCAAAGGCGGGCCACTTCGCGAACGATACCAATGCGGCGTACCTGGACATATTCAGCTGCAAGGAGTACCGACCCGAACAGGCTGCGGAGTTCTGCAGGACCTTTTTTGAAGCGGAATCGCTGACCTACAACGTCCTGCTCAGAGGCTGACGGCCAACCCGCGCGTACCGGATGCGCAGAGGCAGACGATCCCGGCCGCAGGGAGACGGCGCCAGGCATACGCTCCCCGCGCGCTGCTGCGCCGGCGTCCGCCTTGCGCCTGAAACCGGGAGAATCTCCCGGAAAAAGGTATTCAGAGGTAGGGGTTCCGGAGCGCCCTCGGCGACCCGTCCGCCTTTAGGCCGAAGGCCTTCCTCTTGTCGACAGTCTTCTGATTCTTGGTGATCTTCTCGGTGGCGAGCTTCTTTACCAGGTCCAGACCGGGCTTGACCTCCTCGATCGGCTTCGTCTCGAAGCACCCGGCGGCGATCGCCCTGCCCCAGACGTCCTCACCCTTCCTGCTCCGCACAAAGACCGTGCTCCAGCCGTCAGGAGTGCCGACCGACCCGGTGGAGACATCCGCCAGGTTTGCCACGTAGTCCAGGCAGACGTGGCAGCCGGGCTGCTCGTACTTGTGGGTCTCCTTCAGCGGGATGGTGGAGACCGCACCGCGCTCGGTATAGGCCCAGAACTTGCCCTTCCCGATGTCCATCTTCTTGAGAGACTCGAGCTTCACGTTGGTGTGATCCTCGACGATGGCCTCGATGGCCTGGTAGGAGAAGTTCTCCATGCAGAAGATGCCGATCGCCAGCGCGATCTTGTCAGGTACGTCCCGAAGGCCGACCGGATAGAGCTGCCCCTTGCGGAGCGCCTGTATCTGGCACGGGACGCCGACGATGCCGACCTTGTCCAGGCCGTAGCTCCGGGTCGCCTCCTTGATCAGCTCCATGTTGGGACTGAGGTTGTACTTGGTTCCCCTGGCTGCGAGGAGGTCCTCGCGGCTCATGGCCACCATCGGCTCGGGCCTCCACGGATCCTCGCTCGGACCGGCGACGATCGCACCGTCGATGATGCCCTCGTCCAGCGCATATGCAAAGAGCGTCGTAACGATACCGCCGTCCTGTGAGCCTTTGAGGATCTCCTTATCGGTGCTGCGTGCAGCGAGCACCTGTTTGTAGTTCCCGAGTACCATTTTCACTCACCCACCTTCAGAGCGCCATCAACGGCATCCATGATGGCCTCGTAGTTGTCGACGATGCCGGAGTCATACCAGCTCCGCGGGCACTGCGAGTAGCAGGCGCCGCACTTGATGCAGAGCTCGCGGTTGATGTTCGGCTTGCCGTACTCCATGCTGATGGCCCTGACAGGGCAGGATGCAGCGCAGCTGCCGCAGCCCATGCAGAGGCCCTGGTTGATGATGTCGTACATCACGTCGCAGCCGCACGCAGTGGTGCCGCGCTCTGCAAGCTGCATGAGCGGTTTGAGGTACTGGGCGGCGAGCGTCTTCTGTTCGTCGTTCCCTTTCAGCAGCAGGTACGCCATCACGACGACGTTCCTGATCTGCTGCGGGGTCGGTGCGCAGCCGGGTATGTAGAGATCGACGTCGATGATGTCCCCGATCGGCAGGTACGACTCGTGCTGGGGCTGGTTCCACTGGCCGCCACGGCAGAACCTGGTGATGTTGCCGTATGCTGCACAGCCGCCGAGCGCCACCACGACTTTCGCCTTCTTTCTGGTCTCCAGGATCTCCTCCACGGAGAGATGGTCGTCGATACAGACAGATCCCTCGACGAATGCCACATCCATCTCGGGAATGTGCCTGACGTCTGCAAGGGTAAGGTCGTAGACCCAGTCCACATAATCGTCGAGAACCTTCAACAGACCTTCGTAATTGTCGGCGACGGACACGAGACAGCCGGTACATCCGCTCATGTGCACGTGCCCCGCCTTGATCTTTTCTGCCACAGCTTTCTCCTCCTTTTTTACTTCCACCTTTTCTTCAACTCTCACTTCCGAGGGTTTCACTGCAGGTTTCTCCCGCGGTCGCCCCAGGATGAGGTTCTTCATCGTTGATAGCAGTCCCATAATCCACCCCAATTTCGCATAGTACAGTGCGTACTATCAGGGGAATGGCCTTTTTAACCTCATCAGTGAGCCCTATCTCGAAATCCGGTGCCGTGACGCGCTTGGGCTGGCAGCCGATGATCTTGATCTCCATCACGTCCTTCAGGCGCTGCAACGGTTCTGTCAGGTCCCAGGAGTGAATGTCACGATAACTGCCCGGGGGCAGGTCCTCCACCCGGAACTCGGCGACCGTTCCCGGCTCCGCGCCGAAATCCGCGACGTCGATGATGATCACCTTCCGCGTCGCCTCCGGATCCAGCAGCGTGAAAATGAAGTGCGGACCCCCGAGACCCGCATCGATCACCTTGACGTTCTCGGGGAGGTCGAACTCCTTGAGGTATTCCACTACAGCTGGTCCCAGGCCATCGTCCCCGAAGAGAGGATTTCCGCATCCGGCTACCACGATCTCAGGATACAACATTCCAAGCTCACTGAATGAGTTTCTGGGCCACTATCCTCTTCTCCTCATCAACCACGATCATGTGAGTGGCGCAGGAGACACAGGGATCATACCCGCGCATGACGATCTCCGCAAGCTGCCAGGGCGCACCGGTGAGTGCACGGCTGCAGGTGGGGAAGTTCCAGGTGGTCGGTACGAGCATCGAGAACCACTGCACACGGCCGTCCTTGACCTTGGCGAGGTGGACATCGGTTCCACGGGGCGCTTCGTTGGCCGCCCAGCCGAGCGAGCCGTCGCCCTGCGGGATCTCGTCCGCGAGCACCTTGCCGGAGGTGTTCAGCGCATCGACGGCATCGATGATGGTGTACAGACAGGCGGGATACTCCATCTGCCGGGCGATCTGCTGCCCGATGGTGCCCTTCTCATCGAAGTTCTTGAACTGGACCAGACGGGCGCGCGGTCCGACCTCGACGGGCTGGCCGTCGTACATCGGGACGCCGGTGCACGCCTCCATCTGAGGCCAGGCCTTGGCGCCGACCGGCGTGGTACCGCCGATGGGGTAGTCCTTGTCCTCGAGCGTGATCTCGACCTCCTCCATGTACCAGTCCCACGGACGGACTTCGTGCCAGCGCTCGGGGGACCAGGTGGGGTTCTCATCGAGGCTCGAGGATCCGTAGATCGGGTCGGTCGCCATGTAGCCCTGGTCATGGAACCCGAGATCCTTGGGAATCGGGATCTGTTTGCCGCCCACCTCGGTCCAGTCACGGTTCTGGAAGTTGCGCAGCACCGCGATCATGAACTCCATCTGCTCCCGTGCCAGCACCAGCCCCTCCTTGGCCAGGTCGTAGATCTTCGCCTTCGCGCGGGGCGTGATGTTCCTGTACATGCCGCCCACACGGGGGTTGCTCGGGTGGATGGCCTCGCCGCCTACGATCTCGCCGATCGTCTGGCCGATATAGCGGAGCCGCTGGATCCGCTTTGCGACACTGCGAACCGGCTCTTCAGGGGTGAACGGGTTGATCTTGGTGTCCGTTCCCGGGATGTACATGTCGGGCAGGGTCAGGATGTTATGCAGGGCGTGGCTGTGCAACCGGTTGGCGCACTGCAGAATCAGTCGAAGCAGGTACGCATCCTCCGGGATCTCACAGCCGATCGAAGCCTCCATCGCCTCCGTTCCGGCGAGCGTGTGGGCAATCGGGCAGATTCCGCAGACACGGGAGGCAATCTTTGGAACCTGTTCCATCGTCTTGCCAACGGCGAGTTTCTCGATGCCGCGGACCGGCGTGATACTGAGCCAGTCTCCGCGCTCGATGATCCCCTCGTCGTTCACCTTCAAAACGAGCTTGGAGTGCCCCTCATGCCTCGTTGTTGGGGAAATCTCTACAACTTTCGACAACTTATATCGCCTCATTCGAAATGTGTATGTTCTGATGGCTGTACCGGTGTTACCACACAAATACGTACATTAATACGTACTAGAGGTACGTCAGGTTCCAGTATGAAGAAAGTAGAGTTTATAACTTTCGTTTTGATACAATTATAAATATTACGAGCGGAAGCGATCGTAGTACAGATTAGTAACGTTAATTGACATTTTATTAAAAAAATGATCCGATATCAATCATGGGAGGTCATCCCGAAAATCTCCGGTGCGAGGAGCCACCTCCTCCCGGTCCCTCCCCGCGGGGGATTGTCCGGAAGATGTCCGATCGGAGATTCAACCAGTATTCGGGGATATCTTCCACCTGGCGGTACTCGAGCTCCGGCTGTCCTTCGGCCACCCATCGCAGCTCGAAGAAATAGTACTCATCCCAAAATTGCCCGAC
>DAQY01000049.1 GCA_002503105.1 Methanomicrobiaceae archaeon UBA206
TCAGGGCGTGGTAGTTCACAAATCCCCGATCGGACCCGCCCCTCCCTCCCGGCAGAGAGTTTTCGGGGGGAAGACTCTCCACGCATGCTGCCCGGATTCGCTGCGATATCTCCGCTCCGGGATGTAGGGCGCGGGGAGTGCGAGCGATAGCGAGCATGAGAAAAACCGGGTCAGGTCCGGGGGGGAGACCGCCGCGGGAGAACGATCCGTTCCCGCAGCGCCGCGCCCCCCTTCCTACTCGACCTCCCGGAACATCCGCCGGGGCGCGCCGCAGACCGGGCACCGTTCGGGCGCCGCGCCGATCTCGATATTGCCGCAGACCGGGCAGAGGTAGATCGCGCCGGCGTCGAGGTCCCTGCCCTCCCTGACGCTCTCCAGCGCCTGGCGGTACCGCTCCGCGTGCACCTCCTCGGCCTTCATGGCGTGCGTGAAGACGATCGCCGCCTCGTTCCTCCGCTCCCCCTCCGCCTCTGCGACGAAGCCGGGATACATCGTCGTGAACTCGTAGGTCTCGCCCTCGATGCTCCTCTTCAGGTTCTCCTCGGTCCTGCCCACCGCGTTCAGGACGAAGAGGAGACGCCGTGCATGGATCGCCTCGGCCTCGGACGCCGCCCGATAGAGCTTCGCGACGTTCGGGAAACCCTCGGCGGCGGCCTTCTCCGCAAAGACCGCGTACTTCCTGTTCGCCTGCGACTCCCCCGCAACAGCGTCCCTGACATTATCGTCCGTCGCCATGGATGATCGCTTTCAGGGGGACCCGTATTAAAGACTTCCATTCCGCTCCGCAGCGATAGGGCCCGCACCCCGGGCCATGCCAGAAACCATATACCCGCCGGCGGCAACCCTACTCCTGATGCAGGAGGAACAGGTGAAGCGGGTCCTGCTCTTCATCCTCGCCCTGAACATTCTCGTCGCGCTCGCCAAGGGAGCGTTCGGGCTCCTGGCCGGTTCGGTGAGCATGGTGGCCGACGCCTTCCACTCCTCGTTCGACTCGATCTCGAACATCGTCGGCATCGTCGCCATCACCGTGGCCAGCAGGCCCCCCGACTGGGCGCACCCCTACGGGCACGGAAAGTTCGAGACCCTGGGAACGCTCGTGATCGGGGCGATGCTGCTCCTGACCGCCTCCTGGATCGTTCTGGAAGGCTGCCAGCGACTGGTGAACCCCGTCCCCCCCGACATCACGGGCGTGACGATCGCGGTGATGCTCGCCACCCTCGCCATCAACCTCGCCGTCTCCCGGTACGAGCGGAGGAAGGGCGAGGAGCTGCAGAGCCAGATCCTCGTCGCCGACGCCGCGCATACCAGGAGCGACATCTTCGTCTCCATATCGGTGCTCGGCGGCTTTGCGGCGGTGCGGCTCGGGTTCCCGCAGGCCGACCCCCTCATCGCCTTCGCCATCGCGGTCCTCATCGCCCGGATGGGCGTCGCGATCCTCTACGACGCCGGACAGATCCTCGCCGACTCCATGATCCACCTCCCCTGCGACGTCGAGGACGTCCGGAGGATCGTGACGGGCATACCCGGCGTCCGGGACTGCCACAGGTTCCGCTGCCGGGGAAAGCCGGGAGACCTCTACGCCGACCTCCACATCACCGTCGACCCCCGCCTCTCCGTGGACGCGGCCCACAACCTCTCGACCGACGTGGAGCGGAGACTGAAGGAGCGGATTGCGGGCATGAAGGAGGTCGTCGTCCATATCGAGCCCGCGCAGCGCTGACGGCCGCTCTACGGCGGCCCGCCGCCGGCGGCCAGCCGCCCGAGCTCGCAGCCCTTCCGGTACGCCGCCTCCATCACCTCCGGCCTCGTCCTGATATCCCGGATGGTGTCCATATCGTTCTGCAGCACCTCGCCCCAGTACGGGCAGTCGATGATCCTGCCGAACGCCTTCACCGTCATCTTCGCGCCCTCGAAGACGTCGGGACGGTTCATCCCCGAGATGGAGATGAACAGCATCCTCCGCGCCTTCCGCCGCTCCGGCGGGATAAACGACCTGCCCCGGTGGTATTTGGCCATGTAGAAGACCTGGAACCGGTCCATGAACGACTTCAGTTTGCCGGGGATACCCATCGTCATGATCGGCGTCGCCACGATCAGGCCGTCCATCTCCCGGAACTTATCGTACATGCCGGTCATATCGTCCCGGATCCGGCAGGTCTCGTTCTCCACGCAGTAGAAGATCTCCATGCAGGGCCTGAAGTTCAGGCGCGCGACCGCGATCTTCTCGACCTCGCATCCTGCGTCCCCGGCGCCCCTGACGGCCTCGTCGAGCAGGCGTGCGGTATTCCCCTCCAGGAGAGGGCTTCCCAGCAGCGCGACGATCTTCCCGGACATACCACGAAGTCCGCCCGGCACCCTATAAATGTGATGCGACCGGTGAACGGCCCAGACGGGCGGACGCAACGGATATATACGATCGCGATGCATCACCGGTTCGGTGACGTCAGTGGCAGCACCAGGAGAGAAGAAGCAGGCGAAGGCAGGAGAGCGGCCGGGGCCCGGGCGGTACATCTGCATCGACTGCGGGCGGGAGATCCGCCTGGACCGGGTCGACGAGGACCTCGTCCGGTGTCCCACCTGCGCCTGCGAGACCTACAACTGCTTCCCGATGACGCACATCAGGCCCGACATCAGGACGCCTGAAGACGTCGTGAACCCGCCGGAGAGGAGAACCTATAAGAAGTAAGCCGGGATGAGTCGGCATATGAAGGTGTGAGAACGATGGTAAACGTATCTGAGGAGGGGCAGGTCTACCTCTGTGAGACCTGCGGCAACATGGTCCGCGTCGTCAGGGTCGGCGGCGGCGAACTGGTCTGCTGCGGCGAACCGATGACGCTCCAGGAGTGAACGGCGATGGCGGAGGAACTCAGGAGCCTTGAGGAGAAGATCGGCAAGGTTCCGGTGATCTTCAGGGAACTCAAGGAGACCGACCCCGAGCTCTACGGCAGGGTGATGGGGCTCGACCAGATGATCTGGGACGACGGGGCGCTCACCCGGCAGACGAAGAAGATCATCGCGATCGCCATCGCCGCGGCGCTCCGCGACCAGCACGCCGTCCGCGCGCAGCTCGCGGGCGCGCAGAACCTGGGCGTCAGGAAGGAGGAGATCGAAGAGGGGCTCCGGGTCGCCTTCCTGCTCGCAGGAATGCCGGCATACGTCTACGGCAAGACCGCGCTCGAGGAGTACATGCCGTCGCGGTGAGGGGCGATCCGGAGACCAACTTTTTTTCCGTCCCGCCGCAGAGAAGAGTTCATGGTGATTCGCGTCCTTGCATTCGCCACCAGCCCGCGCCGGCACGGCAACTCCGAAACGCTGCTGGACTGGGTGCTGGAGGCGATGGCTGCGGAGGAGAACGTATCGATCGACAAGATCGCCCTGACCGACGTCGAGATCAACCCCTGCAGGGGCTGCAACGCCTGCGAGACGCTCAACCGCTGCGTTCAGCGGGACTACATGGACGTCGTCCATGACAGGATCATCGAGGCCGACTGCATCGCCCTCGCCTCCCCCATCTACTGCATGGGGCTCGCCGCTCAGGCGAAGGTGCTGGTCGACCGCGCCCAGGTGTTCCGGTCGCGCAAATTCGTCCTGAAACTCCCCGTCGTGCCACCGGAGCGGAAAGGCAGGCGGATCGGCATCTTCCTCTCGACCGCCGGGCAGACCCGGGACGACGTCTTCGATGCGGCGATCCCGGCCGTGAGGTGCTTCTTCAACGTGATCGACGTCCGGAACAGGGAGATCCGGTACCTGATGGTCAACGGCGTGGACGAGAAGGGGGCGATCGACCGGCACCCCACCGCACGGGAGGACGCGCACAAACTCGGCGGCGAGGTCGTCGCCCGGCTGCGGGAACTGAAGGCGGAATGAGCATGGCTGTCTCGGTACTGGGCATCTCGGGCAGCCCGCGCCGGCACGGCAATACGGAGACGCTGCTGGACGCGTTCCTGGACGGGGCGCGGGACGCGGGTGCGGAGACGGAGAAGGTGATCCTGCGGGATCTCGACTACGCGCCCTGCAGGGGCTGCAACGCCTGCCACCGGACCGGCGTCTGCATCGTCGCAGACGATCTCGGGGCGCTCTTTGAGAAGATCCTGGCGACGGACTGCGTCGCCCTCGCCTCCCCCATCTACTCCATGGGGATCACGGCGGAGCTGAAGGGGCTGATCGACCGGGCACAGTACCTCTGGGCGCGCAAATTCGTCCTGAAGAACCGCTGCTTCTCGAACGAGCATATACAGCGGCATAAAGGGCTCTTCATATCCACCGCGGGGCTCGGGTGGGACCACGTCTTCGACGCCGCCTTCCCCGCCGTCACCGCGTTCCTCAACACGATCGGGTTCGAATACTACGACAATATCATCGCCAGCGACATGGACCGGTACGGCGGGATACGGGGCCACCCGACGGCGCTCGCCGGGGCGCACAGGAAGGGCGGCGGGACGGTCCGGGTGCTGGAGTGCCTGCGGCGAAGAGGGAGGACGCCGGAGTAGCGGCTCTGTACGAAGATAAAAACAGGCGAAGACCTGGCACTCTGCGAGAACTGCGGGATGCAACGTATTAATGAACTCATCCCAAAATTGC
>DAQY01000008.1:0-8501 GCA_002503105.1 Methanomicrobiaceae archaeon UBA206
CGCAAACGGGAAAGATGTACATCAACGGAATTGAAGGGTTCTGGTCCTTTGCAAAGCAGCGATTACTGAAAATACCATGGAGTTGATGCCCGGAAATCCCCCCTCTATCTCAAAGAGCTGGAGTTCAGGTATAACCATCGCGACCGAGATCTTTTTGATGATCTCATCCAGGTCTTTGTTGGATATACTCCTGTGGCTTATACTGAGTAACCACCTTAATTTTAAGAGATTCCGCGCCGGGCGGCGGGGCAATCCGGCAGAAGAGCGATCCGATCGGGCGCGGCAACAGAGAACGGACCCAGCGGGAATCGAACCCGCGTCCTTGGGTCCGAAGCCCAAGAGGATATCCTCTACCCCATGGATCCCCACATCGTTCTCTATCAGAAGTTATTAAACATTTTCCTGCAAGTACACTATGGAATGATACTGTCAGCCAGCGAGGTCGCCCGCCGCCTCGGCGAGGGCGACCTGATCATCGATCCGTACAGCACCGACTCCCAGCAGCCCGCATCGTACGACCTCCGCGTGGCGGAGGGGATCACGCTGGAGAAGGGGCGGTGCACGCTCGTCCACAGCATCGAGCGGGTGGAACTTCCGGCAGACATCGCGGCAACGCTCCGATGCCGCTCGTCTTACGCACGGAGGGGCGTGCTGCTCGGCGGCGGCTTCGTCGATCCGGGCTTCCGCGGGCAGCTGACGCTCTGCCTCGTCAACGCCGGACCTGCGGCCATCCCGCTGTCGACGGGGGACCGGGTGGTGCAGATGATCCTGCAGACCGTATGGAATGGCGATCGACTCTACCGCGGCAGATACCAGGACAGCAGCGGCGTGGTGCGTACACGATGAGCGTATCGATCCGATCCGAGCGGAAGTACCTTGAGATTCTGCGCATACTGAAGGAGTCCCACGAACCGATGGGGGCCAAGCGGCTCTCCGGGCTGATGGCGGAGCGCGGTTTCATACTCAGCGACCGGGCCGTCCAGTACTATCTGCGCTACCTCGACGAACTGGGATTTACGGTCAAGGTGGGCAACAGGGGGCGCATCCTCACCGAATTGGGGATTGCCGAGAGCGAACGCGCCCTCGTGGACGAACGAATCGGGTTCATCATATCGAAGCTGGAACGGCTCGCATTCCTGAGCAGCTTCGACCCGGAGACCTGCACCGGCAGCATCGCGTACAACCTCTCCATCGTGCGGGAAGAAGATCTCGAAGGCGTCGCCAGCGCCTTCGACGAGGTCATCGGAGCGGAGTGCGGATTCTTCAACACCTACCGGATCGTCGACGCCGACTCGAGGGTTCCGGCGGGGCACGCTGGCATCATCACGGCCTGCAGCGTCACGCTGGACGGCGTGCTGCAGAAGGTGGGCATTCCGGCACGACTGGAGTATGCGGGCAGGATCGCCTTCTCTGAGAGCGGTCCCCCGGAATTCGTCGATCTCATCGGATACCGGGGAACCACGGTCGACCCGCTCCAGCTGTTCATCTCGGCCGGCCTCACCTCCATCAACCGGCTGGTCGCCACCGGCTGCGGCATCGCGCTGGCGAACGTCCGCGAAGTGCCTGTAGCGGCGCGGAGTCAGGTAGAGGAGACGATCGAACTGATGAAGGGATGCGGATTCGTATTCCCCGCCGGGATCGGCGTCGGCGGGTTCAACCTGGTCGAGCGCCCCTACCGCCTGCCCGTCGTCGCATTCACCGGGATGAATCTTGTGGGAAACAGCATTGAGAGAGGGTTTGCGATCAGAACGGAGATCGGCGCGGGGAGCATTCCGTTCTCAAAAATCGCGGACTCTACGTGATCCAGATGATCCCGCCGTCATCCTCGTCGTCCGCCGGTTTCTGCGTTTTCTCCCTCTTCTTTCCGCTGCCGTCCGTCGCGTCGATCACGCCGAGCCTACCGCGTGCGGGTTCGACCTCCTTCGGCCTCCCTCCGCTTTCCCGCCCCAGCCCTCGCCAGGACCTGGCAAGCAGGTCGTCCGCAGGCCTCCGGGAACGCCCGCCGATACGGACCTCCCCGCCCTCGAAGATACCGTCCCGCGCCCGCTGAATCGGCCGGTCGATCGGGACTCTCTCTCCGGTCATGGACGTCTCCTTCGGGCGCTGTACCGGTTTCACGCCGGCGGTAAAGGCATCTTCCACCCTCTCCTTTTCCGCCACCCTCTCTATGCGGATATCCTTCGTGTCGAAGACCGAATTCCTGGGTGCGGGTATGGTGTCGACCGCCGCCGATCCCGTAATATCGATCGACGATCGATCCGGCTTCGCCGGGAGGATGATGGCATCGTCGACACACTCCTTCGAAGCGCGGGGGACCATGGTGATGGTCTCATCCCTGTACCTCCGGTCGGCCTTCCCGGACCCGGGAAAGTTAATCATCTCGTCCTTATATTCCTGCTCCTCCATGGCATACCCTCTCTCCGCAACATCGTTCGCCGGACCGGCTCCTCCAGCGGCCCCCCGTTCCCGTGCCGCCTGTATCGCCGCTCTGGCCTTCTGCCTCTCCATCATCCGGCGCTCCTCCTCCAGCTCCAGCTGGTACTCGGCCCTGATCTGCCGGATCTCCTCGAGGCGGGGGATGTTGTGCAGCCCTGCCAGCATCACGATGATCCCGACGTACGCCGTATTCTTTACGGGGTAATCGCCCGACCGCATCTCGATGCCGGCAATGCTCCGGTCGATCCACCTGCGCACCGTCTGGAACCCCTTCATGGAGAGCTCCGTCGACGGGCCCGCGATGAGCACCAGCGCCTTCTCGGCGCTCGTCAGATCGCAGGGAACCGATACCTCTTCATAGACCGCCTTTTTGGCCAGCGCCACAATACGGGACGCCCGTTCGTTCGACCCCTGGATGAAGTACTTCGAAGACCGCCACCGGTTGAAGGCGCTCAGCCAGCCGGCCGGAAGCCGTTCGACCGCATAGCCCACCGCCACGAATCCCTTCTCGTTCAGCGTATTGAGCACCTCCCCGGCATCCAGCACGACCTCGGCCACCTCCAGCCCGAATTCGTTGAACTCGCCGGCACGGAGGAGGAGGCCGATCTGCCGGGCGATGCGATCGTTGAGCCGATCGTACATGTCGCGGGGGTTCGTCGGGGCGACGGCGGCCGTCCGCTCCGCCAGGCTCCGGAGACCGATCCGGTCCTTCTCGTCGGCAATCGCCGCAGCGCGGATCCTGTTGTACCAGGTCTCGTTATCGAAGAGAATGACGGCATCTGCAACTTCTTCCAGGATGTCGACGCCGTCTGCCGCCTTTGCAGAGACACTTTTCCCCTCCGCAAGGCGAGGAAGGGCCGCGAGTGCGAAGATAGGTTCCACGTAGGATTTTTTGATCTCCCTGACGATGAGGGGGGCGACGTCGACCACCCTGCCGCCGAGCCCGCAGCAGAGGAGGATCGCATCGATCTCCATCGTATCAAGCCGCTGGATACGCGTCATCACCTCTCCGATATCGATCACCCGCGTGATCTCGTCCGGCCGTTCCGGGTCGACCGGCGGAAAGAAGATCCGTGCGGACTCGGGGAGATGCTGGAGCTGCAGCAGGCTGTTCACGTCGACGTCGATCGCTATCGCATTCATGCAGCAAACCCTGCTGCGCCGGTCGTGATCATAGAGTTTATCCACGATCCGGGACCCCGCACCGCCCAATCCGATTGCCAGCACTCGCATGGTACTATCCTGGATGGGAACTCTTCACATGCTGCACGCTGCCCTTCCAGCGAGGCAGAACAATGAAGAACACCTGTAAACCATTAATCTGTATGGAAAAGCACGAACATATATATTTCTCCACACCGTTCCGCCACGCCCGTCGCGCGTGTGGATGCGGGACCCGGTACATATGCCTTTCGGTCGGGCATCTGCTCCCGTGACCCCCTGTTCGGAGCGAACCGGGAATTTCTCCGCCCGCGCTCCGGATAACGCACTCCGACCCTCCGTTTTGGATTACTGTTGCAGGACGTGTTGTTGCAGAGCTCAAAATGATAATATATTTAAATCTCTGCGCATAACTACTCATTGAGGTGAAAGAGCCTTGACAACATATGGAATTGAATTTGTGCCTGGAGCTATCAACGTCAAGCAGGTTGTCAAATACACGAAACTCGCAGAGTCGAAAGATATCGACTATGCATGGATCACCAACCACTACAACAACCGCCACTGCTACCCGACGCTCGCCATGATCGCTGCCGCGACAGAGACCATCCGGATAGGGCCGGGTATCATGAACACCTTCACCGACACCCCGGCGGCCATCGCATCGTTCGTGGCAACCCTGAACGAGATCTCCGACGGACGCGCGGTCCTCGGCATCGGGCCCGGCGACCTGTCCACGCTCCCCAAGCTCGCCATCAAGCCCGAGAAACCCGTGGCGCGCCTGAGAGAGGGCGTCACACAGATCCGGAGGCTCCTCGCCGGTGAGGAGATCAAGAAGACCGGTACGATGGAGTTCTTCGACTACGACGGCGCCAAGCTGACCGGCGTGACCCTGCCCGGCAAGAAGGGCATCCCGATCTACATCGGCGCCCAGGGTCCGAAGGTCCTCGAACTCGCCGGAACCATAGGCGACGGCGCCCTGATCAACGCATCCAACCCGAAGGACTTCGAGGTCGCCATCCCGATCATCAAGCAGGCCATGGAGAAGGAGGGTAAGAAGACCTTCGACGTTGGCGCATACACCGCCATATCCATCGACGAGGACGAGAAGAAGGCACGCAACGCCGCCAAGATAGTCGCCGCATTCATCGCCGCAGGCTCCCCGCCCGCCATCCTCGAGCGCCACAACCTCGACATGGGCAATGTGCAGAAGATCAAGGACGCTCTCGCACGCTTCGACTTCAAGACAGTCGGAGGACTCGTCGGCGACGCCGAGATCGACGCATTCACCATCGCCGGAACTCCCGACACGGTCAAGCAGAAGTGCGAGGACCTGACAAAGGCCGGTGTCACCCAGATCATCTTCGGATCTCCGCTCGGCCCCGACATAACCAAATCCATCCGCCTGCTCGGCAAGTACATCGTGTGAGAGAGCGGACTACCCTCATCCAATTTTTTCGCGGCACCCTGTGCAGGACTTTTATTAGTGTGCACTCTCTAAGAGCTGTGAAGGGTAATGTTCACCATCCAGGAGATCCAGACGGAGAGAGGAACCCTTCAGTACCGTCGTGAAACCCTCACCGGGTACCGGTGCCGCATCAGTCCCGTACGCATTCGGCGGAGCATCGACGCCGAACCCACGCTCTGCTATCTCGATGACGGCTGCCCTTTCTGTCCTGACGCCGTCGACAGAGCCACCCCGACGTTCGAGGACGGCACCCGCATCTACCGCGGCGAAAGCGTGACGTTCCCGAATCTCTACCCCTTCTCTGCATGGCATACGGTGACGGTGATCACCAGGGACCATGCGGTCGACCGGTTCGATACGCGCCAGCTGGTCGATGCGTTCAGCGGCATGACCGAATCCCTGATGCGGGTCTCCGGCTACCCGAGCATCAACTGGAACTACCTGCCGTCGGCGGGGGCGAGCATCGTCCACCCCCACCTGCAGGGGATCGCGGATGCACGCCCGTCGTCTCTTGCAGAACGCTACATCAGTGCCGCCCAGCAGTACGCACTCCGCCGCGGACGCCTGTACTGGGACGATCTCGCAGCACGCGAGCGCGACTCGGAGCGGTTCCTCTTCGAGGATGAGATCTTCTGGTATGCAAGCCCCGTCCCCCTCGGCGAGAGGGAGATACGGGGGATTCTTCCCATATCCTGCCTGGACGAGCTGGAGCCGTACATCGAGCCGCTGGTGTCGGGGATCTTGCGCATCATCGCATTCTACCGGCGCCTCGGCACCCATGCATTCAATGCCGCGCTGTTCTTCGACAGAAAAGGGAGCAGGCGGGGGCACAGGGTGTTCTGCTCCATGATATCGCGGATTAACCCGAACGGACTCTCCATGTCCGACTCGGCGTTCATGGAGCGGCTGCACCTCGAGCCGATCGTGCTCACGCTCCCGGAGGATCTGGGCGGCTGCTTCCGGGCGAGATGAGACGTCGCCGATCGTCTCACCTCGCCTGGCAGGAGGATGGGAAGACTACAAAACCGTGCCGCACAAACCCCTCCTCCATGAGCAGCCGCGCAGGTTTCTGATCGGGGGACGGTGGTGGCGGAGCAGCGGATCGGTCGCCGACACCCGGTTCCCCCTGACGGGGGAGGTGATCGTCCGGGTCTGTATGCCGGTGATGCAGACATCGGGGACGCCGTCCGCGCCGCGGTTGCAGGGTTCACCGTCACCCCCCGCAGATCTCCGCCCACATCCGCTCCCGTATCCTGTACAACCTGACCGACCAGATCGACGAACGGTCCGACGAGCTCGTCGAGACCGACGCCGGGCCGATGATCTCACGGCAGACGGCAGACGGGGCATACGCCAAACAAAGTCCGTGAGGCGATAGAGGCGGGTGCACGGGCGCTGCTGCGAGGCACCTGCGAAGGCACCCTCTTCGCCCCGACCGTTCTCGTTGATACGACACCGGAGATGCAGGTCAACCGCACCGAGGTCTTTGCGCCGGTGATCACGATCACGCCGCACGATACATTCGATGAAGCGATCGACCCGCACCAACGACTCCTAGTTCGGGCTGCAGGCAGGCGTCTTCACCCGTGATATCGGACGCATCATGCGGGCGTTTGCAGATCTCAGAGTGGGCCGGCCGGCCTCGTGGTCAACGACGTCTCCATGTTTCGCGTGGACCATATGCCCTACGGCGGCGTGAAGAAGTCCGGAATCGGCCGTGAGGGCCCGCGGTACGCCATCCTGGGGATGACCGAGGAGCGGCTGATGATCGTCGACGTACGCGGCGGAAACGCGGAGCACTCCCGCGTGCAAAAAAAGTGAATATCGGGTTCACTCTGGTTTGCTGATCAGCTTGGTCTTGGCGACGATCTCGCCGTCCTTCTTGTGCGGCTTGCGGAGGACCGCATCCATGCCCTTCTCGAGCTCCCTGGCCTCCTCGCAGAGCTGCATGGCCTGGCGCATCATCTCGTGGGCGCTGGAGACGATCGGGATGTACTTCTCCCACTCCCTCACCATGAAGCAGCCGCGGACGTTGACGCCGGCGACCTGCTGAGCGATCTCGTATGCGGCGCGTGCCTTGGCGAGCGCGTAGGGGTTGGTGAACTCGCCGTCGACCGCCCTGTCGACGGTCATGACGACCTTCGGCAGCTCGAGCTGGTCGCCCTTCTTGCCCGCCTTCACCTGGTCGATCACCTTATCGAGCTCGATCTGCATCTTGCGGAATGCGCCGGTGATGGCGAGCACCTTGACGAGGTTACCGTTGTAGTCTGCCATCTCGATGGGGTCGAGGAACTCCCGGCGTGCCCCGATCATCGAGTCCGCCTTCATGATGATGTACCCGAACTTGCTCGCCTTGAGGGCCTCGAACTGCTCTTTCTTGGTGGTGATGTCGTCGGTGATCACGATACAGGGAATGCCGGCCGCTGCGAGCGCCTCACGGGCCTGAGTCGGTCCGGGGAGCACACCGTTCGGGGAGACGACGATACAGAAGTCCGGGCTCCACGCCTTCATATTGTTGACGACGCGGTCGATATCCTCGGGCTGCAGCTTGGTGCCGGATGTGGCCATGAAGGTGACAATATCCTCACGGTCGGCACGCTCGTCCAGAAGGAGTTCAGCCATTACACCGCTGGCGATATTGCCCAGTTTTGCGATTCCTACTTTAACTACCACTTTAAACACCTCTCGTTTTTTTGGGAACACGATAATATCATTCAGTTCTCATATAAAGATTTTGAAATCGTTCCTTGCCGGTGCCCTTTTTCTCTCCGATGTTAATGAAAAATATTTAATTATATGACGTAGTATGCTATGCAATGAAACAGGGACTGCTCACCGATCGGCAGAAGGAAGTTCTGCGGTACCGTAAGAAAGGCCTGACCCAGCAGCGGATCGCCGAGATCATTCACACGTCGAAGGCGAACGTCTGCACCATCGAAAAGGCCGCACTCGAGAATATCGAGCGTGCAAAGGAGACGCTCGAGTTTCTGTACACGCTCGATGCCGCACACCTCTGCACGCTCAGGGCCGGCACGGATCTCCTGAAGACGCCGGAGCTCATCTACGGCGAGGCGGAGAAGATGGGCATCAAGGTGAAGTACGACACGATCTCCCTCATCAACAGGCTCCGGGACTCCAACCCGGAACGGTTCAGGGCCCGGTACATCCGTGAGGATGTGGAAGTGTACATCAACGAGGACGGCGACCTGTACTTCGGCTGAATCGCGTGGCTCCCACCGGCAGACGGCGGCAGACCTCTGAGGCGATCCAAAAAGGCCTCACGCCCGTGAGCGGCCGCAGGCCCGAACCGATGAAGACCCCTCTCTGCCGGCAGGTATCTGCGGCGACAGCTTCATGGGAGGCACCCCCTCCCGGTCCCTTCCCCGCGTGGCGATGCCCGGCAGGAAGCCGTGCCAGGAATCTGGCGCAGTATATC
>DAQY01000008.1:8859-9102 GCA_002503105.1 Methanomicrobiaceae archaeon UBA206
AAACCATGTGGATCTCCAGCCATAAGGTACTTTTGGGACGACTTCGCTCAAAGATCAATTTGGATCTGAGCAGGAAAGCAGACGGTTTCGTCGTATTATCCCGGATACTGATCGAATCCCCCATCGATATATTCCGGCCAATCCCGTTGCGGGGGGAGGGACCGCGTGCTTGAGAGGATGCGAAGCACCTTCGAGCTGCACCTGGCTGAAAGGCAGTTGCACGAGAAACCCGAAGGGTTTCGA
>DAQY01000008.1:9469-29908 GCA_002503105.1 Methanomicrobiaceae archaeon UBA206
GTGTCCCCCTCCCGTCAGAGAGTTCTGGGACGACCTCAGGATTTGATAGTAAACCTTATATAAAATTTCGGGCAATAGTTACGAAACCGCTCTGATCTGGTCAGCCGCAGAAAGCAGCAGATCGGAGTCGTTCACGGCTCCAACCGCCTCATGGCTCCGGATCTGCTGAGGATCCAGGTCCGCCCCTGTGCGGCGGGAGAACGCTGGCCGCAGACGGGATTGACAGATCACACGGTCGAACCCCTCCACGAGGAGGGCGATATCAAGACGGAGTTGTGCTGTATCTGGCACAACGGGTTGACAGCAGGTGGATCTGATCGAGGCGCTGGGCGAACGCCTGTGCAGCGTGCCCGATTCCAGGCGTAACGCCTGGAAACGTCGGATGATCAGGATCTATTCGCGACGACAGGATGCACCCGGTGCACACCGGGCCGGTTGCGGGTCAAAAATCCCGGGCGAGCAGTGTTTGGTCTCTCGGAGGAGACGGCACCCGATCGATCGCTGGAGACGAGACTCAGGGCCGCGTATCATACCGTCCCCTTCACGCCGCGCCGTACCCAGTTCGTGTCAGCGGCAGCATCCCATAAGCGGGATGCCCGCGGTCTGCCGTATCCGGACCGGCGATCGATGTTATCATGCCCCGAACCCGGTTCGCCGACACATTCAAAAGAACGATGCCGACGCGTTCGGCGCGAATCGCCGCACGCTGCGGGCGACCGCGGCTGTGCAGGAATGGATCCGCGGAGGAGCGGTGGATCTCCCGCGGATCGGCGCATCACCTACAATGCACGAAGGATTGATTGAAATATGCCGAATATAAACAGGCCACGCAGAGGATCCCTAGCATACAGTCCGAGAAAGCGTGCAAAGAGCCAGATCCCGAAGTACGGTTCCTGGCCGGAGTACGAGGGGGCTCCGACGGTGCAGGGATTTGCAGGGTACAAGGCGGGGATGACCCATATCGTCATGACGGACGACCATAAGGACAGCCCCACCGAAGGCAAGGATGTGATGGTGCCGGTGACTGTCATCGAGGTTCCGCCCATGCGGGTGGCCGGAGTGCGTGCCTATACGAGCGACACCTACGGGAAGCACGCGCTGACCGAAGCATGGACGATCGATCTCGACGAGGAGATCTCGCGCCGGATCAGCGTGCCGAAGAACCACAACACCGCTGCGGCGCTCGACGCCATCAGGCAGGCGATCGAGGCGGGCAGGGTCGTCGAGCTCTATGCCCTGATGTACACGCAGCCAGCGGTGCTCACCGGCGTCCCCAAGAAGGTGCCGGACCTCATGGAGATGAAGGTGGCCGGCGGCAGCATGAACGAGCAGCTCGACTACGTGGCTGGTCTCCTCGGAAAGGAGGTCGAGATCTCCAGCATCATCGAGGTCGGTGAATACGTCGACGTGACCGCCGTCACCACCGGCAAGGGCACGCAGGGTCCGGTCAAACGCTGGGGTGTCCAGGTCAGAAAACGCAAGCATGCACGCGGGGGGAAGAAGCGTCACATCGGCAACCTCGGTCCGTGGACTCCGCACCACGTCAGGTGGCAGGTACCGCAGATGGGCCAGATGGGGTACCAGCAGCGCACCGAGTTCAACAAGCGCGTCTTGAAGATCGGCACGAACGGGGACGAGATCACGCCCGCAGGCGGGTTCGTCAACTACGGTGTGGTGCGCAGCCCCTACGTGCTGATCAAGGGATCCGTCCCGGGTCCCGCAAAGCGGCTGATACGGATGCGGCCTGCAATCAGACGGGGCGAACACGTCGTGCGGACGCCGACGATCCATCATGTCAGCGTCCAGAGCAAGCAGGGGTGATCGGCGATGAAGGCACAGGTACGAACAGTGACGGGAGAGATCGCGCGCGATATCGATCTTCCGGCGGTCTTTGAAGAGGAGTACAGACCCGATCTGATCAAGCGGGCGGTCCTCGCGCTCCAGAGCACCCGGTTCCAGCCTCACGGCACGAACCCCTTTGCAGGCCTCCGCACATCGGCGGAGTCCTGGGGAAGCGGCCGCGGCGTCGCCCAGGTGCCCCGGCTGAAGAACAGCAGCCGGGTGGCCCGGGTTCCCCAGGCGGTCGGCGGTCGTGCAGCACACCCGCCGAAGGTGGAGAAAGTGCTCGTCAAGCAGATCAACCGGAAAGAGAAGCGCAAAGCTCTCCGATCCGCTATTGCCGCGAGCATCATCCCGGACCTCGTCAGGGAGCGCGGGCACCGCTTTGCAGGCGACCTTCCGATCATCTGCGAAGACCGCCTCGAGGAACTCTCGCGGACCGGCGACGTGATCGCAGCGCTTGCGGCGCTCGGCGTCTACGCGGACGTCGAGCGTGCGAAGAACAGCAGGAAGATTCGGGCCGGCCGGGGCACGATGCGGGGCCGCCGCTACAAGCAGCGCAGGAGCATCCTGATCGTCACCGCCGGAGAACCGCTCCGTGCCGCCCGCAACCTCGCGGGCGTCGATGCCGTGACGGTTGCGCAGCTGAACACGGAACTGCTGGCACCTGGCACGCAGGCGGGACGCCTGACGGTCTGGACGGAATCTGCAATCAGGAGACTGGAGGGGATCTGAGTGATCCTGAAATATCCGTTCGTTACGGAAAAGGCGACCCTGATGCTTGAGAACGAGAACAAACTTCAGTTTATCGTGCAGAGGGACGCGACCAAGCGGGATATCAAGCGCGCGCTGGAGGCGCAGTTTGGAAAAGAGGTACGGAACGTCCGCACGATCATGACCATGAAGGGCCGGAAGAAGGCCATCGTGAGTTTCGCGGACGAGAAAGCGGCTGAAGAGATCATCAGCCGGCTCGGAATCATGTAAGGTGAGTGACGATGGGACACAGAATCGCAGCGCAGAACCGCGGAAGGGGGGGTCCGGTCTACCGGGCGCCGTCGCACCGGTACAAGGCAGCACTGCGCCACGCCGGAACGAACACCGCGACCGTCTCCGGACGCGTCATCGACATCGAGCACGACCCGGCGCGTCACGCCCCTATCGCCCTGGTCCAGCTCGAGAGCGGTGAGAAGATCTACATGCTTGCCACGGAGGGTCTCGGTGTAGGCGACGGGGTTGCGTGGGGCCCCGCGGTGGAGGTGAAGAGCGGAAATACGCTGCCTCTCGCGGATATCCCGGTCGGTGCATACGTCTGCAACATCGAGGCACGCCCCAACGACGGCGGCAGGTTCGTCCGTGCCGGCGGCGTCCAGGCGCTCGTGATCGGCAAGTCCGAGGACGGCAGGGTTGGCGTCCGCATGCCCAGCGGCAAGAACAAGTGGTTCAACGGCGCATGCATGGCGACCGTCGGGATCGTTGCCGGCGGCGGACGGAGCGAGAAACCGTTCGTGAAGGCGGGGAAGAAGTATCACCATGTCAGGCCGTCGGCCGAGAAGTGGCCGCGCGTGAAGGGCGTCTGCATGAACGTCGTCGACCACCCGTTCGGCGGCGGCGGTCACCAGCACTGCGGCAGGCCGAAGTCGGTCTGCCGTGGCACGCCCCCCGGCAGGAAGGTCGGGCATATCGCCGCGCGGAGAACCGGCAAGTGGAAGAAGTGAGGGGATAAATATGGCAAAGAAGGCACAGAAACGGCTGCCGAGGCGGCGGGAGGAGTTCACGTACCACGGCCACACGATCGAGGACCTGCAGCAGATGGGCATCTCCGAGCTGCTGCCCATCATGCCGGCCCGTGCACGCCGGAAGTTCGAACGCGGACTCTCCCGCGAGCACGAGAAGCTCCTCGCCGACGTGAGATCCGGGGACGGGAGGATCCGGACCCATCTCCGGGACATGATCGTCATGCCCGAGATGGTGGGCAGGACGATCGAGATCCACAACGGAAGGGAGTTCCAGAAGGTCGAGATCCAGCCCGAAGCGATCTTCCACTACCTCGGCGAGTTCGCGCTGACCCGGAAGAAGGTCGTCCACGGCAGCGCCGGTATCGGTGCGACCCGGTCGAGCAAGTACGTACCGCTGAAGTGATGGCGATGGCAAGGACCGACTACGCAATGCAGATTGAGGGCGACAACATCGCACGGGCGAAGGCGAACGAGCTGCCCGTGTCGCCCAAACACTCCATCGAGATCGCCAGGCACATCAGGGGCATGACCACCTCGGAGGCGAAGGCCTACCTTTCCGACGTGGTGGCGCTCAAAAAAGCGATCCCGTTCAGGCGGTTCAAGCGCAACGTCGCCCACAAGCGCGGCCTTGAGAAGTGGGATGCCGGGCGGCACCCCGTCAAGGCCGCGGAGGCGTACAGCAGGCTGCTGGAATCCGTTGAGAAGAACGCCGAGTACATCGGTCTCGACACGACGAAACTCCGGATCATGCACGTTGCTGCGAACCGCGGACGCGGTTCCCGCGCATTCTTCCCCAGGGCGATGGGCCGCGCCACACCGAAGCGCCGTGAGACCACAAACATCGAGATCATCGTCGCGGAGGTGGAGTGATGGCGATCGAGAAGAAGTTCATCAGCGAGGGGGTGCGCAAGGTCTGCGTCGAGAAGTATCTCACCCGGGAGCTCAAGCGGGCCGGCTACGGCGGCATGGACATCACCAGAACCCCGCTCGGGACGCAGGTGACCATATTCGCCGAGAAGCCGGGCATCGTGATCGGGAAGGGCGGAAAACAGGTGCGCAAGATCACGCGGGATCTCGCCACCGAATTCGGTGTCGAATCCCCGCAGGTCGAGGTCCAGCAGGTGCCGAACCCGAACTTCAACGCCCAGATCATGGCGGAGCGGCTGGCAAACGCCCTTGAGCGCGGCTGGTACTTCCGGAAGGCAGGGCAGAGCACCATCCGGCGCGTCATGGAAGCGGGCGCGCTCGGCTGCGAGGTCGTCATCGCCGGCAAGCTGACCGGCTCCCGTGCGCGGACGCAGAAGTTCATCCAGGGCTACGTCAAGCACTCCGGCGAGCCCAGCGAGACCATCGTCGTGAAGGGCTACGCGATCGCCGTCAAGAAGCTCGGTGTCATCGGCGTCCAGGTCAAGATCGTGCCGCCGGGTACCCAGCTGCCCGACACCTTCGAGGTCGTCAGCCCCGAGCCGAAGGCGGCTCCCGGGCGCATGCTCGAGGTCGAGGAGGTCGGCGAGGAGTACGAGGAAGAGCCCGAGGAGTACACCGAAGAAGAGGGTATGGAGGAGTGATAGATGGCGATCTTTCGGGCGCACGAAGTGAAACAGCTCTCCGATACAGAGCTTGCCGAGCAGGAGCAGAAGCTGCAGATCGAGCTCCTGCAGGAGTACGGCAAGGTCAGCGCCGGCGGCGCCACGGAGAATCCCGGGAGAATACGCGAGATCAAGCGGACGATCGCGCGTATCAAGACCGAGCGGAACGCCAGGAGGAGCGCATGATCACTCCACAGAACGTCCTGCGGCACGAACTGATCGGCCTGGACGTTCTGGTCGCCGCCGCCAGCAACCCGAGCCACGCCGGTATTTCCGGTCGCATCATCGATGAGACCAGAAACACCCTGGTCATCCAGACCGGGCGAGGGTTAAAGCGGATACCGAAGAAATACAGTACACTCCACATCCGGCTTCCGGACGGAACGGTTGTCGAGGTCGACGGTTCGGCGCTGGTGGCGAGGCCTGAAAAACGCATCACGATGCGCATCAGACTGGAAGGGTGAATAATGGCAAGAGACATCGGGTTGGGAGTCCGCATTCCTGAACGGGAATGCAGCGACGTGAATTGTCCGTTTCACGGCACTTTGCCGGTACGCGGCCAGGTGATTACCGGCAAAGTCGTGAGCGATCGCATGAACGGTACGGTTGTAGTGGAGCGAAACTACCTGCACTACGTCAAGAAGTACAAACGATACGAAAAACGCAGTTCCAAACTCCACGCTCACAACACGCCGTGCATCAACGCGAGTGTGGGCGATGAGGTGAAGATCGCGGAGTGCAGACCGCTCTCCAAGACCAAGACGTTTGTGGTGGTGGAGGTGCTGAAGGCATGAAGGCGAAGCAGTCCACGGTCCCGCGGGCGCTCGCCACCGGATCCCGGCTGCTCTGCGCCGACAACACCGGGGCCCGGATGGTGCAGATCGTCTCGGTTGACCGCTTCCACGGCGTCCGGCGGCGGCAGCCGTCCCTGGGCGTCGGCGACATGGCGACGGTGAGCGTCAAGAAGGGGACGCCGGAGATGCGCCGGAAGCTCGAGAAAGCGGTCGTCATCCGGCAGAAGAAGGAGATGCGCCGCCCGAACGGCCTGCGGGTATCGTTTGAGGACAATGCGGTCGTCATCGTGAACGATCGCGGCGAGCCGAAGGGGACCGAGATCAAGGGCCCGGTCGCCAGAGAGGTGGCGAAGCGATTCCCGAAGATCGCGTCCCTGGCGACGATGATCGTGTGAGGTGCACCATGGTACGTATACACAGCAGACAGCCGAGAAAACAGCGCAGGGCACGCTTCACCGCACCGAACCATATCCGCGGGCGGTTCCTCTCCGCTCCGCTCGCACCACCGCTGCGGGAGAAGTACGGCACCCGGAGGGCCCGCGTCGTTACGGGCGACACCGTCAGGGTGCTCCGCGGCGATTTCGCCGGTGAAGAAGGCACCGTCGACGCCGTGGACACGAAGGCCTGCAGGCTGATCGTGCACGGCGTGGTGGTGACCAAGGCGGACGGCACCGAGGTGCCCCGCCCCGTGGACCCGTCCAACGTGCAGATCACGAAGCTCAACCTGAAGGACAAACGGCGCGAGGCGCGACTCGGAGGCGGTTCGTGATGTCCAGGCACCTGAAGCGTCTGCCCTCTCCGGACTCGTGGCACATCCCGAAGAAAGCGAAGAAATTCGTAATGAAGACCGCACCGGGACCCCACAATGCAGACGCCATGCCGATCGGCGTCTGGCTCCGGGAACATGAAGCCTTTGCGCGGAACGCGAAGGAGATCAGGCAGATCCTGCACCAGCGCGACGTCATCGTGAACGGGAGGCCCTGCCGGGACCCGAGGCTCGGGATCGGTGTCTTCGACATCATCTCGATCCCGAAGATCGGGAAGCACTACCGGGTGCAGCTCGACAAGCAGGGCAGACTGATCTCCGTCGAGATCTCCGAAGAGTCCGCAAAGACCCGCCTCTGCAAGGTGCGTGACAAGACCATCGTCCGCGGCGGCAGGGTGCAGCTGAATCTCAACAACGGGGCCAACATCATCGCGGACAACACCTACAGGCCGAAAGACTCCATCGTCGTCACGCTCGGCGATCCCGCAACCGGCGAGGATAGGTTCCGGATCGTGGACCACTTCCCCTTCGAGACGGGCAACATCGCCATGGTCATCGGCGGGAAGCACTCCGGCAGGGTCGGCCGGATCGTCGAGATCATCAAGACCCCGAGCAGCGTTCCCAACCGCGTGACGCTCGAGGAGGAGAGCACGGGAGCCCGGTTCGATACCATCGACGAGTACATCTTCATGGTCGGGCGTTCGGCAATCGCGCCTGAACTGGAGGCCGTGCAATGACCGGCGTGCGGGAGATCTACATCGACAAGGTCGTCGTGCACATGGGCGTGGGCGAGAGCGGCGAACGGCTCGTGAACGCGGAGGAGATCGTACGGCAGATCACCGGCCAGAAGGCCGTCCGCACCATCGCGAAGAAGACCCAGCCGGCCTTCGGCATCAGGAAAGGTGCACCGATCGGATGCAAGGCGACGCTGCGCGGGAAGAACGCGGAGACGTTCATGCAGACCGCCCTCGATATCGTCGACAGGCGCCTTGCGCCCTCGCAGTTCGATCGCACGGGGAACGTCTCCTTCGGCATCGAAGAGCACACCGATTTCCCCGGTATGTCCTACGACCCCATGATCGGCATCTTCGGTATGGACATCAACGTGGTGCTCGAATGCAAAGGGGCGCGGATCGCACGCAGGAAGGTCGGGCGGCGGAGACTGCCGTCGAAGCAGCGGGTGAGCAGAGAGGAAGCCATGGCGTTCATGCGTGAGCGCTACCGGGTGGAGGTGTAAGGAATGGCAGGAGAACGGACAGCAGACGCCCCCGACGGCGGCAGCGCAAAGAAATTCGGCCGCGGCGCGAACGAATGCCGCATGTGCGGGCGGAGGCAGGGTCTCGTACGCCGGTATAACATCTACTTCTGCCGGCAGTGTTTCCGCGAGTGGGCCTCCAGGATGGGCTTTAAGAAGATGAGCTGAGGTTTGAGAGAATGGCACGATTAAACCCGATCGCCGACGCGATGTGCGCCATCAAGAACGCCAGCAACGCCAGAAAGAGCGAGGTCGTCGTCGAGCCCGCCAGCAAGCTTCTGGGCGCCATGCTGCGCGTCATGCAGGAGAGCAACTACATCGCCGGCTTTGAGTTCATCGACGACGGGCGCGGCGGTCAGTTCCGCGTCCAGCTGAAGGGAACGATCAATCGGTGCGGCGCCATCTCCCCACGGTTCTCCACGACGCTCGGCGACATGGAGTACTGGGAGTCGCAGTTCCTCCCGGCGAAGAACTTCGGCATCCTTATCGTCTCCACATCAAGGGGCGTCATGTCGCACGAGCAGGCCCGGAGGGAAGGTATCGGCGGCCAGCTGCTGGGGTTCGTCTACTGAGGGGGACAGGAATGGCAATCAGGAGACTGGTTAGTATACCGCATGGCGTGGACGTCACGCTCGAAGGGACGCTGCTGAGGGTATCCGGCCCGAAGGGCGTGCTGGAGCGCGACATGCGGTTCCCGCAGATTGACATTGCGCTCGAGGACGGCACGATCGTCATCTCCACCGCGTCGGAGAAGCGGAAGATCATCGCCATGACCGGCACGCTGGCCGCACACGCGAGGAACATGATCGTCGGCGTCACCGAGGGCTACGAATACCATATGAAGGTGGTGTACAGTCACTTCCCGATCCAGATCCGGCTGCAGGGCGATCGTCTGGAGATCAGCAACTTCCTCGGGGAGAAGCAGCCTCGATTCGCGAAGATCGTTGAGGGCGTGACCGTGAAGGTCGGCAACGACGAGATCACCATCAGCGGCATCGACAAGGAGAAGGTGGGCAACACCGCCGCGAATATCGAGCACGCCACCAGGATCACCAAGCGTGATCCCCGTGTGTTCCAGGACGGCATCTACATTACAGAGAAGGCGTGATGGCAATGGACGAGATTAGGAGATTGATCCGTGTCCGCTCCCGGCACAACAGGCCCGCCTTCAAGCGGCGGGGTCTGCACCAGAAGAAGGGGCTGGATGACGTCTGGAGGCGGCCGCGGGGTCTGCACAACAAGCAGAGGCGGCAGTTCCGTGCAAAGGGAGCGCTTCCGCAGCCCGGATACGGCAGCCCTGCAGCGGTCCGCGGGTTTCATCCGAGCGGCTATAAGGAGGTGCTGGTCTTCTCGCCTGCGGAACTGCCGGATCTCGACCCCGGCACCCAGGCGGTGAGGATCGGTGGAACCGTGGGGAGGAGGAAGCGCGAGGCGATTCAGAAGCAGGCGCTCGAACTCGGGCTGAAGGTGCTGAATGCGAAGGACCTGACTCCTCCCGGAGAAGGGACCGAGGCAGAGGCTGAAACGGAGGTGAGCGAGGATGAGTGATCTCGCCAACCAGAGGCGGATCTCTGCGGCCGTGCTGAAGTGTGGCGTCCATCGTGTCTGGTTCGATCCCGAGCGACTGAGGGATATCGAAGGCGCCATCTCCAGGGAAGACCTTCGGGCGCTCATCGCGGAGGGCGCTATTGCCGCCCTGCGTGTGAAGGGGAACAGCCGGGGCAGGGCACGCGAGCGGACGGCGAAGCGGGCCTACGGCCACCGGAAGGGCCCCGGCAGCAGGAAGGGTGCCGCCGGCGCCCGCAACCCCAGGAAGAGGGCATGGATCAGGAAGATCCGGGCGCAGCGGCGGGCGCTCCGCGAGATGCGCGACGAGGGGGCTATCGATCGCCGCCTGTACCGCCTGATGTACCGGCGGGCCTCCGGCGGCCAGTTCCGCAGCGTGGCGCACTTAAAAGCGCAGGTGGAACTCCAGGCAGGGAGGACGCAGTAGATGGCGACCGGACCGAGGTACTTCGTCCCCTTCCGCAGGAGAAGAGAGGGCAAGACCGATTACTACAGGCGGATGGCCCTTCTGGCATCCGGGATGCCCCGCATGGTGGTGCGGAAGACGAATCGCCGGATCATCGTGCAGCTCGTGATTTCCGGGCTTGAAGGGGACCGGACGCTGGTTGCAGCGAGCTCGAACGAGCTCGCCGGGTACGGGTATGAGGGTTCGTCCTCCAGCACCCCAGCAGCGTACCTCACGGGCATACTGTTTGCGGCGCGGGCGCTGAATGCCGGGTACAGGGAGGCGATTCTGGATATCGGGCTGCACAGGGCGAAACCGGGGGCCCGCGTATTTGCCGCCCTGAAGGGCGCGACCGACGTCGGGCTCGAGATCCCCCACGGAGATTCGGCCATTCCCGACGAAAGTCGCCTGAAAGGTGCCCATATCGCAGAATACGCTCCTGAAAGGGCTGCAGACCTGGTGGAGAACGTGGAGAAGGTGGCTGATGCCATCAAGAAGGAGCTGATGGAGTAATGGCATTCGAACGGGAAGAATGGATTCCTCTCACCGGTCTCGGACGGAGGGTTGCAGCAGGCGAGATCGCCGGCATCGATGAGGTGCTCGCGAGCGGCAAACCGATCAAAGAGCCCCAGATCGTGGACCTCCTCCTGCCCGACCTGGAAGACGAGGTGCTGGACATCAATATGGTGCAGCGCATGACCGACTCCGGTCGCCGCGTGAAGTTCCGCACCGTGGTGGCAGTCGGCAACCGGAACGGCTACATAGGATTCGGTCAGGGCAGGGACGCGCAGGTCGGAAACGCCATCCAGAAGGCGATCGAGGACGCGAAACTTAACATCATCAAGGTCAGGCGCGGCTGCGGTAGCTGGGAGTGCGGTTGCGAGATCGAGCACTCCATCCCGGTCGAGGTGACGGGAAAGGCCGGCAGCGTGCGGGTGACGCTGAAGCCAGCACCGCGGGGTATCGGTCTCGTGACGGGGGACATACCGAAGAAGGTGCTGGAGCTTGCCGGCATCAGGGATGTCTGGGCATTCAACAGAGGACAGACCAGAACGACCATCAACTTCGCCAAAGCGACGTTTGAGGCGCTGAAACAGACGAATACGGTACGGTTGGGAGGGGTCGAGTGATGTACGCGGTTGTTCAGGTACGCGGCGTGGTCAATACCCGGCGTGAGATCAAGGACACCCTCAAGATGCTCCGTCTGCACCACGTCAACCACTGCGTCCTCGTGCCCGACACGCCCGCATATCTCGGCATGATCCGGAAAGTGAAGGACTTCGTCGCATACGGTGAGGTGGATCCCGGGACGCTGGCCACCATCCTGCGCACCCGCGGCAGGCTGACCGGCAACCGGAGGCTGACCGACGAGTACGTCAGAGAACGCACGAAGTTCGCCAGCATCGATGAATATGCAGAGGCGCTCTGCAACGGCGAGGCGGACCTGAAGGATATCGACGGTATGAAGCCGGTGCTGAGACTTCATCCACCTCGAAAGGGCTATAAAACTATCAAGCGAACCTTCCAGCAGGGTGGGGCTCTCGGCTACTACGGTCGCGAGATCAACGATCTCCTGTACGCGATGAGGTGAAGCAAGTGCCATCCAGTAAGCGATCCAGGTACAGAGGCACGCGCACCTGTGGCGGCGGCACGCACAAGAACAGGCGCGGCGCCGGGAACAGGGGCGGACGCGGACGGGCAGGACAGCGCGATCATCGCTTCTCGCACTTCTATCTCGCGGGCACGCTCAAGAACGGCAAGCACGGTTTCATTCGCAAGAACGTGGTGCCGGTAAACGTGCTCGATGTCGGCGAGATCGACCAGATGGCCGAGTTGCTCCTCCAGGAAGGCATCGCCAGGCAGGAGGAGGACCTGGTCACCCTCGATGCCGGAGCGCTCGGCATCGACAAGGTCCTCGGCGGTGGAAGAGTCACCCATAAACTGAATATCACTGCAAAGGCGTTCTCAGAACGAGCGAAAGCAAAGATCGAGGAGATGGGCGGTCGAGCGTCGACCGTTTAGGTTCCTCTTTTTTCGGGTGGGAAGATGGGAGGTCTGCTGGATCGATTGGAACCCTTCCTTGCCGCGATGCCCGCGGTCAGAAGTCCGGTGGGGCATGTCCACTTCAAGAACAAACTGCTGTGGACGCTCGTGATTCTGCTCCTCTACTTCGTGCTGACCAACATTTTTATCTTCGGGCTGTCGCCGGAGTCTCAGGATTTATTCTCGTTTTATCGTGCCCTGCTGGCGGGCGCGAACGGTTCTCTTCTGCACCTCGGTATCGGGCCGATCGTCACCGCGTCGATCGTGCTCCAGCTGCTCAGGGGTGCTGACATCCTGCAGATCGATACCAGCGAAGCGCGCGGTCAGGTCATGTACATGGGCCTGCAGAAGATCCTCATCTTCGTGATGATCGTCGTCGAGGCCCTCCCCATGATCGTCGGCGGCTTTATGAAGCCCGACACAGCGGTGGCCGTCGAGATCTTCGGCGGGAACATGGCGGCGGTATCGTTCCTGATCTTCCTCCAGCTCTGTATCGGCGGCGTGCTGGTCATGTTCATGGACGAGGTGGTTACCAAGTGGGGTATCGGTTCGGGCGTCGGGCTCTTCATCGTCGCAGGCGTCTCGCAGAGCCTGGTGAACGGGTTCCTGAACTGGGAAGCGGTGACCGATCCCTTCCCGGTCGGGTTCTTCCCCAGGCTCGTCGCGATCGGCCTCTCCGGCGGAAGCTATGTGGAGTACTTCAGCACCGATCTGCTCGCGTTCATCACCACGGTCGCGATCTTTCTGGTGATCGTCTACGTCGAGTCGACCCGCATCGAGATCCCGCTCGCCCATACGGCGGTACGCGGCGCCAGGGCCCGGTTCCCGGTGAAGCTCATCTATGCGAGCGTTCTGCCCATGATCCTGGTCAGGGTGCTGCAGGCGAACATCCAGATGATAGGCATGTTCCTCTCCAACATCGGGATCACCGTCCTCGGCACCTTCCAGAACCAGACGCCGGTGAACGGGCTCATGTGGTACCTCGCACCGATCAACTCGCCGCGGGACTGGATGTGGTGGGTGATGGACCTCGGGCATCCCCCGTGGGAGATCCTCCTGCGCATGGGGATCGATATCATCTTTACGGTGGTCGGATGTGCGGTCTTCGCACTCTTCTGGATCAAGACCGCCGGCCTGGACTCGAAGGACGTGGCGCGGCAGATTCAGATGAGCGGGATGCACATCCCCGGCTACCGCCGCAACGTCCAGGTGCTCGAGCGGTACCTCGACCGGTACATCCCGCGCATCACCATCGTTGGCGGTGCCTTCATCGGTCTGCTCTCCGTGGTCGCAAACCTGTTCGGCGTGATCGGTGCTGTCGGCGGTACCGGACTGCTGCTGACGGTGAGCATCACCTACCGGCTCTATGAGGAGATTGCGAGCCAGCAGATCATGGAGATGTATCCGTTCATGAGGCAGTTCTTTGGAAAGGAGTGATTGAAATTGGGTAAGAAAGTCGTCGTGACGGGGGTTCCCGGCGTGGGGAAGACCACTGTCATCACCGGAGCGATGGACAGGCTTGCAGGGGAGGGGATCGTCTACGAACCGATCAACTTCGGGACGTTCATGTTCGAACTTGCCAGAAAAGAGGGTATGGTGGCGGACCGCGACGAGATGCGCAGGCTCGACAGGGACGTTCAGAAGCGCCTTCAGCGGGCCGCCGCCTCGGGGATTGCAGCGATCAGCGGCGATGCGAACGTGATCATCGACACGCACAGCAGCGTGAAGACTCCGGTGGGATACCTGCCCGGGCTCCCCGAGTGGGTGCTCCGTGAACTGATGCCGGACGTGATCGTGCTGGTGGAGACCGATGAGGATCAGATCCTGCAGCGGCGACTCGGCGACGAGTCGCGGACGCGCGATATGGAAGGCGCGCGGTCGATCGCCGAGCACCAGCAGTTCAACCGCGCAATCGCGGCCGCATACGCGATGTACACCGGCTGCACTGTGAAGATCGTCAGAAACGAGAATTTCCTCCTTGACAGGGCCGTCGAAGATATGGTGGATGTACTGAGGTAACATGTCATGGTGGACCTGAAGAAACACGGTGCAACTATCGCGCTCCTGTTCACCATGCTGATGATGATATCGTACAGCATTGAGTGGATACGGGTCGGCGTCGGATCGGCGATGAACGTGGTGCTGGGGCCGCTGATCGATCTGCTCGGCGTGCCGTTCTTTGCGGTGATCCTGATTCTCTCTGGCATCACCGGACTCTACTCCTCGCTCGTGCAGAAATACACCATCGACTACGAGAGGATGCAGGCGGTTCAGCAGAGGATGCGGAAGTTCCAGCGGGAGTACCGCGAGGCGCAGCTCGCCGGGGACGAAAAAAAACTCAAGAAGCTCGAGGTGCGGCGCGATAGGATGATGCAGGAGCAGCTGGAGATGTCGCGGCAGCAGTTTGCACCCATGGTGTACATCCTGGTGCTGACCGTGCCGATCTTCTTCTGGCTGCTCTTCCGGCTCCCGCCTGCGGATGCGCCCCTCACGTCCGCAACCGCGATCGTCATGCCCTACATCGGCGCCGTCAACCTCTCGGCCATCGCGATCTGGATCGTCCCTGCCTGGATCCTGTGGTACATGATCTGTTCGCTGACCATCAGTCAGGTGATCCGGAAGTCGCTCAATATCGGGGGTATCTGATGCGGATCACGGTCTCCGGTCTGCCTGGCAGCGGCACCACCTCGCTCGCCAGATATCTCGCGCAGGAGCACGGGCTCTCGCTGATATCCGCCGGCGAGGTCTTCCGGCAGCTGGCACGCGAACACGGTATGGATATCGCCGCGTTCGGCACGTATGCGGAGAATGATCCGTCGGTCGACCGGATGATCGATGCGCGGCAGAAGGAGATCGGGGAGGGCACGGACGACGTCGTCGTCGAGGGGCGCCTCTCCGGATGGATGATCGGGAATGCCGACCTGAAGGTCTGGCTCATCGCATCGCTCTCCTGCCGGGCGCGACGGATCGCCGGTCGGGACCAGCTGGACGAGGAGGCCGCCAGCGCCCTCACCCTCGCCCGGCAGCGGTCCGAGGCGACGCGGTATCGGAGATACTACGATATCGACATCAACGACATCTCGCCGTACGACATGGTGCTCTCTTCGGAGAAGTGGAGCGTCGTGGAGCTCGGGGCGATCGTCGATGCGGCGCTGTCGCTTGTGGGGAAGTAAGCGCCGAAAACACAGGTTTCCGCTCCGGCTCTGTAAAAGACCGTTCTCCGCGGGTATCGTCCGAGGAGGGGGTCTCGCCCCGTATATACTGCTCCTCCACAACTGAACGATCGTACTGCTCAGATCCGCATTGATTCTCGAACGTCGGGCAATTTTGGGATGGGTTCCCCTCGAGCGCCTTCTCCGACGCGGATGGCCAGTCGAATCCTAGGGACCGAGGCGGCCAATCGCCACGTGAGGGAGACACGTTCAAAGACCTTCGGTCTTCTCAAGCTCCTGCCGTTCCGCCACAGCAATTCGCATCCCGGTCCACTCTCCGAAGATGTTGCAGCGAATCCGGGCAACGTGTGGAGAGAGAATCTTCTCGGAAAATTTCAGCAGGTCGCTGCCGGTATGGAGAGTTTTGGAGCAGAGCCGGATGGATCGATCCTCACCGGTCCGAGCCTGCGGCCGGCACGGCCCACAGGCGTTTCAGGGTAACCTCCAGGTGAAGGAGGCAGAAACTGCAGAAGAGCGCCGTGTGAAAACGAGGATTTATGGTCTCCCGGCTCGTCTTCTGCAAACCTTCATAACCTCCCGCGCCTCACCCCTGTCTGATCCTCCATGCACGCCTCTGTGGTCACCGGGGAGGTCTTTTCGAGCCACAACGATCCCCGCCACCCCGAGTCCGAAGCGCGCCGCACGCTCGCGCTCACCGGCGTGCCTGACGGCATTCCGCGCATCGCCCCGGTGCAGGCACGGCTCGACGATCTGGCGCTGGTCCACCGCCCGCAGCATATCAGCGCCATCCGCGCCCTCTGCGCCCGCTGTCCGCCGGGGAGGGTCTACTACCTCGATCCCGACACGTACGTCACCGCGGGATCGTTCGATGCGGCGCTCTACGCCGCAGGCGCCGCGTGCCAGGCGATGGATCGCGCACTGGACGGCGAACACTGCTTCGCGTTCGTGCGCCCGCCGGGGCATCACGCCATGCCCTCCGGATCGATGGGGTTCTGCCTCTTCAACAACGTGGCCGTCGCCGCGGCGCGGGCGCTCGGGGACGTCGACCGGATCGCAGTCGTGGACTGGGACGTGCACCACGGGAACGGCACCCAGGCAGCCTTCTACGACAGCGACCGGGTGCTCTACTGCTCGGTGCACCAGGCAGGGACATTCCCCGGGACGGGGTGGCCGGAAGAGCGGGGTGTCGGTGCCGGCAAGGGCTACACCGTCAACGCACCGCTGGAGGCGGGCTCCTCCGGCGCCGATTATGCGCTCGTCTTCCGAACGATCATCGCCCCGGCGCTGGAAGGCTTTGAGCCCGACGTTGTGATCGTGTCAGCGGGACAGGACGCCTCGTTCGACGATCCGCTCGCATCGATGTGTCTCATGCCCTCCGACTACGGCGTCATGACGCAGATGATCCTGGAGGCGTACGACGGTGCGATCGCGCTGGTCCTGGAGGGCGGGTACAGCCGATCGCACGCCGAGGCGATCGGCTGGATCTTCGCCGCCCTGCAGGGCCGCCGCATCGAGCCTGCGGGCGGGGAGGTGCGGGCGACGACGCGGCTCGTCACAGAGGCGTTTTCCGGCATCGGCCGGGGGTGCCACCGGACTACCGCGCCCTGATTCAGGAACGGAATGCGTATAGGCAGGGTGCGGAGATCTACCTGAAGCTGGAGAACCTCCAGAAGACCGGCTCGTTTCAAGGTGCGGGGGACAACCTGCACAATACGGTCTCATGCAGACAGCATCGCATCGGCCCTGCCGGCGTGATCGCCGCCTCGGCGGGCAACCATGCCCGGGGCGTCGCGCTCGCCGCGCGGGAAGCCGGGGTGCGCATCGATCGCAAAGCAGGGGGCGCTGCTTGGGCAGCTGTCCCTGCTCGCCCGCCGGCAGGCCGGCATCCTGAACATTCACCACGCCCGCCATGGGCGGGGGCTGTGTCAATATTCACGGCGCAGGTGGAGATCGAGGTGGAGACACGGGGGCACGACCACATCAGGGAGATCGGGGACGAAAACAGGTACGGGCGGGGTACCGGATACGGGTGCACTGACCCGGACCCGTCCTGCCGCCTTCGCTCCGGGACGGCAACATTCATCATACCCCATGACGGGTATAATCCGATGACAGGGACGACAGGACGGTGCGGGGCACCCTGCCGCAGCAGCGTCGTATCCCTCTCTGCGCGTGCTTTTACCTGCGGATCCGGGAACCGGCCGCCGCCGCTCATACCGTCGGAACACGTCGGTGACCGGCGTCGATGCCGGCATATACCCCATGCGAGGCGACAGCCGGGGGAGCCGCGTGTATACGTTCTGACGCCGTTCACGGCCCGGATAGCAGAAACCTCATATGCAGATGCTCCAGTCCGGGTGCACCACGGGCATCGATGCGGGGCCTGCCCCTCGCGGTCGGGTGGTAACCGGTGACAGACGCATCCGCTCCCTCCCCCCGCCTTCCCGCGCTGTTCGAGTTCTACATCGGCGGCAGCACGGCTCCGTCGCTGTACGTCAGGTTCCGGGAAGGACGGCTCCTCTACGAGCGGGCGAGTGCGGGGGGATACTCGGGGGTCGTGGTGGAGGCGGCGCCCGCCGCCGGGGCATGGGAGGCGTTCTGGAAGACCGTGGAGCGCATCGGGGTCTGGGACTGGGAGCCCGAGTACGTCGCGGCCCATGGCTGCCGGGACGTGACCTACTGGCACCTGCACCTGGTGGCGGGCGACCGCCGCGTCCGGTCGCGGGGCGCAAACGCCTATCCGGACGGCAGCGGCGTGGAGTTTTCAAAACCGTTCCGTGAATTCGCTGCGGCGGTGGAGCGGCTGCTCGGTATTTCGCACCGATCGTGAGGACAGTTCCCGAAACTCTCCGGTCTTCCTTCCTGCGCAGGTGCCGCCTGACCCGGCAGGACCGTACATATCCGGCGTTCTGATCGCTGTCCTTACAGCACCTTCACCGGAGATCACGGGCTGCACCTGGGGGGAGGGGGCGAGCGGAGCATGGACACCCCGCAGGAGGATATAGCCCGGCAGAGGCCGCGCTCGCGATCCGACACCCACCGCCCCTCATCCTGTCGATGAGACGACGGAAGACCGGAACCTGTATCCGCCCCCTCTCTTGAACACTGTCGGACCCACGCCTCGGAACGTGAAAACGTCTCTACCACGCCTTACCGGTATGGCAGCGGAGAATATCGCGGGAGACGGAAGGATCGAAGAACCGGCGTTGCGGGTATATGAATCGGGGTCTCGCCCGCTCGGAGCGGGCGTGATGCTGCACGGAGGGCACCGAATGCGGTTCGTCCCGGCACGGGAAGCGGTCGGGGAAGGTCGATGCCCGGCGTCCCCATCCGGCGGGCGGCACGATTGCGCTGCCCTGAAGGGGTGAACGAGAGCATCTGCTCCTCTCCCGTCTCGATCCCGAAAAGGAAAGGCCCGCACGTGCCCGGGGAAAAATGGTTAGACGAGTCTGAAGAGGGGATGGTCCTCCGCCTTGACCTCGATGCCGAGGTCGCGCACCGCCTCCAGCACCACGATATCGATGTACGCCTGTGCGGTGATCATGGCCTCGACGTTCTCGATCGGCCCGTACATGATCAGGTCGGCGCCGAGGGTGCTGGCCACCATGTTGCACCCGATATCGGGAGCGGACCAGGCGGCCTGGCGCATGCCGTCCACACCACCGAGATAGTGGTGCGTGAGCTGCTCGATAAGGGCATCTTTGCCCTCCAGACCCGCCAGTTGCTGCGAGGGCGTTTTCTTCGTTCCCTTCCACCGCTTCAGCCATGTCCACGAAACGGTCATGTTATGGTAGGCGCCGCCGGTCGGCAGCCCGTGGATCGCCTTGCAGGCGAGGATCTCGCGGTAGGCGCCGCCGGACCCGAGACCCAGCGGAGTTGCCGCGGTGTCAAGGATCGGGCGCGTGATGCCGCACTTCTCGGCGATCTCGAGCATGCCGAGTTCCTGACCTGCGACGCCGCCCTCGACGAGCACCTTCTCGCGGCCGGCAACGGACGGGTCGGCCGGGTTGAATGCGAGGACGATCGCGGAGTTCACATCGCTCTTCGCCAGCGCCTCGATGTTCTCCGGGAGGATTGATCCGTTGATCGAGTTGTAGATCGCACGGTCCGCCACGCCCGCTTCGGTCACGTATTCGCACGCGTGGGCAAGCGCTGCCGGCACCGAAGAATCCATCAGGAATGCGGTCTTGTCATCGACGGAGCAGAACCAGTCGATGTAGCTGTCGAACGCCTCCCCGTACTCCGCGATCATCTGGATGAAATGCGGAATCCCGGTCAGATCCGAAAGCTCCAGGCAGCGGTTCCAGAGCGCTTCTGCCTTCTCTTTGTCAATCTTCCCGGTTTTGTCATCAAGGACGATCTCGTGCTTGTTGTAGAAGATGGAAGCAGCGAGTACGGTCGGATACTCTCCGGGCTGTCCACCCAACTTGGTACCATTGAAGTCGTGTACCACCTGTTCTTTCTCGAACTTGAACATATCAATCAACCCTCCTTACAGGAAACCACCCAGTTTGGGCAGTAATACCAACAACATCATGAATACAATCAACCCTGCGACCAGTCCGTACAGGATGCCGATATCGCGCCCCACTTTCCGTCCGACGCGCTGGGCAATCTCTGCATCGGCGAATTCGATACTCTTTTCGATTGCATCGAGGCGAGACTCGATCTCAAGGAACTGCGGGTGCACGCCTGCGACCGCGACCTCGGCGCCGGCAGCTCCCGCCTCCTTGACCTCGACGATCATGGGCTCTTCGGGGAACGCGCCGGGGTCTTTTGCGGCGAGTTCGCTGATCTTCGCTTTGATCTCACCCAGATCCTCGGACTCCATGATGTTGACGATCTCGACCTGCTCCTGGAACCGCTTGATCGCGTCTTCGGTCAGGTTCTCGATGAACGGGATGGCGCCCTGGGCCCCCACGATCTTCCCTCCGGAGACGCCGTTGGCGTGGAGCGCGATGAAGCTCTGTCCGGAGAGGTGTCCCTTCACCTCCGTTCCGCAGCAGAGGACGAACCTGATGTTGGGATTGGAGATGACGTTCGCGATGACCTTCTCGAGTCCGAGGTTCTCGGTCTTGCAGGAGCCGGCGATCGCCGCTCCCGCGTCGCAGATACCCTGCTCGTCGAGGTGAGATCCCATAGTGACGACAGCGACGCAGCTCTGCGGGTCTCCTGTATGGAAGTCCCCCTGAACGATCGGCCATCCGCTGGCCGGCGATTTCTTCTCTGCCAT
>DAQY01000018.1 GCA_002503105.1 Methanomicrobiaceae archaeon UBA206
AAAAGTGTTCTAAACTATGTGGATCTTCAACCACAAGGTACTTTTGGGACGACTTCGGCATATTTCAGCACCGCTGTAATCTTCCAGTGGAACTGATGGGGGTATCCGGACAGGCCCGTTCCCGCGGCGGGGCGTGCCGGCAGGTTTATCGGTCCGGGGAACGGGAACGAAGAACGATGAGACTGCCCCTCTACGGGCTCGTGGCGCTCGCCGTCTATGCGGGCGTCAGCTTCACCGTCGGCGGCCGGCGTGATGATCGCGTACTACCTGACCTCCCGGAGGCGGGAGGGGTAATCTTGGTCGGCGGATCCGCAGGGCGGTCCGCGGCGCGGGAGACAGAAGCCAACATTTTTGAACCTGCAGGGAGCATTCCCGAACAAGCGGGAGCACTGCATGCAGGGCAGGATCAGGGCCGAGTGGGATCGCCTGCGGACGGTGGCGGTCCACCGTCCGGGCATCGAGATGTTCTTCGGGCTGCTGGAACCGCACGCTGCGCTGTACGAGCGTGCGTTCAGCCGGTACGAGGCGCGGCGGGAGCATGAGCGGCTGGAGTATGCCCTGCACCGCGAGTTCGGGGTGAACGTGCTGCGGCTGAAGGAGTCGATCCTGAACGCGGCGGACTCAAACCCCGCGGTACGGCGGCGCCTCGTCGACTGGGCGATCGGCACCGTCACGTTCCGGGGCGGCAGGAAGGCCGTGCATGAGGCGCGGATGGCGATGGAGAGGAATGCAGGCGCGCTGGACTCGCAGCACTTCTTCACGCTCCTCCTCACGAACCCGCTCATCGAGCTGGGCGCGGACGGAAAGGAGCGGGGCGTCCGTATGAGCGTCACCGAACGGCAGCCCCTTGCCAACCTCTACTTCATGCGGGACCAGCAGGCGGTGACCGACAGGGGACTGGTCGTCTCCCGCATGGCGAAGCCCCAGCGGCGGCGTGAGGCGGAGATAACGAAGTTTCTCTGGGAGACGCTCGGCATACCGATCGCCTGCGAGATGCAGGAGCCCGGCACCTTCGAGGGCGGCGACTTCATGCCGATGAAGGAGTTCGCGCTGATCGGTCTTGGGGACCGGACGAACCGCGCCGGCGTCGACCAGCTCCTCGCCTCGGCCCTGGGGTTCGACGAGGTCGGCGTCGTCCACCAGCCCGCCCACCCCCTCATCCCGAGCGATCGTCCCGATCCCATGGTCGACATGCACCTCGACACCTACTTCAACGCGGCGTCGGAGGGCGTGGTCATGGGCTCCGAGGTCCTCCTCCGGCGGGCGGCGGTCGAGGTCTACTATCGCACCAGCTCCGGATACGAACGGACGGGCAGCGAGACGAATCTCTACGATTACATCAGGGAGAAGGGTTTTTCGATCATCGACCTGAGGACGCTGGAACAGCTCTCCTATGCGGCGAACTTCCTCTGCGTCCGGGACGGAACGATCCTCACCGTCGAGGGCGAGCGGATCATGAAGAAGGTGCTGGAGAACCTGGAGCGGAAAGCGGCATCCGATGTGGAGCGCTACGGCCGGCTCCTCGAACAGGCGAAGCATGATTACCGGGCCATCAGGAACGAGGGGCAGTTCTTCCCCCACAGAAAGGAGCTCTACCGGCATGACATCGAGGCGTACCCCCTGATGCTGGAGAACCTGACGGGAGGGTACGGGGGCCCCCACTGCATGACGTGCCCCCTGGAGAGGAGGTGAGACGGTGACGGAGAAGCGTGTGGTGGTCGCGCTCGGCGGAAACGCCATCCTGCGGCATCAGGAGAGGGGAACGGCCGGGGAGCAGTTTGAGAACGTCCGCCGGACCTGCCGGATCATCGCGGACCTCGTGCGCGACGGCCACTCCGTCGCCGTCACCCACGGCAACGGGCCACAGGTCGGCGATATCCTGCTGAAGAACGAGCTGGCGAAAGACACCCTCCCTCCCATGCCGCTCGATGTCTGCGGTGCGGAGAGCCAGGGGATGATCGGCTACATGCTGCAGCAGTCGATGGATGTGGCGCTCAGGGCAGCGCAGCTGGACGTACCGGTGGCGACGGTGCTCTCGCAGACGCTGGTCGACCGGGACGATCCCGCCTTCGAAGATCCCACCAAACCCATCGGGCCGTACTACACGGCGATGCATGCCAGAACCCTCGAAGCCGAGATGTGCTGGACGATGGTGCAGGAGCCGGGCCGGGGGTATCGGCGGGTCGTCCCCTCGCCGCACCCCAGCGCCATCCTCGAGAGCAGGGCGATCTCCACGCTCTTTGAGCGGGGCGTCATCGTGATCGCCTGCGGCGGGGGAGGGATTCCGGTGGTCGCCGATGCGGACGGGACGTTGCGGGGCGTCGAGGCGGTGGTGGACAAGGACCACACCGCCGCCCTCCTTGCCCGGCTCGTCTCAGCCGACGACCTGCTCATCCTGACCGATGTCGAGAAGGTCGCCCTGAACTACGGCACCCCGAGGCAGCAGGATCTCGACGGGATGACGCGGGCGGAGGCGAGGCGGTACCTTGAGGAGGGGCAGTTCCCGCCCGGCACCATGGGGCCGAAGGTCGAGTCATGCATCCGGTTCCTCGATTCCGGCGGCAGGCGCGCGATCGTCACGTCGCTGGAGAGGGCGCGGGACGCCCTTGCCGGGCAGGCGGGAACGACGATTGTGAAGTAGCGGATCGGCGACCCGTCCCGGGAAACGCGGTTTTATGCGCCGCACGATCGATCCCCAACATTTATCATCACCGCCTCCTCCATCCCCACCGGTGAGAGGCAGTGGCTGATCGGGTGTACGGCAACTTCTGGCTGGGGGTCGTCATCGGCTGGCTGGTGATGGTGATCCTGAATATCTGGATCCCGATTCTCGGGCCGATCATCGGCGGGTTCGTGGCCGGGTGGATCGCCCGCGGCGGGGTATGGAACGGTGCAAGGGCCGGCGCGACGGCAGGTATCTTCGGCGCGATCGTCGTGTCGATCCTGATCCTGCTCGGGGGAACGTTCCTGCTCGGCGGCGTCGGGTTCCTCGTCGGTCTGGGCACGGCCATCGTCGTCGTGGCGGCGTCCTTCCTGTACCTGGGCATCCTCGGTCTGCTCGGCGGCGTCATCGCCGGAGCGCTGCGCCGATCCTGATGATCCCGTTCTGCGCCGATGGGCGGATGCGGGGGGGAGCGGAGCGGCCTGCACGTCGTCACGTCCGTCCGGCATCGTCGGCAGCCGCGCGGTCGCCCCACGGTAGTTGCGCGAACTCGCGCCGCACCCGGACGAATGCCGGGACGGCGGCGAGCTGCAGCGCCGCAGTAATCCCGACTATCACCGGAACCAGACCGGCGTCGTAGAGGAGTCCGATGAGCACGCTTCCCGCGAACCAGCCGGCCCCGTAGACGGTGTTGAATAGCCCGTACGCAACGCCGCGTCTCTGGATATGGGTGCAGTCCGCGATCGCCGCCCGCAGGACCGTCTCCTGAATACCCATCGCCGCTCCCCAGAGCGCTGCAGCGATCACCGCGGCTCCCATGGCGATTGCCTGGAACGAGGTGAACCAGAAGGCGAATACGGGTATGAGGAGGTTCACCAGAGGGACAGCGGCGAGAGCGATGACGCCCGCCCGATCGTACGCCCGCCCGGCGATCAGGGCGACCGCGGCGTCAACGCCCATGGCGAGGGCGTAGAGGAGCGGGACGACGCTCTCGGGAACGATCGCACGCCCTACGAAATGGTACGCGATGAGGGGGAACGCCACGAACCCGGCCATGGTGAGGGCGGTGAAGACGGAGTAGGGCAGGAACACCCGTGGAAGCCCGCCCGTATCGGGGAGTCCGCCCTCGATCGGGATGCGCTCCAGGTCCGCCGGCTCCGGCACCCGGGCGCGGGCGCAGAGCAGCGTCGCAACGAGCAGGACGAGAGGGATTCCCAGGAGCAGGAACCCAAGCCGGTACGCCTCGATCCCGCCGCCCCCTGCAAGGAAGACCGCTGAAAAGACCAGCGGACCAGCCACCGCGCCGATCTGGTCGAACGCTTCATGGATTCCGAACCCGAAGCCCTGCCCGATGTTTGAGGCGGCATGGGAGAGGATGGCGTCCTTCGCCGGCGACCGGATACCCTTCCCCATACGCTCCGCGACGATCAGGAGCGCCGCAACGTCCCACCGCCCGGCGAACGCGAGCAGCGGAACGGAGGCGAGCATACCGTAGCCGATGAACGTCACCAGCCAGTAGCGGCGGCTCCTGTCCGCGATATACCCGGAGAGGAGCCGCAGCCCGTAGCCGGCGAACTCGCCGAACCCTGCGGCCAGGCCGACGGCGGCGGCGCTCCCGCCGAGGAGGAGCAGGTAGGGGCCGGTGACGCTCCGCGCCCCTTCATAGACGACGTCGCCGAAGAGGCCGACGATCCCGAGCAGGACAACGAGCAGCAGCGCGGTGTTCGATGAGAGTGCAGTGAGCCGCGATCGCATCCGGATAGAGATGCGCCGGGGGAGGATATCAACGTTGGTCTGCCGATCGCCTCCGCCGCCGCGGCGAAGGGTCATGCCGCCCGCGTCGCCCCCGCTCACCGTACCTGCCGCGCATGCTCCAGCATCCTCTGGACGAAGAGCCGCTGGACGGCGACGAGAAGCGGGAGGGTGATCGCGACGGCCATCCCGGTGTCGTCCATGTGGTTGGCGAACAGGGACCTCCGGTCGCCGGCGACGAAGAGGGCGTCGGGCGCGGCTACGGAACCGTCGCGATCGGCGGTCGGGGGCAGGGAGTGCCGCTGCCGCTCGCACTGGCAGGTTTACCCTCGTTCTCGCCCTCACCGCGCTCTTCGGGCGGATCTTCTGCGGGCATGTCTGTCCGATCGGTGCGGTGCAGGAGCTGGCATACCTCGTCCCGGTCAGGAAGGTGACGGTGCGGATGCGGGCAGCGGCGGAGAGCGTCCGTCTGGGCGTTCTGGTCGTGATCGCGGCCGCCGGCGTGATCTCTGCGGTGCCGGTGCTGGGATTGCTCGGTCTGCGCGACTTCTTCTATCTGTACACCGCTGCGGTATCGTCCTTCGTCTTTGCCGGCATCCCTGCAGGATCGGTCTCTCTGTATCGGCCCTTCTGCCGCTTCATCTGCCCGTACGGGGTGTTCCTCTCCCCGGCGGCGCGGTGGAGCAGGTACGGGCTGCGGAGGACCGGGACGTGCATGGACTGCGGGGTGTGCGAGAAGGCGTGCCCCGACGGGCGAGGCGAACCACAGCGCTGCGAAGGCGGAGTGCTACCTCTGCGGCAGGTGCACCGACGTCTGTCCGGCGGAGGGGGGCCTGGGAATACGGGCGGAGGACGGGGAACGGCAGGTGATGCCCGGGGATCGGACGCGTTCATTTATGGTGGGGCGCGACTATATAGGAACATAGGAAGCTATCGATGCTGCTGGGAGGTACATAAAACGGATCAGACCCCGGAGCCGTCCTATTCACGCGCGTTCATCCTGCTGCTCGTCACCGTCGCCACGTTCCTGAACCCCTTCACGGGCTCCGCGATCAACCTCGCCCTCCCTGCCATCGGGACGGAGTTTCTGACCGACGCGGCCACCCTTGCCTGGGTCTCCAGCGCCTACCTCCTCGCATCCGTCATCTTTCTCCTGCCGGCGGGGCGGCTCGGCGACCTGAGGGGGCGGGTGACGGTGTTCCTGCTCGGGACCGGCATCTACGCCGCCGGATCGATCCTCACCATCCTCACCCCCGCGATCGAGGTGCTGCTCGCGTTCCGCTTCCTGCAGGGGATCGGCGGCGCGATGATCTATGCGAACAGCGTCGCCATCATCACCCACCTCTACCCGCCGGGCGAGCGGGGGTACGCCATCGGCATGAACGTGACCGCTGTCTACGGCGGGCTCTCGCTCGGGCCGTTCCTGGGCGGGGTGCTGACCCAGTTCTTCGGATGGCGGAGCATCTTCCTGACCACCGCCCTGCTCGCCGTTCCCGTGCTCCTCTATGCCGGAAAGTTTCCGGCGTTCCTGAACGAGCGGCACCTCGCAGGCTTCGATCTCCACGGCCTCCTCCTCTCGTCGGCCTTCACCGTCTGCCTCTTTCTGGGGCTCGCGTCGGCCACATCCGCTGCGGGAGCGGGGCTGCTCGCGTTCGCCGCCGTCCTCGGCGCAGCCTTCTATTCGGTTGAGAAGCGGCAGCGTTCTCCGCTGCTCCCGGTCTCGCTGCTCCGGGAGAACCGTGTGTTCGCGTTCTCCAACCTCGCCGCCCTCATCAACTACAGCGCCACGTTCGCGGTGGCGTTCCTGCTTTCTCTCTATTTTCAGTACATCCGCGGCTACGAGCCCGCCGCCGCCGGCACCCTGCTCCTGATCCAGCCGCTGGTGCAGGTCTTCGTCGCTCCGGCGGCCGGATGGCTCTCCGACCGGATCACGCCCGGGTACGTCGCCTCGGCAGGGCTTGCGATCTCGGCCGCAGGTCTCTTCGGCTTCTCCCTGCTCTCTCCGGCGACACCCCTCGAGGTGATCGCCGCCCTGCTGGCCGTCCTGGGGGTGGGGCTCGGGCTCTTCTCCTCGCCCAACACCAACGCCATCATGGGCAGCGTGGAGATGCGGTACTTCGGAAGCGCGTCCGCGATGGTGGCGACCATGCGGTCGCTCGGCATGATGGTGAGCATGGCCATCGCCCTGGTCGTCTTTGCGGTCGTCATGGGGTCGACCACCGTCACCGCCGCGATATTCCCCGAGTTCCTGCAGAGCATGCGGCTGATCTTCAATATCTTCGTCGCCCTGACGGTGCTCGGCGTCGTGCTCTCGCTTCAGCGGGGAGTGCCGGAGAAATACCGCCATGCCTGCACCGACAGGAACGGTTAAAGCCCTGTACGTCCTGTAATCAGGTACTGTATGGAGCTGGTGATCGGGAGAGCGGGCGAGCGCGATTTCGCCGTCGACGCCCAGGAACTGGTCACGGGGAGAACCTGCATCATCGCGCAGTCCGGAGCGGGGAAGAGCTGGAGCATTGCCGTCGTCTGCGAGCAGCTCTGCAGGGCCCGGGTCGGATTCTGCCTTATCGATACGGAGGGGGAGTACTTCTCCTTGAAGGACCGGTTCCCGGTGCTCTGGGTCGGCACCGACGACGCCTGCGACGTCGACATCGAGCGGGTGGACCTGCGGAAGCTGATGAAGAACGCCATCTGCTCCAGGACCGCGGTCGTCTTCGACGTCTCCGGCACGGAGATGCGTGAGAAGGTGGCGGCGCTCACGGAGATCCTCTACGAGATCGAGAGCGAGCTGAAGAGGCCCTACCTGCTCATCGTGGAGGAGGCGGACAAGTTCATCCCGCAGTCCAGGGACTCGATCAAGAAGATCGAGGAGATCTCACGCCGCGGACGGAAACGGGGGCTCGGTCTCCTGATCGCCACGCAGCGCCCGTCGCTCGTCGCCAAGAACGTGCTCTCCCAGTGCAACAACCAGATCATCGGCAAGCTCTCCATCGAGAACGACCTGAAGGCGGTGAGCCTCTTCTTCTCCTCGCGCAGGGAGGTCGAGGAGCTCGCGACGCTCGAGCCGGGGGAGTTCTTCGTCATGGGGGGGCTGGCGCGAGAGAAGGTGAAGATGCGCTTTGCGAAGCGGGAGACCGAGCACCGCGGCCTCACACCGAGGCTGACCCCGGCGCGATCGGCGGATGTTTCCGGGCGGCCGCCAACAGCGCCGGGGCCGTGCAACGGCGATCCGCACCCGCCGCCTCCGGAACCGCCCGCAGCCGAGGCGGTCGTCCCGGTGTTGGTGCGGGAGGAGGCGCTCGATATCGCCCGGGGAAGGCGCAGGCGGCGGTTCCCGTTCCTGGGGCCCGATGAGCGGATCGTCTCGGGAGAGCGCATCTACTGGCCGCTGATCCACGTAGAGGTGAAGTACATCGGCGGACTGCTGAAGAAGGCCACGAAGACGGCGTCGTTTGTTCTGGATGGTATCTCCGGAAACCTGGTGATCCTGAACCGGGGCATGCGGATCCGGCCCGGGTTCGCCGAGCTGGTCGGCCTGGACGAGGCGGCGATCAGGATCGTCTCGCGCCTGCCCCCCGGCGGTTCGACTATGCCCGAGATGGAGGTCGACACCCGCCTGCCGCCGGATGCCGTGAGGAGGGCGGTGAAGCAGCTGGCGCAGGCGAAACTGATCACGGAGATGAAGGCGGCGGGCGATGCAACGGTCTATGTGCCGCTGCTGACCGCGGAGATCCCGGGGCTGCATACGCTCCGGCAGGCGCCGCGCGTACGGCTGGAGCCGCTCAGGGAGGCGGCCCGGGAGCCTGCGATCACCGAAGGTGCCCTGCGGACGATCCTCAAGGCGCTCGAGCCGACGGCCGAGATCACGCGGTTCAGGGTATTCTACTACCCGATCTACGAGGTCAGGCTCGCCTCCGGGGCGGGGGAGCGCACGCTCTTTCTGGACGGGGTGTCGGGAAAGGACCTCCCCCTGTCGTCTGCATGACGGGGGGTTTATCTGGAAGTATCGGGAAACACGGCGCTTTTTCCGGGGTTTTTGCTTCCCTGACCTGTCCGGGTCTGAGTGGGGGAGAGGTGATGCGATCACCACCGATCCCGGGACCGTGGAGGAGTCATACAGGGGGTCTCTCCCTTCCCGAAAGTTGCATGGCCCCGAAGAAGCCCCTCCCGCTGCGCGGTGCAGAACGGCGGCGAGGAGGTGCTGCCGCTGTGAAGGGCGCGGAGGAGGAACGCCTGGCGGGGGCCGAGCGGCTGCGAAAATGCTCGTGGAGCTGGGGATTGAGCTGCTGCAATCAC
>DAQY01000032.1:0-5624 GCA_002503105.1 Methanomicrobiaceae archaeon UBA206
CCCGGCGGGACGGCGGGTGCTTGAGCACCCTCTGGGTGCGAAGTGCGACGGTCCGCAGGACCGGAGCATGAGAAGACCGAAGGTCTTCGAAGGTGTCCCCCTCCCGGCAGAGGCGTTTTGGGATGACCTCCATGTCTCAGCGTGCGTGGAACGGGAGGGCGGGAGCGACCGGGGATACATACGACGGCCCCGGGGCACCGGCACGCTCTGTGCGCGCACGGCATGCACGGAGTGGCAGGCGGCGGTGGTGCTGCCGCCGGGAGAGAGACCGCTCACCTCACAATTTTTTTGAGGTTAACGCAAGGAACCTGGGAAAACAAGCAGCGACGACGTTACTCCACCTGAGTTGATGAGAGAACAACCAGAATTTCTTCGAGATTCGAAAAAACGAGCCTTTATCAACACTTTATTCATACGGTACCGGCATGGGTCTCATTGAGGATGCAAGGCGGGGCCTCGTCACCGAGGAGATGAAGATCGTCGCGCGGCAGGAAGGCGTCTCCGAGGACGCGGTCAGGCGGGGCGTGGCCGACGGCCGGATCGTCATCCCGGTATCGCCGTACCGCGACGTGAAGATCTGTGGTATCGGTGAGGGGCTCCGCACCAAGGTGAACGCCAGCATCGGCACGTCGTCGGATATCGTCGACATCGAGATGGAGGTGAGGAAGGCCCGGGAGGCGGAGCGTGCGGGTGCGGATACGCTGATGGAGCTATCCACCGGCGGGGACTTCGTGGAGATCAGGCGGCGGGTCATCGAGGCCACCACCCTCTCGGTCGGGTCGGTTCCGCTCTACCAGGCGTTCATCGAGGCTGCCCGGAAGTACGGCGCGGTCGTCCACATGAAAGAGGACGATCTCTTCCGGATCACGGCGGAGCAGGCGAAGATGGGCACCAATTTCATGGCGATCCACACGGGCATCAACTACGAGACGATGAAGCGCCTGCAGAACCAGGGCAGGCACGGCGGGCTCGTCTCCCGGGGTGGGGCCTTCATGACCGCCTGGATGCTGCACAACGAGAAGGAGAACCCGCTCTACGCGGAGTTCGATTACCTGCTGGAGATCCTGAAAGAGCACGAGGTGACCCTCTCCTTCGGCAACGGCATGCGGGCCGGGGCGGTCCATGACGCGACCGACCGCGCCCAGATCCAGGAGCTCCTCATCAACGCGGAGCTTGCCGATAAGGCGCACGACTTCGGCGTGCAGGCGATCATCGAGGGGCCGGGGCATATCCCGATCGACGAGATCGAGGCGAACGTCGTCCTGCAAAAAAGGGTTACCGATCGCAAGCCTTTCTACATGCTCGGGCCGCTCGTGACCGATATCGCTCCAGGCTACGACGACCGTGTGGCCGCCATCGGGGCCGCTCTCTCCTCGTCGTACGGGGCAGACTTCATCTGCTATGTGACCCCCTCCGAGCACCTGGCGCTTCCCACGCCCGAGGAGGTCTTCGAGGGCGTGATCAGTGCACGGATTGCAGCGCACGTCGGGGACATGATCAAGCTGAAAAAACGCGATGCGGACCTCGAGATGGGGCATGCACGCCGCGATCTCGACTGGGAACGGCAGTTCGCCGTCGCCGTCGACCCGGAGCGGGCACGCCGGATCAGGGAGGAGCGGATGCCCGCCGATATGGACGCCTGCACCATGTGCGGCGACTTCTGCGCGCTCAAGATTGTGGCCCGCCACTTCAACTTCTGATGCGCCGGCTCTGTGGATGAGGCTGTCTCAAGCCGCCTGTGCCGGAAGGGGGGTCTCCCTCCCGCCCCCGCAGGATTAAATGTCGGCCAGTGACGGGCGGGCTCGATACCTTCCTCTCAGGGATCGCGCGGCTCCCCCGGGACACCGCGAGCATCGTCCCGACCCCCTGTACAACCCCTCTACGGCCCCCGGGATCGGATCGGTGCGTTGCCGTTCCCCGGCACCCGACGGGGCGCCACGGGAGAACGGATCTTCTGGTTGTTTTTGTCGTCGCCTGCCGGAAGTGCGGTGCATGGTTCCGGGAACAGACCGCGCCGGCGCACCGGTGAGGTTCTATATTTTTAAAAATATTTTAATAATTGTGCTTCAAATCCTGAATAAACGGAAGGAGGTGAAGCAGTATAGAGCGAAAGCCGGTTCAGCGGGAACCGTTCGATGGCCGCCGTGCGGCGGTTTTCGCTCCTCTACTCGAAACATGCCCCGAAACAGAGAGATCATCCTGATCCTGATCGTCGCCGCCCTCACCGGCGCTGCCGGCTGCCTCTCCACGGCCATCGGAGACGTTCGGTACGATGGAGGTACCCTCCATATCCCGGTGAAGAACGCCGGAGAACCCGTCGATGCCGTGCTTCAGGTCGCGGTCTCGGAGGTCAGCATGTTTGAACAGCATGAGATCGCTCGTGATGCATGGTACATCGTCCTCGACCCGGGATCCAACGAGTATACGGTCCCCATCGATCTCGGACCGGGTACCTACAAGCTCTTCATTCAGATCTTCGCCGATAACGACCGCAGGGCGTCCGTCATCCGCAGCCTGGAGGTATAGGCGCTTGAGGTATCATGGTATGGCGTCGGCACGCGGCCTTGAACCGGTCGATGCCGTCTTCGCCAACTGTGAGATCTTCAACCCCTTCGCATGCGCATGGGAGCGGGGGGGGATCGCGGTGAAAGACGGGATGATCGCCGGAATAGGGGAGTATGCCGGGCGGAGCGAGTACGATCTGGGCGGTGCACGGGTGGTGCCCGGCCTGATCGACTCCCATGTCCACATCGAGAGTTCGCTGCTCACTCCCGCGGAGTACGCACGCCTCGTCCTCGGCCACGGCACGACCACGGTGGTGGCGGACCCGCACGAGATCGCCAACGTCTGCGGAGCGGCCGGCATCGAGTACCTGCTGGATGAGAGCAGGCGAACGCTGCTGGACGTGATGATCATGCTCCCCTCCTGCGTCCCCGCCACCCCGATGGATACGGCGGGCGCCGTCCTCTCTGCGGAGGATCTCGCGGCGTTCCGGGGGCGCGACGGCGTCCTGGGGCTCGGCGAGGTGATGAACGTGCCCGGGGTGCTCGAAGGGGATGAGGACGTCTGGGCGAAACTCGCGCTCTTCGATATCGTCGACGGCCACGCGCCGCTCCTCGGGGGAAAGGACCTGAACGCCTGCATCGCTGCCGGAATGCAGAGCGACCACGAATGCACGGCCCTCTCGGAGGCCCGCGAGAAGCTCCTCCGTGGGATGTACATCATGATGCGCGAGGGGTCGACCGAGCGTAATCTCCGGGATCTGGTGCCGCTGGTGAACGCCTGCACCGCCCCGCGGTGCTGCTTCGCGACCGACGACCGGCATGCGGATATGCTGATGCACGAGGGGCACATCGACGACTGCATCAGAAAAGCGGTGGACTACGGCCTCGAGCTCGAGCTGGCGCTCCGGATGGCGACGCTCTCTGCCGCAGAGCGGTTCCGGCTCCACGATCGGGGTGCACTCGCGCCCGGCAGAATCGCGGACTTCTGCGTAGTCGACGACCTGGACGGGTTCTGCGTCGTGCGGACGTTCAAACGGGGGATCGAGGTCGTCGATACCGGATACGCCGCTCCGCCCGTTATCCGTCGCCCGATGGCTGCAAAGGCGCCCGACCGGGATGCCATACGGATCCCCGGGTCCGGCGAAGCCCGGGTGATCGGCCTCGTGCCGGGGCAGATAGTGACCGAAGAGCTCAGATGCGACGTGGACGCAGCTGAAATCCCCGAAACGGAGCGGGATCTGCTGAAGGTCGTCGTCACCGACCGGTACCGCGGCAGGGGTTCCGGCGTGGGCCTGGTGCACGGGTTCCGCCTCCGCGAAGGCGCGCTGGCCAGCAGCGTCGCGCACGACTCCCACAACATCATCGCCGTCGGCGTCGGCGACGACGATATCATCAGGGCCACCGCCGAGGTGATCCGCCTCGGCGGTGGGATGGTGGCGGTCTCCGGCGATGCCGTAACGGCACTCCCGCTGGCGTGCGCGGGGCTGATGTCGGCGCTCCCCTTCGAGGAGGTCGCCGCACGGCTCGGGCAGCTGGCGGAGCACGCGCGGCGCATGGGTGCGATCGAGGATCCGTTCATGTACCTCTCGTTTCTCGCTCTGACCGTCATCCCGCACCTCCGGGTCACGGAACGGGGCGTCTTCGACGTGGCGGCGTTCTCCGATGTGCCGCTCTTCGTCTCGTAGGGCGGCGACGGCGCTCGGCGCGAGCATCAGGCCGCCTGCGACGCGATCGACCGTGGAAGACGCCTGGAGGACGGCGAACCCGTCGATGCCCGACGTCGAAGGCATCCCCTACCACCACGGCGCGGCGACCGGTCTGTGGGCGAGAAGGAGCAGGAGAAGGATGATGACCGGCTGGTGGAGGAAGTAGATGGTGAGTGAGTGCCTCCCCAGGAACATGAGCGGGTGGGCGAATGCCGGCGCCTCCGTCCGTATCGGGAATCCGCGTACGCCGTCGGGGTACAGCAGGGTGCCGCAGTACATCCCGATGAGGACGAGCCCGAACCAAGGGAGGAGGGGGACGTAGTCGAGGCTGGAGAACGATGCCGGATGGACGCCCAGCCACAGCAGCGCCCACGGACCCTCGATGCCGGCGATGGCGTAGCCGGCGAGGATGAGGATGACGCCCAGGATGAGGTTTGCGATGCGGAACCGGAAGAAGAGCGGCGCGATCAGGATCGCGATGCCGATGAAGTGGAGGATCCCGAAGACGATCCAGCCGGCGGGCAGGATCAGCCGCGTAACCAGGGTGATGGTAAGGCCGAAACCGAAGATCGTCAGCCCGCGCCGGAAGTAGCGGACGTACAGGGCTCTTCCCGCCGCCTTCCGCTTCGCCCGTGCGTGGCTGATGGTGAGTGAGAGCCCGACCAGGAAGATGAACGTCGAGGCGGTCAGGTAGGCCAGCATGCGCCAGAATCCGGTGGAGGCGTTCACCGGCGCGATCCTGAGGTAACCGGCGTCGAAGACGGCGTGGAAGAGGATCATGGTGATGACGGCGGCGCCGCGGGCCGTATCGATCTCCCAGTACCGTGCGCGTGTGCCGGTGGAGGTCATGGCGACATCCCGTCAGAAGGCTACCCGACGTATCGGGGCTCCGCAGCGGGGGCACTCTTCCAGTTCGGCGATCTCCTGTATCTGCTGTTCGTTCGGCTGGTTGTAGATCCTCGAAAAGCCACAGGACCGGTTGCACTCGAGCACGACAAAGGGGCTGCAGATTCTGCCCATCTCACCTCACCGTCGCATGGTCCGGGATTGCTACCGCCCGTACGTGCGTACTCTCTTCTGGCGGGGAAGACCCATAAGCGTTTACCCGCTTCGCCGTCCGTCCCTGCATGGCCACGCTCCTGAATCGGTGGGATCAAAAGGATTTTTCTCCTGCCGGGTACAAACTGTTGGATCGGGAGCGATCGCGTGGACGACGAGGGAGAGCATATCGTGGAGGCGATCGGGCGCTGTCGCGTGGTCATCAGGGGCGGCGCGGTCGTCGAGGTGGGCGAACCGATCCTGGACCGCTGCCCGCTGGCGCGGCGGTTCGCCTGTCCGGTGGATGAGATGACGCCTGAGGCCGTTCGGGCCAATATCGAAGAGCGTATCCGGTCGTTCGGGATGTGCACGAAGG
>DAQY01000032.1:6018-6537 GCA_002503105.1 Methanomicrobiaceae archaeon UBA206
GGACTGCGCGGTGATCGTCTGCGACGGCGCAGGAACGCTCGTCGCCGGTGCCCCCGCCCTTGTACAGGGGATCGGCGGAAGGATGTCCGGGCTGGTGAAGACGAGCCCGATCCCCGAGGTGATCGGCCGGATCGAGCGATACGGAGGAGTGGTCCTCGACCCGCAGGGGGCGGCCATCGACCAGCTGGCTGGGGTCGCGCTGGCGAACTCGCTGGGTTATCGGCGGATCGCGGTGACCACGGCCTGGCCCGAGGAGGCGTGCGGGATACGGGAGCGGTATCCCGGCACCGTCATCGTCGGCGTCCATCTGACGGGAATATCCCGGGACGGGGCGGAGCGGATGGTCCGGGCGGCCGATCTGGTCACGGTCTGTGGGTCGAGGTGGGTGCGGGAGGCGGCCGGACGGAGAGCGCTCCTCCAGGCAGGAACCACCGTTCCCGTCATCGCGCTGACGAGGGCGGGCAAGGAGATCGTCCTCGCCAAACTCATGGAGACCGATCAATCGCTGCTCGTCCAGCG
>DAQY01000044.1 GCA_002503105.1 Methanomicrobiaceae archaeon UBA206
GGAATTTTGGAGGGGGCTAATATAATCGTGGCCTTTATTAAGGAATTACAAAAAAAGCGTACTTTCGGGGCTCTGTAGAAAACCTTCCGGGATGGTTGCCGGATCTGGCGCAGATCGCACCCACAGGGCGCTCATGCCCCCTCTGATCGCATATCGAAAGATGCGAAAGCGTCTTTCTCAAGTTCCGGTCCTCCGGACCGTCGCAGCTCCCGCCTGTCGGTGCTCATGCTCCCGCTGTCCTCCGGGCACCCGTCGCAGCTCGAAGACCTTCGGTCTTCTCGAGCCCGGTTACCCTTCGGGCAACTGTCGCACTTCGAACCGTCGCCCTCCCCCTGTGGCGATTCCCATCCCGGTCCTCTGCCGTGATTGTATGCTCGCACGAGGGTTACGGGATATCCCTGCAGCGAATTCGCTGGAACCGCTCGGTAAAGAGCCGCGTCTCCACATCGGATCCCCGATGCAAGGGAGTCCCGCCTCGCGCCTGCCGTCCGGTCCTCACCCGAACCCGGCACGTGCACCCCTTCGAGCCCACCCCTCCGTTTTCCCGCGGGCAGTAGGTCCCCCGCCTGCGCAGACGCGATCGGCTACCGCGAGACGGGGGCGTCGTCCTCGTGCCTCTTACGGGTCTCGTCGGCGAGCCGATCCAGCGCCGCGAAGTCCTCCCGCGAAGTCCTCGTCTCCGGGGTACCCCCTGGTGAGGATCGGGTCGAGGAACTCGACGTTGAGGCGGTCGAGCATGCATGCTCCCTCCGTATCCGGTCGACGATCCTCCCTCCCCAGCCGTACGACCCGATGTGACCGTCGCGTACCGGGTCTTCGGCCGCAGGAGGTTGACGAGGAACGCCGCGTACGCCACCTGCACTGCAGGTGCGGACCGAAGATAGATGACAGTGGGCGACCCGATCACGACGGTGTCGGCGTCCACGAGCGCCGTGGCGAGATCGCCGACGTCGGTGTGCGTCGGGTGGGACGGTTTGACCTCGACCACCCGTGCGATCAGGCCGTCGACGAGGTGGTCGACCATCGCCTCCTGGGTGCTGCCGTGCATGGAGACGTAGGGGAGAGCACCACCCCACCCCGTTCTTCACGTAATCGCTCGTCCAGTCGCGATACGCCTCCATGATGAGCGCCGGCCGGGTCGTACACGGGGCCGTGACTCGGTGCGATCACGATCACGTCGATCGCCAGATCGCCCAGCGTCTCCAGGTGGCCCTGGACGTTCGTGCGGAACGGCATCATGATCTCGGCGGAGTAGGTAGAGCGTTTCGCTGCGGAACGGATCGACGCTTCGTCCGGCACGTACAGGCTGCTCGTGGCGTGGTGGGAGCCGAAGAGATCGCAGGGGGAAGAGGATGCGGTCCTCCCGGAGGTAGGTGAGCGATCGTCTCCGGCCAGTGCACCCGTGGGACGATGACGAACTCGAGCGTCCTGTCGCCGAGCGGGAGCGTGTCCCGATCGCCGACGACGATGAACCGGTCCTCAGGGATGCGGAGCAGCGCGCTCAGAAGACCTCTGCACTTCCTGTTCGCCACCACCACGGCGTTCCCGAAACGCTCCAGCATCACCGGGATCGAGCCGGAATGGTCCTGCTCGGCGTGGTTGCAGACGATGCAGTCGAGCGAATCGACGCCGATCTCGTCCAATCTTGCGAGCAGATCGTCCATCTTCGTCGGATCGACGGTGTCGACGAGCGCGGTCCGCTCGCTGCCCCGCACCAGGCACGCGTTGTAGGTGGTGCCCTCGGAGAGGGGGGATCAGCTCGTCGAAAAGCCGCCGGTCCCGGTCGATCGCGCCGACCGCGTGACACCCGGGCCGAACCTCCCGTGCAGGCATCGCTACGCACCCTCCGGGGGCGTTGCATCCGCATAGATGCGCTGGTATGCGTTCATCACGGCCTGTCCCTCCGTCGGCCGACGGCGTCACATCCGGTTCTGCGTCACCGCCGATAACGATTTCACCTGCGGAGGGGGAGGGCGCACGGGGCCCATGCCGCTTCCGCCTTCCGTTCCGTCAGGGTCGATCCCGGAATGCCTCCGGGGGCAGGGTCGTCTGGGCGGACCCTTCCGCCCGGCGCCTCCTGACCTCGTTGGAGAAGATATGGGCTCTCCTCGTCGGTTCGGGAAGCCGGTACCCCCTCCCGGTCGCGAGCACCAGGTCCACCGCCACGTCAAGGCTGATCCGGTGCCCGACGGAGACGTACAGCGGTTTTGTACCGTCCTTTGTCCGCACCGCCATGCCGATCGTCTCTCTGCCGTGCCGGATCGGGCTCGTCGAGCCCCGCCTGATGCCGGGCTCCTCCGCCGTTCCGGTGAGGAGGTTCTTTGCGACGCCGATGCTCGGCCGGTCGAGGAGCACGCCCATGTGGCTTGCGATCCCGAGCCCCCTCGGGTGGGCGATCCCCTGTCCGTCGAAGAGGATCACGTCCGGTTCTGACCGGATCTTTTGAAGCGCGTCCAGCAGCGCCAGCCCCTCGCGGAACGTCAGCAGGCCGGGGATGTAGGGGAAGGACGTCTCCGCCTCCGCCCAGGCGCGCTCGACCACGGTCATCTCCGGATGGCGGAGGACGACCGCCACCGCATAGATCACGTCCTCGCCCCGCGCGTACGAGGCGTCGGCGCCCGCCACGAGATCGACCGCTCCGGGATCCCCGGCCGGTACGACCCGCCTTCGCAGCTCCTCCTGCAGGCGGATCGCCTCGCCGGGTGTACAATCGAACGGATGGGAGTATGCAATCTTCATCGTATCCTCTTGATGCCCGCTGCAGGGTCGCCACGCCCGGCGACGCCGCAGGTCGTCGCCGCCTTCCGCACCGCCTCGGCCACCTCCGGCGTCACCCGCCGGTCGAGGATGCTCGGAAGGATTCTCCCGGCGGTCGGCCTCGGCACGGAGTCCGCCAGCGCGTGGGCGGCGGCGAGCTTCATCTCATCGGTGATCGCCGTCGCGCGGGCATCCAGCGCACCCCGGAATATCCCGGGGAATGCCAGGACGTTGTTGATCTGGTTTGGGTAATCGGATCGGCCGGTACCCACCACCGCCGCTCCGGCGCGGAGAGCGGCATCCGGCATGATCTCGGGGATCGGGTTGGCGAGCGCGAAGACGATCGGATCCGGATTCATGGATGCGACCATCTCTTCGGTGACGATCTCCCCTGCCGAGACCCCGATGAAGACGTCTGCCCCCTCCATCGCATCGCGGAGCGTCCCCTCCCGGTTTTCGTCGTTGGTCTCGTGAGCGATGATGTACTTGTGCCTGCAGCCGAGGAGGCCGGATCGGCCCCGGTGGATGATGCCGCTCGTGTCTGCGACGATGATGTCGCCGACGCTGGTGCACGGCACCGGATCGACGCCCAGGCATTTCAAGAGGCGCACGATGGCGAATCCCGCAGCACCGGCGCCGCTGATCGCGATGGTGAGGTCTTCAAACCGCCTGCCGGTGACCCGGCAGGCGTTGATGAGTGCGGCGAGCACCACGACCGCCGTGCCGTGCTGGTCGTCGTGCATCACTGGAATGCCCAGATCCTGGAGCGCCTCCTCGACATCGAAGCACTTTGGGGCGGCGATGTCTTCCAGGTTGATGCCGCCGAAGACGGGGGCGATCTTTCTGACGTCCCCGATGAAGTCGGTGTGGCAGCCCTCGAAGCAGATCGGGAACGCATCGATCCCGGCGAACTCCCGGAAGAGGACGGCCTTCCCTTCCATGACCGGGATGGCCGCATAGCCGCCGATGTTGCCGAGGCCGAGGACCGCCGACCCGTCCGTCACGATCGCGACCGTATTCGCCTTCATGGTGTAGTCGTAGGCGCGGCCGGGATCCCGCTGGATCTCGCGGCAGACCGCCGCCACCCCCGGCGTGTAGGCGAGGGCGAGATCGTGCTGCGTCCGCAGGGGGACGCGGGACCGGATCTCCATCTTTCCGCGATGCCTCCGGTGCAGTTCCAGCGAGTCCTGGTAGAGTTCGTCGACCATGCCCCCCCACTTACCGGCAGACCTGATGTACCTTTCCGATGGCGGTGCCGCTCCTCTTATCGGGGGCAGGGCATGTAACTTCGTTCCGCTTCACCCGACTCGGGCGGTGTGTGGTATCCCGAATTGAT
>DAQY01000065.1 GCA_002503105.1 Methanomicrobiaceae archaeon UBA206
GAGAGTTTTGGGATGACCTCCAAAAAAAAAAAGTTTCTGCGGTCCCGTCACTTTGACAGGATCGCCATGATCACCTTTCCGTACGCCGGACGGGTCACCAGCACGCCGATCAGCACACCGAGGATGGTGATGATGGCAAAGCCTCTGAGGGTGGAGAGATCCATCAGCGCCAGCGGCAGCATGGCGATGAACATCGTCGATGCAGCGACCGCGATGATGCCGAACGCACGGCCGTAGCGCTTCAGGTAGAGGTTCGGCGAGGGAACCCTCCCTTCGTGGAGCACCTCGTCCGTGATGATGACCAGCTGGTCGATCCCGGTGCCCAGCACCGCGATCAGGCCGGCGATCGCGGCGAGATCGAGCTGCTGGAGGTAGCGGGCGATGCCGAGCAGGATCACGATCTCCGCCACGTTGACGCCGAGCATGGGAAAGACGATGGCGGGCTCACGGTAGCGGTAGTAGATCACGACGCCGACCGCCACCAGCGCCAGTATCCCGGCGACCATGCACATCGTCTTGAAGTGCTCGCCGAGCGCCGCCGGGACCGAGCCCGAGCCGGCGACGGTCACGCCCACCGGCAGCGCTCCCGCACGGAGATGGATCTCGAGTTCCCTGGCATCTTCGAGCCCCTGCTCGCCGGTTCCGGTCGATGCCTTCATGATCCGCGCCGGCTGCGTTCGAAGGGTGTTGGCAAGGTCGTAGTCGAGCGGCCCCGAGAAGACCTCGTTGCCGTCCAGCAGCATGATCAGCCTGTGGGCATCCGGATCGTCCACCGCCCCATACTCGAGGGCGGCATCGCGGAAGGCCTCGGCACCCTGGTCGGAGAGGGTGAATCCGACCCCCCACCTGCCGTACGGGTCGCGCTCGGGCGGGGAGACACTGGTGATGGCGTCGCCGAAGAGGACGTGCACCGTCTCGTTCCCCGTCGCCTGGATCCGGATCTCGAACTTGCCCTGTTTGCCCACAATCTCCTGGGCGGTCGCCATATCCACGCCGGCGAGCTCCACCCGCACGTACTGCGGATAGTCGCTTCCCGTGGGCGTCAGCAGGTTGACCTTCGCGTCCTGCGTTCCGAGCCTGTTCACCTTGTCCTCGAGGATGCGCTTCACGATATCGGCGGTGGAAGGAGTGACGCCCTTCCGGTACGACGTGACGGAAGCTCCCGCCTCGGCAAACACGGACTCCAGCTCCGCCTGTGAGTGGCTCTGCCGGATCTCGAGCAGGTTCTGCCCCTCCCCCACCTGCCAGATCTCGGCGTTCAGCCTCCCCTCCAGGTCCGCGATCAGGTCTTCGACCGGCCGGTCGGTCGAATACCCGACGATCTCCGACTGGAACTCCAGCTGCAGCCATGAGCCGCCCTGCAGGTCGAGGCCGAACTGCAGGTTTCCCTCAAGCCCGTTCTGCAGGTTCGGCGGCACGAGGTAGATGCCAGCGAGCGATACGGCGACCAGCAGGAGCAGCAGCGCCACACGCCAGTCCCGAACGATTCTGACGATCGATGCCGCGCTCATGTCCTACCACCACTCCTCTGGACGTACCACTTGATGATCCCGGCATTCAGCAGCCACGTGTTCATCAGGTCGACGATCAGCCCGATGATGAGCACGGCCGCGATCTCGGCGATGATCTGTATCTGCCCGACCGTGGCGATGAACCACATGGCGACGAGCGCCGAGAGCGTGGTCGTGGTCATGATGAACCCGGTCCTGAACGCGCCCGCCAGCTTCTCGTCCAGCTTCCCCTTCCGCCTGAGCACCCGGGAGGTGAGCAGGATGTCGCTGTCCACGGAGTAGCCGATCAGCATCAGAAGCGCCGCAGTGGTCCCGAGCGAGAGCGGGATGCCGAGCACCTGCATGGCCGCCGCGGCGATCGCGATATCGGAGAATGCTGAAAGCACGACCGCAAACGACGGGACGATGCTCCGGAACGCGATGAAGACGACGATCGACATCCCGATGAAGGAGAAGACCAGGGCGAGCAGCGCCTGGCTCTGGAGCGTCTCTCCGAAGGTCTCGCCGACCTGATCGATCTTGGCGTCGGGATACCGCTCGCCGACGAGCTCGGTGAGTTCACGGAACTGGTCGTCGCTCATGGGTCCGAACTTCAGATATCTGCCGTTGTTGACGCCTTCACCCACCGATAACAGCGGGAACGCCGAAAAATACGCCTCGATCGTCTCCCTGCTGTCAGCGGTAAAGGCCGTGATTGCGGTTCCCCCTGCATAATCGATGCCCGGCGTGACGGGCATGCCGGTGGTGACGGTGAAGTAGCCGAGCACCGCCAGGGCGAAGAGGAGGAAGACCGCCGGCGGCAGTACCATCTGCCGCGGAGTGTATCTGTTGATGTCATATCTGACAAACTCCATGGTATACTGATGTGTGACGGTGAAGGATTAAAGGGTTGGGAGCGGGACTGCCCGATACGATCTCTCCGTATTCTTAATGCGATCGAAAGCTGCCGGATTGCGCGCATGCGTTTTGAATGAAAATCTCTGCCGCGCCGCTTCGAATTGAGCTGTCGTGCACCTGCCTCTCCAGTGTCGTCGGACATTGGCGGCGCCTTCCGCGCAACCGGGATTAATACGATTAAAAATGAAAAGATATATATAAAATACAGAATTACCAGCACGTATGAGATCACCCGCTGAGATCAAAAAAGAGATTGAGGCTCGACTCAGAGGTTATCTCTCACGCGACCGGGACGGCATCAGGCACGAGTTGCTCAACCTCTTCGTCAAGATAAAATCGCTTACCATTCCTCAGATCTACGCGAAGCTTCAGAAGCGGTTCTCCATCACGTACCACTCCGTGGCGTCCATGGTCGGGATCATCGCATCCCGGATCGGCATCCTGCACGTGAAACGGAATGCGGACGGCACAAACACCATCTACGAGCTGAAGGATCAGTACGTGGACGTGGTAACGCGGACACTGGGCACGACCTGAACAATACCGCGAACCACAACAGTTTTCTCTTTCTGCAGCCAGACCAAAAGAGTATTATGCAGAGCAATACGGACGATACTCCAGCACAGCATACGATTTACATTACCGACGACGTGCAATCCTACATTCTTGAGCGAAAATGCGATTTTCGGGTGAGTACGTCCTGCAGCGGTCCCATCCTGCTCCCCACCAAAGTGAAGCCGCCGAAGATCACGGACCTGCAGGTGCGGATCGGAGGCTCCACCATCTACATCTCCAGGTACCAGGCGCGATACCTCGATACGATACACCGGGGTATGATTCCGATCTTCTTCGACGATCTTTAGATCATGGGTTTCGAGGAACTGGATCACACAGCAGACGTTCTGATGCGGGTGCAGGGCGCAACCGTCGATGAGGTCTTCGAAGACGCAGCCCGCGCCATGTTCTCCCTGATGTACGGCACCTGCGAAGACGGAGGGATCGTCCGATCCCTCTCGATGGAGAGCGAGGATCTCGAATCTCTTCTCCACGACTTTCTCTCGGAGCTGCTCTACATCTCTGATGCGGAAAACATCGTCTTCTGCTCCTTCGACGTGGACGTTTCCGGAACCTCGCTCTCCGCCGTGCTGCGGGGGGACGCGTTCGATCCCGATCGCCACGGCGGCGGGACGATCGTCAAAGGCGTCTCATACTCCGGACTGCGAATTGTTAAAGAGGACGAGACCTATGTACTGGACATACTCTTCGATATATGAGGGATCGCTATGTTTGAGGGCGTGAAGAGGGCGGGGCCGCTCGAGTGGGTGGTCCCCGTCGGGTTTGTTCCCAATATGCGGGTCCCGGGCCGTTTCTTCCTATCCGACGAACTCGCACGGACGCTCGAGGAGGGGGCCGTCCGGCAGCTGGCGAACGTCGCCACCATGCCCGGCATCGTGAAGCATTCGCTCGCCATGCCGGACATCCACTGGGGATACGGCTTCCCCATCGGCGGAGTGGCGGCCTTCGACATGGCCGAGGGCGTGATCTCACCGGGAGGGGTCGGGTTCGACATCAACTGCGGCGTGAGGCTGGTCACCTCACCGTTGACCGAGAACGATATCTTCCGGACCAAACGGGAACTGATCGAGGAGATCTTCAGGGTGGTGCCGACCGGTGTCGGGGCCCGGAGCCCCCTGAATCTCTCGAACCGCGATCTGACCGAGGTGATGGTCAGCGGTGCGGGTTGGGCCGTGGAGCACGGGTACGGTATGGAGCCGGATGTCGCATACTGCGAGGAGCAGGGTGCGATGCCACATGCGGAACCTGATGCGGTCAGCGCGAAGGCGCGGCAGCGCGGACTGCCGCAGGCGGGGACCCTCGGCGCCGGCAACCACTTCCTGGAGATCCAGGTCGTCAGGGAGGTGCTGGACCCGAAGGCGGCCGCTGCGTTCGGCCTCTCGGAGGGGCAGATCTGCTTCATGATCCACTGCGGATCGCGGGGGCTCGGGCACCAGGTCTGCACCGATCACCTGAAGATCCTTGAGGGAGCCACGAAGAGGTACGGCATATCGCTTCCTGACCGGCAGCTCGCCTGCGCACCCGTGAACTCACCGGAGGGTCGCTCGTACTTCGGCGCCATGGCCTGCGCCGCAAACTACGCCTGGGCGAACCGGCAGATCATCATGCATATGACCAGAACCGTCATCGAGCGGATGTACCGGATCGACTACGCGGAGATGAAGCTGGTCTACGACGTGGCCCATAACGTCGCCAAGTACGAGCGGCATGTGGTCGACGGGACAACGCTGGAGGTCTGTGTGCACCGGAAGGGAGCGACGCGGGCGTTCGGCCCCGGCGCTCCGGACATACCGCAGGCATACGCGGCGGTCGGGCAGCCCGTGATCATCCCCGGCAGCATGGGCACCTCATCGTACCTCCTCAGTGGCACGGAGACGGCCATGGAGCGGACGTTCGGCAGCACCTGCCACGGTGCAGGAAGGGTGATGAGCAGGACGGCGGCCAAGAAGGAGGTCCGGGGCAGGGAGCTCCGGAACCAGCTCGCCAGAGAGGGGATCTACGTGCGGGCCCGCCACGAGGCCGTCCTCGCCGAGGAGGCGCCCGAGGCGTACAAGCCGAGCAGCGAGGTGGTGCGTGTGGTGGACGAGGTCGGACTGTCGCGCCTCGTCGCACGGCTTGAACCGCTGGGAGTGATCAAAGGGTGATCTGCAAGGTCGGGCTGATATGGGACGCCCCCCTCATGTTCACCAGGCTCGTGGAGGACTGCGGCGCCAGCTGCGAGCTGGTCACGCCATACATGCTCGCATCGCCGTTCTGGCGCGGCAGGTTCGTATCGCTCATCGTCCCGACGGGGTTCGGCAACCCCGCATACTCAAACCTCCTTCCCGCTCTCCGCGCCTCCCCCCGTCGCATCCGGCGGTTCGTCGAGAACGGCGGCAACCTGCTGGTCTTCGGCGCCGGAGACGACCGATCCGACGCCTACGACTGGCTGCCCTTCCGCGTCGCCTACCGTCACACTTATGGCCCACGCTCGGTTTCGTTTCGGGAGGAGAGCCGGTACGCCTCGATCATCGCCGGCTACGACGCTGCCGCCGTAGAGTGCGACGGCTCCTTCCCCGAGCACGACGCCACGACCGTCGCCACATCCCAGGACGGGGATCCGCTCATGATCGAACGGCAGGTCGGAGAGGGGGTCATACTGGTCACCAGCATCCACGAATACCCGTCGCGCGAATTCCTGAGGATGTTCTCCTGCGACAGGAGGGAAACCTTATTTTAATAAAAAATTGATGGAAGATATGGGAACTGCTATGGATCGGTACGTTCTATCAGCAGCCTCGACAGCGCGCGATCTGTCCCCCATTCTGATGTGCGTCCATCATCTGCTCGGTCGACTGCCGGTGACGGCGCGGTCCCGCGACCATCCGGGGGTCAGGATAGAGGACGGAGCGGTCATCGACGAACACTATTCGGGTCCGATCCTGGAAGAAGTTCTTGCCGGGAACACGGTCAGGAAGGTAACCCCCGCTTCAGGCCCGTACAGGGGGATTCCGGTCGTCGTCGCACCGGTGAGGGATGACAGCGGCAACGCCATCGCGGCGATCGGCGTCGTCGATGTCACCGGGATCTTCGATCTGGCCTCCCTGATGGAGCACTATACGGAGATCAAGAAGCAGGTGTGCGGAAGAGATCCGTGCCCCCTCCCGACGGAATCGATTGCGGCAAAAAGGTAATGAGCATGAAGGACGCGTCAATCAACGTGTTGAAGGTTCTTGAACGTGCCGGCGGCCCGATATCCGGCGAGGCGATCGCAGAACAGCTGGGTATCACCCGGTCCGCCGTCTGGAAACAGGTACGCGAGCTCCGGAAGATGGGCTACAACATCTCATCCTCCAGGACCGAGGGGTACTGCCTAGTGAGTACGACCAGCAGACTGCTTCCCTACGAGATCCACAAGAAGCTGCGCACGAAGTTCATCGGGAGAGAGATCCGCTACTTCGACCGGACCGCATCGACCACCTGGATTGCAAAGAAGCTCGCCAGCGAGAGCGACGTGGAGAAGCTGAACGGGATGGTGATCGTCGCCGAAGAGCAGACAGGCGGCGTGGGACGGCTCGGCCGCTCGTGGGCGTCCCCTGCAGGCGGGATATGGACCACGATCGTCTTAAAGCCAGAGATTCCGATCGACCATCTCTTCATGGTCACGATGGCCGGATCGGTCGCGGTCGCCCGCGCCATCCGGAAGGAGTACGATATCGGCGCCCTCATCAAGTGGCCCAACGACATATTCATCGGGGACAAGAAGGTGGCGGGCCTGCTGCTCGAGCTTGCTGCAGAGGCGGATACGGTCCATTACTGCCTGCTCAGCATCGGCATCGATGCGAACATCCTGCTGGACGAACTATCGCCCGGGCTCAAGGAGACCGTCACCTCTTTGCAGGCGGAGATCGGGCATGAGGTGGACCGTGCGGCGCTGCTCGCCCGTGTTCTCAGGGAGTTCGAGCAGCGGTACCTGCAGCTCGAGAGCGAGGAGTACGAGACCATCGTCCGCGAATGGAAGAGTCTCTCGCTGACGCTCGACCACCGTGTGCACATCAAGACAATACGGAAGATCTTCGAAGGCGAGGCGATCGACATCGACGAGCACGGTGCGCTCATCGTCAGGAAGGACAACGGCAGGATCGAGCGGGTCATCGCGGGCGACTGCTACCAGATCTGATTCTTTTTTTACCCTTTGTCAACCTCCGCCTCATTCCTGGTTGACAAGACTTTTATTGTCAACCGATCAACACCATTGAAGTTTACATGAAACAGCGATCGCAGGTTCTCGCATACAGCGGCACGTTCCTCGCCCTCGTCGCCGCCGGGAGCTGGATCTCTCTCCCGTTCGTCCCTGTCCCGCTCACGCTCCAGACGCTGTTCGTCCTGCTCTCCGGGGTCTTCATGAAGCGCTCCGCTGCCGTCCCCATCGCCCTCTACGTGCTTCTGGGTGCTGCGGGCCTGCCGATCTTTCACAACGGAACCGCCGGCATCGGCGTCCTGCTCGGCCCGACGGGCGGTTACCTCATCGGGTTCATTCCCGCGGCATCGATCGCCGGCCTCGCATACGAACGCCGGTCGGAGAGGGGCCGCATCGCAGGGCTCGTTCTGGCGGCGGGGGTCATCCACCTCTTCGGCGTCGCCTGGCTCGCATACTCCGCATCGCTCCCGCTCCCGCAGGCGATACTCCTCGGCGCCGTGCCGTTCATACCCGGCGACGCCGTAAAGGTCGCCGCTGCATACGCAATCGGAAAACGGATCCAATGATACAGATCACCGATCTCAGACACCGCCTCCTGGACATACCGGCGCTCACGATCGGGGAGGGCTGCACCGCCGTGATCGGACCGAATGGAAGCGGCAAGACCACGCTCCTCGAGCTCTGCGCCGGGATGGAGGCGCCGGAGGCGGGATCGATCGCGATCGGCGGCAGGAGACCGTCCGAAGTCAGGATCGGATGGGTGGGGGAGTTCCCCGACCGCACCATGCTCTTCTCCCGGACGTTCGACGAGATCGCATCGTCCCTCCGGTTCCGGCACCGTCCCTGCCATGAGGTGGAGGCGTGTGTGCGAAGGACCGCAGAGACGCTGGGCATCGCGCACCTCCTCTCTGCCCCGGTCCGCACCCTCTCGGGAGGCGAGAAGACGCTGGTCGCTCTCGCTGCCGCGCTCGCGGACCGCCCGGAGGTGCTCGTCCTGGATGAGGTCGATTCGCACCTGGACGTCGCGACCTGCCGGAGAGTGCACCGGACCCTGCAGGACTGCGGCGTGGCCTGCATCCTCTGGTGCACCCAGGATATGGATGCCGCCGCAACGGCCGACCGCGTGCTCTTCCTCGAAAACGGCGCCGTCCGCCACTGCGGCGCACCCGACGAGGTCTTCGCCCTGCTCCAGGAGACCTGCTTCTATCCGCCGATCTGGAGGGTCTGCCGGTGAATCTCCAGCTCGAGGACGTATCGATCCGGCGGGGCGCGTTCGCTCTCCGGTGCAGCGGCACGTTCGGTGCGGGCGTCCATCTGGTCAGCGGACCGGTCGGGAGTGGCAAATCGACGCTCGCGCTCCTGCTCGCCGGTCTCCTGACGCCGGACAGCGGTACCGTCCGGCGATCCGGGATCTCCTCGGCGCTGCTCTCCCTGCAGTTCCCGGAGCACCACGTTACCTGCTCCACGGTGGCGGAGGAGGTCCGCTCCTGGGGGCTCGCACCGGAGCGGATCCTCGCCGGTGCGGGGCTTGCGGATCGTGCGGAGGACGATCCTCTGCGGCTCAGCCGGGGCGAGCTGAAGCGGCTGAATCTCGCCTGCATCATTGCGAGGGATCCGGACCTCCTCCTGCTGGACGAGCCGTTCAGCGCACTCGACTGTGCGGGAAAGCGGCTGGCATGCAGGGCGATCGAAGCGCGGAAGGAGGGGATCACCGTCATCTTCACCCACGAACGGACCGTTCTGCCGCGGATCGGCACCCTCTGGGAGATGGAGAGGGGTGCGCTCACGCCTCGCGGGGACGTGCCCGACGCCATCCGCCGCTGGCGGCACGCCCCGCCCTACCTGGAGTACGCGCTGGAGCAGGGAGCGCGGCCGGCAAACATCGCGCTGGAGGATGTACGGGAGGCGCTATGCAGGATCCGCGGCTGAGGATTCTCGTCACCGTGACGCTCTCCGTGGCGGCGTTTGCGAGTGTTGCGGGCGCTGTCGCCACCCTTGTCTGGTGGGCGTGCTTTGCATCGCGGCGGCGTGCGCTCCCTCGCCCGACGATGCTGCTCGGCGTCATCGGCATGATCGCCGCAACCGCCGTCGTGGCGGAGATCAGCGGGGGTGCCGGGTTCGCCTACGCGATCCGCATGATCGCCATCCTCATGATCGCCACCTGGACGTACGCAGACCGTCGGGACGGCGAAATGATCGACGTCTTCGTCTGGCTGCTCGGCGACCGCATCGGGTTTGAGATCGGCCTGATCGCGGAGATGGGTCTCCAGTCGCTGGAGGTGATCAGGCAGGACGTTGCACAGCTGCAGGCAGCGATGGCGCTGAAGGGCGTGCGGGCGGGCGTCCGCACGATCGTCCCGCTGGCCGTGAACCTGATCGTCACCCAGCTGCGGCGCAGCGAGGAGCAGTCCAGGCTCCTCAGCGTGCGGGGTTACACGCTCGGGGGGCGTATCTGCCCGAAGTTCAGCACCAGCCGAAGAGAACTCGTGATCTCGGCGCTTGCCGTCCTGTTCGCAATTTTTGCGTTAATTCCTGTTCATGATATTTTTTATAGTTATACGGTGAAGATTTGAGAGGCTTTACTGTGGATTCCCGAGCCCCAGAGGTGCAATTCGATGTGTGCAGCCACTTCCGACAGGGTATATATAACCGACACCACGCTCCGGGACGCGCACCAGTCGCTCGTCGCTACGCGGTTGCGGACGGAGGATATGATCCCCCTCGCACGTGCCATCGACGGTGTCGGTTTCTTCTCCGTCGAGGCCTGGGGCGGCGCCACCTTCGACAGCTGCATCAGGTTTCTGAACGATGATCCCTGGGACCGCCTCAGGATGCTGAAAGAGACTCTCGTGCGCACACCCGTCCAGATGCTGCTGAGGGGGCAGAACCTGGTCGGCTACCGCCACTACCCGGACGATGTCGTGGAGCGGTTCGTTGCCGCGGCGGCAGAGAATGGCGTCGATATCTTCCGCGTCTTTGACGCCTTAAACGATGTCCGCAACATGAAGAAGGCGATGGAGGAGGTGAAGAACACCGGGGCTCACCTTCAGGGCGCGATCTCCTACACCACCAGCCCCGTCCATTCTACGGAGGGCTTCATCCAGATGGCCCAGGAACTCTATGCGCTGGACTGCGACTCGATCTGCATCAAGGATATGGCGGGGCTGATCATGCCGCATGATGTCCGGGACCTGATTGCGGGCATTAAAGAGGAGATGGATATCAGGGTCTGCCTCCACTCCCACTCCACGAGCGGCGTCGCCCCCATGAGCTATCAGGCGGCGATCGATGCGGGCGTGGACATCCTGGATACCGCCATGTCGCCGTTCGCACAGGGCACCTCCCAGCCCCCGACTGAGAGCGTGGTCGCATCCCTCGTCGGAACACCGCGCGATACCGGGATCGATCTCATCGCCCTGCGGGAGGCGCGCAACATCTGTCTGGCTCTCCGTGAGAAGTACGGACCGCTGATCAACCCCATATCGGAGCGGGTGGACTCCGACGTGCTCATCTACCAGCTCCCCGGCGGCATGATCTCGAACCTCATCTCCCAGCTCAGGGAGCAGGACGCCCTCGACCGCCTGGAGGCGGTGCTCCAGGAGATCCCGCGGGTGCGCCAGGATCTCGGGTACCCGCCGCTCGTCACCCCGACAAGCCAGATCGTCGGCACACAGGCGGTGTTCAACGTCCTGCTCGGCGGGGAGCGGTACAAAAACGTGACCAAGGAGGTGAAAGACTACGTACTCGGGCTGTACGGGCGGCCTCCCGCACCGATCAGCAGGGAGATCAGGGAGCTGATCCTCGGCAACGAGGAGGTCGTCACCGCACGCCCCGCCGACCTCCTGGAGCCGGCCTACGATAAGATGCGGCAGCAGGCGGAGAGCCAGGGGCTGATCAGGAAGGAGGAGGACGTTCTCACCTACATTCTCTATCCGAGCGTCGCCCCGTCGTTCTTGAAGGGAGAGCGGACGCCTGAGGAGATCCCGAAGAAGATGCAGGACCCCCTCGCCGCTGCAGAGTTCCCCTCCTCCATGGAGGTGGAGGTGGACGGCGAGATCTTCTCCGTGCGGATCGTCTCTGTCGAGGGGAACGTGGTGGGGGCGGCGGCCCCTGCGGTGGTCGCCAGGGAGAAGCCACCCCGCGGCGACATTACGGGAGGCGTTAAGAGCAACATGCAGGGGATGGTGCTGAAGGTGCTGGTACAGCGAGGTGCGACGGTGAAGAAGGGCGACACCCTGATCATCCTCGAAGCCATGAAGATGGAGAACCCCATCCACAGCCCGCACGACGGCAAGGTCGTGGACATCTTCGTCGATGCCGGCGACGTCGTGCAGAACGGCGACGTGCTCATGATCGTGGAGTGAGGGGGGCCGGACGGAGAGACGCTCGAGATGAAGTACTTCGACAAGATCCTGATCGCAAACCGCGGTGAGATCGCCATCCGGATCATGCGCGGCTGCCGGGAACTGGGCATCGAAACGGTTGCGATCTACTCGCAGCCCGATAAAAACGCTCTCCATGTCAAGTACGCCGACGAGGCGTTCTGCGTCGGGGAGGCTCACCCCTCCAAGAGCTACCTCAACATGGAGCGTATCTGCGACATCGCCGAAAAATCGGGTGCCGAGGCGATCCATCCCGGGTACGGGTTCCTCGCCGAAAACCATCAGTTTGCAAAGCTCTGCGACGACGAAGGGATCATCTTCATCGGCCCTTCCTGGTCGACCATCGAGGCGATGGGGTCGAAGATCGGGAGCAAACGCATGATGCGCCAGGCGGGCGTCCCCGTGCTCCCCGGCACCGAAGGGGGCGTCTCCAGCGTCGACCAGGCCGCGAAGGTCGCCGCCGAGATCGGATATCCGGTGATCGTGAAGGCGAGCGCCGGGGGCGGGGGCATCGGGATGCAGATCGTCGGCGACGAGGCGGGGCTTGAGGAGGCCCTCAATAAGGGGATGCGAATTGCAGAGTCCGCTTTCGGTGACGCGACCATCTTCGTCGAGAAGTACCTCACCAAACCGCGCCACATCGAGTTCCAGGTGCTTGCGGACCAGGATGGGCATACCGTCCATCTCTACGACCGTGAGTGCTCCATTCAGCGGCGCCACCAGAAGCTCGTCGAAGAGGCGCCCTGCCCGATCATGACGCCGGAGCTCCGCGAGCGGATGGCGGAGGCGGCGGTGACCGTGGCAGAGACCGCCGACTACACCAACGCGGGCACAGTCGAGTTCCTGTACTCGGACGGAGAGTTCTACTTCATGGAGATGAACACCCGCCTGCAGGTGGAGCATACCATCACCGAATTCATCACCGGCATCGACATCGTCAAGCAGCAGATCGCGATCGCCGCGGGGGAGGACCTCGCGTTCGAGCAGGACGACGTCAGTATCCGCGGGCATGCGATCGAGTGCCGGATCAACGCCGAAGACCCGCTCAACAACTTCGCCGCCGACCCCGGCAAGATCCTCCGCTACCGCTCGCCGGGTGGTCCGGGGATCCGGGTGGACTCCGGCGTCCACATGGGCTACACGATCTCCCCGCACTACGACTCCATGATCTCGAAGCTCTGTGCGTGGGGCGCAGACCGCGAGGAGGCGATCCAGCGGATGCGCCGGGCGATCTACGAGTACGTGATCATGGGCGTGAAGACGACCCTGCCCCTTCACCACGCGATCATGCATAACAGTCACTACGTGGCGGGTGACACCCATACGCACTTCCTGCAGGAGGAGCATATCATGAAGAGCCTCCGGCGGTACCTGCTGGAGGAGGAGATACGGATGCAGACGCTGGCGGCATCGCTCCGGCACGGCAAGCAGGTCGCTGCGATCACAGCAGCGGTCAATGCCTACATGCAGAATACCAGAAAACAGTCCTGAAATCCCTTTTCCCTCATATCAGAACATTTATGTGTCTACACAGCATTGTTGTAGTGCACTTCTGCGCTGCGGTGGCCTAGCTGGTTAGGGCGCCAGACTCATAGGGTTTTGAGCACAACGGAGCGCCCATGCCTGGGATATCTGGAGGTCGTGGGTTCGGATCCCACCCGCAGCATCACTACGGAATGTTCGAGCTCGAATTAAAAAAAAAAAGACGAGCACCGCCATGGGGAGAGGGAGTGCGAGCGGAATGGAGCATCTTCCCAAGTTGCGAACATCGGCGAATCGCGACCGGATCCGATAGCCGTCCCGGAGGGGATCTCTACAGAGCCGAAATAACCGTTTTTTAAGAGGTCATCCCAAAACTCTC
>DAQY01000081.1 GCA_002503105.1 Methanomicrobiaceae archaeon UBA206
GCACATCGAAACCCTCCGGGTTTCTCAAGCGCCCGCCGTTCCGCCGGAATGCACCTCCCACTCCCTCTCCCGCAATGCGATATCCCCACTCTGCCAGGATCGAGGTTTCAGTCGGTATTCATGGCACACATCGCACCTATCGGTGCTCACGCTCCTGTCCTGCGGACCGTCACGGCTCGAAGATCGGAGATCTTCTCGAGCTCGCTACCGCTCGCAGCTCGAAGAACTGAACGATCATACTGCTCAGATCCGCATTGATTCTCGAACGTCGGGCAATGTTGGGATGGGTTCAAGATACCCCAACACCGTGCACGGCCCGTCGATGCGTCCGGATCGCAGCACTGTTGTGCTGGATTGTTCTGATATTATGCCACTGGTAGACTCAAACCCTGAAGCCAGGCATATCCCGGTTATCCATCCAGGGCGAGGAGCGACCGGATGAGGGCTTAAGAAGATACGGAGGTCTTCGATATGCCCTCTTCCCTATGAGAAAAAGGCCAGGACAACGGATACCGATGCGGATTATTACGGCGACTATCGGATTGCGGTACAGCAGGCGACCAGCTACTGGTACGACCCGTCGGAGGACCTGTGGATGGAAGACATCTACGCCACCGGAGGAGCCGAGTATTACAACCAGTGGCTGAGCATATGGCAGCCCGCGTGGGGAGAGTTTGGGGTGTACCGCAATGACGAGTGGTATATCACGACGTGGGAGACCTATGGTGATGAAACGGTCTACTACACGGGCCCGATCACAGAGATCGTCCAGTTATGGGGATGGGGCACCATCTACGACGGTGCCGAGTATACAACGACCTGCTATACGTATCCGATGGGTGAAGGCGACACGGTCAATGTCGGAGCCGCGGGCAGGGTCATTACAACAACAATCTGGGGGTCCAGTGCTGGACCGGCGCATCGAGTGAGCATACCTGCGCTGCTGCAAAACTGCATCCTAAAAACCTTTTTTCCGCTATCTGCAGGCGCAATCCCTCCAGATGCGCGCAGAGAGAGTCCTCGGTGACCATGTTTCCCGGACGAGATACTGGGGACGGCCGATCGGGAGATCGGGATGAGTGAGAAGAGAGAAATCTCCGGCAGCTCTGTCCGGCAACCTCCGCAGCTTCCACCGGACAATTATTCCTTTTCAGCAAATTCGTGAAATCCTGCTCTACAACAACCTTTATGTGCCCGTTCACCAACGATGTATACAGGGGTAATGACTATGGGAAAACCGGTTTTAATGGATTTTTATGCCGACTGGTGCGGTCCATGCCGCTTGCAGACACCAATCATCGATCAGCTCAAAGAACAGATGGGCGACGCCGTCGACGTGCAGAAGATCGATGTCGGCGTCGACACCGCGGAGACCCGCAGGTACGCAGCGAAGTACGACATTCAGTTCGTCCCCACCCTGATCATTGAAAAAGACGGCGTTCTCGTCCAGAAACTGGTGGGCGTCCAGAATCTCGAGAGACTCGTGAGCATCATACAACCGCTGGTGGAAGAGTGAAGATCGGGATTATTGGTGGAACAGGGGATATCGGGGAGGGCATGGCACTGCGCCTCTCCCCGTATCACGAGGTCATCGTGGGATCGCGTGAAGAGTCGAAGGCGGTCGCCTCCTGCGAGGCCTGTGCGGCCATCCTTGCGGAGCGGGGAGTGGCGGAGTGCAGCCTCCGGGGCGTCTCGAACCAGTGTGCGGTGGACGAGGCGGATATCGTGGTGCTGGCCATCCCGTTCAGGCATGTCGCCCCGACGCTGCGGTCGCTCTCCGGGTTCGAGGGGAAGATCGTCATCAGCCCCGTCAACCCCATCGAGCGGTCGACCTTCTTCTACTACGCCCCGCCGCCGGAGGGTTCCGCCGCCCTGCTGATCGAGAGCCTGCTGCCAAAGAGCGCGACCGTCTGCGCCGCATTCAACAACATCGCCGCCGCAAAGTGGAAGCGGCTCGACGAGGCGCTGGACGAGTCGGTCGCGGTCTGCTGTGACGACGCCGACGTGAAGCGGCAGGTGATGGATCTCGTCAACGGCATCTCGCGTCTCCGTGCCTACGATGCGGGCCCGCTCGCAGCCGCATCGATGGTGGAGAGCGTGACCCCCCTGCTCCTCAATATCGGTCGATACAGCGGGATGAAAGACGTTGGCATCAGATTCGTCTAAAATTTCAACGATCGTACGGAACCTTGCCGGGCAGTACGGCTCCCTCCTGTGGTGGCCGGGCAGTGCCGACGACGTGATGATCGGCGCGATACTCACCCAGCAGACCCGCTGGGAGAATGTGGAAGATGCACTCGCCCGCCTTCGAGAGGCGGGGATATGCAGCATTGCGGCCATCAACGATGCGCCGGAGGAACAGGTGGAGGACCTGATCCGGTGCACGGGTTTCTTCCGGGTGAAGACGCGGCGGTTGAAGGACCTGGCCGCCCACGTGATCGCGACCTACGGCGGGACCGCTGGGATGCGGGGAGTGCCGACGGACGAGCTCAGGCGGGGTCTCCTGGGCGTGAAGGGCATCGGCGAGGAGACGGCGGACAGCATCCTCTGCTATGGATTCGGCCGCGCCACGTTCGTCGTCGACGCGTACACCGAACGAATCTGCCGCTGTGCAGGCGTGGCCACACCGCGCCGGAATCTCAAAGACCTCTTCGAGTCGGTGCTGCCAGCGAGGCACGAGGCCTACGCCCAGGGGCATGCCCATATCGTCGAGTACGCAAAAGAGTACTGCGGCAGGGGGAGGTGCGATGAATGCTGGATCAGGAGTTTGAACGGATCGGAAAACGCCTCTTCCGGGAGGGGCTCGTCGGGGCGAACTTCGGGAACGTGAGCGTCAGATGCGACGGGGGGTTTTACATCACCCGGAGCGGTGCGTACCTGGATGCCAGGGGGGTGCCGGTCTTTGTGGCGGAGAACGGTTCCGTCCCGGAGGGGGCATCGAGCGAGTATCGGGTTCACCGTGAGGTCTACCGGCGGACGTTTCACCGTGCCGTCGTTCACGCTCACCCCGTCCACGCGGTCGCCGCGTCGCTGGAGGCAACCATGATCGTGCCGCTGGACAGCGAAGGTATGACGCTCTGCCCCGCCATCCCGGTCGTCGAGGGGAGACCGGGATCGGATGATCTTGCCCGGAACGTGGCCGACGCGCTGGCCGAAACCCCTGTCGTCGTCGCCCGCGGGCACGGCACGTTCGCCGCCGGAAGAACGCTGGATGAGGCATATCTCTACACCTCGACCGCCGAGTATGCCTGCCGGATTCTCCTGTTATCGGGGCGGCTTCGGGGGGTGTAGCATCTCGATCTCGCGGATGACCTCCCGGTGGAATGCCAGCAGCATGTCGCTGATCACGCCGAACATGAACATCTGGAACCCGATCGTGATGAGGAGGACGGTGAGAATGGTGAGCGGTAGATGTTCGATGTTGTGGAGCCACTCGTAGAAGACGTAGACGCCGATGATGCCGCCCAGAAGTGAGATGACGAGCCCGATCATCCCGAAGTAGAAGATGGGGTTGTTCATCTTTGCGAGCCGGTAGATGGTGGAGAAGATCTTGATGCCGTCGTGGAGGGGGCTCAGCTTGGTGCCGGTGCCCGGTCGCTTTCTGTATCTGACCGGCACCACCGCGATCCGCTGGCCGTTCCTCACCGCTTCGACGGCCATCTCCGTCTCGATCCCGAATCCCTCCTCCCTGAGGTTCATCTGCCGGATCGACTCCAGGGTGAAGGCGCGATAGCCAGAAAGGATGTCGTGGAGTTCCCTGCCGTGTGCGGCCTTGAACATGAGGTTGAGAAGGTGGTTTCCGAGGCGGTTCAGGGGAGTGAACGCCCCCCTCTCTGCGCCGGCGAGGCGGTCGCCGATGACGTGGTCAAACCCGAGGGAGAGCGGCCGCAGCATCTTCTCCGCATCGTCCGGGGAATAGGTGCCGTCGCCGTCGAGCATGAGCACGTACGGTCTGTCGATGAGTTCCAGCGCCTCGATGATGGCGTTCCCCTTCCCCTTCCCTGTCTGGGTGTGGACGGTCGCCCCGGCCCTTCTGGCAATCTGTGACGTGTCGTCGGTGCTGTTGCCGTCCACGACGAGGATGTGCGTAAAACTCAGGTTTTTGAATCGTATAATCAGTTCCTCAATTGTGGGAGCCTCGTTCAGTGTGGGGATGAGGACGCATACCTCGTCTCTGTCGATCATCATCGATACAGTATATAAAATTCAGCATCATAAGGACTTTCATGCACATCGCCAAAAAGGGTCTCCGGGTTCTCGGCATTGCCGAAAGCTTTTCGGGCCGGGCCGTCTCCACCCTTGCAGGCATCGTGATGCGCAAAGACCTCAGAATCGACGGAGCGGTATTCTCTCGCGTGACCGTCGGGGGCATGGACGCGACGGCGGCGGTCACCGGCATGGTGACCGATCTGGACCGGCGGGATATCAATCTCCTGATGATAAGCGGCAGCGTCATCGCATGGTACAACATCATCGATCCGGAGGCGGTGTGGAAGACCACCCGTATTCCGCTCGTCATGGTCACGTACGAAGAGTCGGAGGGGCTTGAGGAGGAGATCGCGCATCACTTTCCGGGCGATTCGGCACGCATGGAGGCATACCAAAGGCTCGGGGAGCGTAGACCGGTCACGCTCCGTACCGGCTACGAGATCTATATCCGTCCCTACGGGCTGGCCTGGGGGGATGCCGCCCGGCTCTGCAACGACTTCACGCTCGAAGGGAGGGTCCCGGAGCCGTTGCGGGTGGCGCGGCTCGTCGCGCGGGGGGTGATGCGGTCGGGCATCTGCAGCTGAAGGGCGGCACGCCCCGCTATGCCCGCACCACCAGGGTAGCGGCCGTGCCGTGCTCGATGACGAACGAGCTCACGCTGCCCAGGAAGAGGCGGTCGATCCTGCTCCGCCCCCCCGAACCGATGACGACGAGATCGGCGCCCAGCTCCTGCGCCAGGCCGACGATCTCTGACCCGGGGTGCCCCCATCGCTTGTGGACGGTGACCGGAATGCCCGCATCGCCTGCAGCCTCCTGCGCCCGTGCGAGGATCGTCTCCGCATCCCGCTCGAGCATGTCGCTGACCGCCTGCTGCGCGAGATCCGGCACTTCGGTCTCGCCCAGGATCAGGGGCGGATACGCCCCTGCCTGGATCACGTGCGCCACGTGGACCCCGGCGTTCATCGCCCGCGCCAGATCGAGGGCTTCCGCAAGCGCCCTGCTGCTGGCATCAGAACCGTCGACCGCCACCAGTATCATCCTGAACATACAGCAGAGAGATGTTCCGTTCGAATACAAAAACGTGCTTTTTCGCGCCCGGTTTTTGATATCAGGATGGCTCCTGCTTTCAGGGGCGGCAGAAGGGTCTGTTGAGGCCCCGGCAACCTTTCTGTGCTGCCCCGGCCCCCCTCCGGCGACCGCCCTTCTACGCCGTCACCGTGTGCCGCGATACCACCCGGGCGGTGCTCTTCTGGATGATATCCACCCGCACCCGATCTCCGGGACGGAACGTACCGTCGGTGAGGTCGATGCCGATCCGTTCGCCCGGGTTCCAGTAGGGGCTGCTGCACCCGAATCCCCACATCTTCTCGACCCCCGTATGGTGAGTGCCGATGAACAGGTGCCCGTTCAGCGTCTCGATGGAGCAGGCCACCGGCGCACCGTTCCGGTAAAATACCGCTTTTAAGTCGTCGTTCTCGAACCGGACGGTTCCGTTGTGGTAGAGAATGACGCGGGAATCGTAGTTGATCCCGTAGGGCGGGCGGTCGCTCTCGTGGATGATCGACGTGATCACGAAGAGCGGCGGCGGGGAGGACAGGGGGGCGGCCCAGTCCAGCGGCGGCATCCTGAAGAGGAGGTAGACGAGGAGGGCGAGCAGGACCGTGATGGCGACCATCAGGATGGTCGCCTGTGCATGCACCGTGCCGTGATCTCCGTGCCGTTCGTTCTTCACCACGTATCAGTCTTTTTTAAGAACGGAGAGATAAGAATTGTGAAAGTGGTTCTGCGGCGGTTGCAGACCCTGCAAGAGATGGGTGCGGGTTCTTACCCCTGATACTCTTCGAGAACAAGCTGGTACATCCAGTCGAGGAGCAGCGAGCACTCCTCCGGAACGCATTCGCGTTCGCAGCCGATGCAGGGCAGGATCTCGCCTCCCGCGAGGATGAGCGACGGGTCGATCGCCCGCGTCTTCGCCCGCAGCAGATAGGTCCTGATCCCGTCGCTCCGGTACTCGATCCGCTCGATCAGCCCTGCATCCAGCAGTCGCTTCACGATACGGGAGCACTTTCTGGAATCGATATTGAGCTCTTTCCACAGCTCGCTCTGGAGAATCCCCTGGCGATGGGTCTGGATGATATGGAGCGCCTCTTCCTCCTGCTCGGTCATAATAATCAGATCAGGGGCGAGATGGTCAGGATATTGTTTCCTCTGATGACAACCGTCCCCAGGGTGCGTCCGCGCCGATCTCCGATGTATTCGATGGTCTCGTCTATGTGGATATTGAGGTGCTCGTCCACCGCCACGAGCCGACCCTGCAGTTTCCGGCCGTCGTCCTTGATCTCCACGGTGACCTTCGAGTCGACGAGCGAAAAAACCTTTTTAACAGGAAGTACGATGCCGTTAACCATCTATTTCCATGTGGTTATGTTGGGTAATTAAAGTTTCCATCCCTGTGCGATTTTGCTCGAACCGACGAGAATCATGAGAAAAGGGGATGATATGGGGGGGGTTCACAGGCGGCCACTGCGAACGGTGAACGGATCGGCGAGGCTGATTTAGTCAAGTTTATTTGTTTTAAGCAGCGATTTATTTGTGTATGAGATCACTCCTCATTACGGGGACGCTCCTTGTGATGATCTCTGCTGCCGGTTGTATCCAGGCGGGTGAGAGTTCGCTGAAGACCAGTACGATGACCGACGACACCGGTGCTGTCGTGGAAGTTCCGGTGAAAGTGGAGCGTATCGTCTCCCTCGCACCCAGCGAGACGGAGGTGGTCTGCGTGCTCGGTCAGGGGGACCGGCTGGTGGGAAGGACCGACTACTGCAACTTTCCTGCAGAAGTCCGGGATATCCCCTCGGTCGGAGGGCCGAAGACACTTAGCATAGAGGCGATCGTGGGCCTCAGGCCGGACCTGGTACTTGCCACCACGATCACCGATACGACGATAGTTGAGGGATTGCGTGCCGTGGGAGTGCCGGTGCTGGTCTTCAGGCTCGAATCCCTCGATGACGTCTATGCAAACATCGCATGCGTGGGTGACATCCTGGGCTGCAGTGATACTGCAGAGCTGGTCGTTTCCGGGATGCGCCTGCGGGAGGAGTCGGTGCGCGCGAATACCTGCCATGCATCGCCAGTGCGGGTGATGTACGTCCTCTGGGACGATCCGCTCATCGTTGCGGGGAATAACACGCTGCAGAATGACCTGATCACCGCAGCAGGGGGTATCAACATCGCGGCTGATGCGGAAGGCTATGTGATCATTTCAGACGAAACGGTGGTATCAGGACAACCGGACGTGATCATCGTATCCGAGACGCATGCAGCGGGCACGGTTCCGATAAAGGAACGTCTGCTGGAGAAACCGACACTTTCAGACATCCCCGCCGTAAAGACCGGTAGAATTTACACGATCGACGGCGATCTGGCGAACCGGCCCGGGCCGAGGATGATCGAGACGCTGGAGATGTTCGCCTCATGCATGCACGCATGAGGCACGGGGGGGTCTTCGCGGCCCTCCTCCTCATTTTGGCGTGTGTCGGCACATCGTCCGTATGCATCGGGGAATCCTCCATCGACTGTGGAACGGTCCTTGCGATCATCCGGAACGCCGTTCTGGGCGGCGAGCCCTTCTGGAGTCCTGCGGAGGAGACGATAGTCCTCCTCATCCGGGTACCGCGCGTCCTCCTCGCAGGGCTCGTCGGGGCGGGCCTTGCGGCCAGCGGGGCGGCGCTCCAGAGCCTGTTCCGCAATCCGATGGCTGATCCGTTCATTCTGGGGATATCCAACGGATCGGCCCTCGGCGCCGCGGCCGTGCTGCTCTCCGGCGTCTCGTTCGGGCTGGGACTCTTTGACCTTCCGCTGGCGGCGTTCGTCTGTGGAACGCTTACCGTCTTGCTGGTCTACGAGCTGGCCCGGGTGGGGAGTCGCGTCTCCACCCACACGCTCCTCCTCTCGGGCATTGCGGTCTCTGCCTTCATGTCCGCCTGCACATCGTTTCTCCTCTTCACCTCAAGCGAAGATCTCCATCAGGTCATCTTCTGGATGATGGGGGGACTTGCCGGTCGTACGTGGGCCCATGTATACATGGTGCTGCCCTTCATCTCCGCTGGAGTGTTCATCTTTGTCGCCTTCGCCCGCCCGCTGAATGCACTGATGTTCGGGGAAGAGTCGGCGCACTATCTGGGGGTTCAGGCGGATCAACTGAAAAAGGTGTTGCTGGTCGTCTCGTCGGTCGTAACCGGAGCGGCTGTGGCGGTCAGCGGCATCATCGGGTTCGTCGGCCTGATCATTCCCCACATCGCCAGACTTCTCGTCGGTCCCGATCACCGGGTGCTCCTGCCGCTCTCGGTCTGTGCAGGGGCGATATTCCTGATCGCAGCGGACACAGTCGCCCGAACGGTCATCGCCCCCGCAGAGCTTCCCATCGGTGTGATCACCGCCCTCTGCGGGGCCCCATTCTTTATCTACCTGCTCCGGTGGAGGGGGAGCGAGGCATGAGCGTACTGTCGGTGGATGGAGTCACATTCCGGTACGGCAGCACCGCAGTACTCAGCGATGTGACCTTTGATGTCAGGGCCGGGGAACTGGTCGGGATACTGGGACCGAACGGCTGTGGCAAGACCACCCTGATGCGTGTGATGGCGGGGTATCTTCGGCCCGAGGCAGGGGTCGTCTCGTACGACGGGCGGGCGGTGAATGCGTTGCGTCCCCGCGACCTCGCACGGCTGCGGGCCGTGGTGGAGCAGCGGCTCACGTCACCGTTCGAGTTCTCCGTCTACGACTATGTGTTGATGGGGCGTACGCCGTACCTGGGGCGGTTTCAGGCCGAGACGTTGGAAGATCACCGGATTGCCGAAGAGGCGCTGGAGCTTGCGCGCGCGGTTCATCTTCATGATCGGTCTATCGGGGAGCTTTCGGGCGGGGAACTCCAGCGGGTGATGATCGCACGTGCTCTTGCCCAGGAACCGGAGTTTCTCCTGCTGGACGAACCCACAGCGCACCTCGACATCAAGCACCAGCTCGAGATCATGCACCTGCTTAAAAACCTCTCCCGCGACATCTGTGTGGTCACCGTTATCCACGACGTCAACCATGCGATCTCCTTCTGTGACCGCACCGTCCTGCTCAGGGACGGAACTGTGGCAGGCTGTGGCGACCCGACGTCGGTGCTCTCGACGCCGGCGATCAGGGAGGTCTTCGGCGTGGACTCGTACCGGCTGCAGCACCCCCACCTCCCGCAGGCGCAGCTTGCGTTCTCGATCCCTCTTCCCCGCCACCGGGAGCGGAAGTCGCGGATTCTCGTCATCGGCGGAGGCGGGTGTGCACAGGCCGTGCTGTTTGCGCTCGTCCATGCGGGATATATCGTCCGTGCCGGTGTGCTCCACGAGGGCGACCGGGATCTCGACGTCGCCCGGGCGCTCGGGTGCGATACGCTGACCGCCCCGCCGTTCTCCCGCATCGGCAGCGCGGATGCGGAACGCCTGCAGGAATGGTGCCGCCAATCGGATGCGATCGCGGTGGCTGCTATGCCGGTGGGTGAGGGAAACCTGGCCAACCTCGAAGTCGCCTGCAGCATGATCGGGGATAGACCGATCGTTCTCTTCTCACGGCAGAGCGACTTCAGGGAGCTCGATCATACGGGCGGCAGGGCAGAACAGCTCTTTGCGGCGCTTGAAGAACGCTCTTCCGTGGCGGCGACCGTCGATGAGCTCCTGCGCCGGCTCGTCGATCTCATCGGCAGCGGCAGTGCGCAACGGTGAGGCGTCGGGGCGGGCGGGGAAAAAAGGCGTGGTGTTACTCGGGAATCTCTTCCCATCGGTCCTTCAGCTTCTTCTCGACACCCGGGAGCGTCGTATACTCCATCTCCTCCAGCGAGAGCCGGTGCGGCTCGAACGGCCCGTGCGCCCGGATTATATCGGCGATCTCGTTGCAGCGGGAGCGGACGCGGTCGAATGCCGGGTCGTCGAACATGTCCGCTGGCCCGATGAGCTTCCCGTTGCTGATCTGGAACCCGAGGCACGCCACGCGGGGCGGGCCGTCGAACCGGGTGCAGTTCGCGTCCGGAATGCCGACCGGCATGAATGGGCCGTGGTGCGATCCCCTCATCCATCCGGCGACGAGGAACGGCGTGCAGAAGGGATCGATCACCTCGCCGACGGCCGGGAGACCGCTCTGCGACCGGACGATCATGACGGGGTCGTCCTTGCCGATGTACCTGCCCGCCATGATGTTCAGGCGCTGGGTGCTGGTGGATGCGGCGATCGTGCCGTCCTTCTTCCAGATGTACTTGATCACGTAGCGGGAGGGGGCGCCGATGTAGGCGAGGAGATCGTACGACTCCTCCGGCGTATCGAAGCGGATCTTCCGCTTCTCCATCACATCGTGCACCTCGAACGTAAAGCCCTCGTGCATCGACGGGTCGATGACTAGGCCCGGCGTGTTGAAGGGATCGGCGAAGATCTTGTAGAGGAAGAAGTTCCATGCGCCGGGTTCGGTCTTATCCGCCAGGAACACCATAACCGGGTCGCTCCCCCGCTCTTCGAACTCCATCTCAGCGACACCGGGCCCCATCCCCTTGACGTTGCCGGAGAAGGCGTCGCCCAGGAGATCCTGGCCGGCCCCGTACAGCTTCATCCCCTTTGCGATCCCGGCGCACTCCATGAAGATGTTCCATGCGAGCTCGTGGATCTCCGGATCGTCTTCGCCCTTCGTGTGAGTCATGATCAGGGCGAGATCGTCACCGCAGTGGGTGACGAAAGAGTCGGTGAGGGTCTTCCCTTCAGCTTCCCTGAGCATCTGGGCAGCCTTTTCAAGGAGCTTCGGGTGAGTGCGGGAATGTCCCGGAAAACTGCCAATATCTGCTTTGACAACGGATATGGTAGTCTTAGTCATTCAATCACCACTATCATGTGCGATGTGCGGGCGAAAGCGCCCAACGTGTAGTAAATAGGTATAACCCTATATGTAGGTGTTGCTAAATGAAAAAAGTTGATCGATCGGCCGTCTCTTCCATTCGTGCGATGAGTGAATATCAGGGAAGCCCGAACCCCCTCCTGCCGGTTGTTGGGCGAAGACTCGAGCACAGTGCGGCACACGGTTAACATAGAACTCGTCCCAAAAATATCCGGGTATGATGGATCGATTCGGATCAGAGCACTCCCCTGCGTGGAGATGACCCCGATTATTATGCCCTGATTGAGGTTTTCGGCCAGTATTCATGGAGCACATCGCACCGATAGGTATGAGGGACCGGGAGGTGCATCCG
>DAQY01000077.1 GCA_002503105.1 Methanomicrobiaceae archaeon UBA206
GGTGAAACAGGGAGGGGGCTAGAGAATGCAATGTTGAAGACCGAAAACGAGATCAGCCCGGAGAGGTTCGCGTAGCTGGAGAGTACAAAAGCGATCACTCCCTGTGCGATCAGGATGACGAATGGCGTGCCGCACGCGGGATGCAGGCGCGCGAAGACGGCCGGGAAGAGCCCGTCGATCGCCATATGGCGTAGGCAAGGCGTGAGGTGCCGAGCATACCCGACTCGTCGGAACCGGATACGGAGAAGAGTGCACCGACCGTCATCAGCAGGATCCCTGCGGTTCCGAAGAGCGTGGCGCCAGCGAGAACGAGGGGGGTGGTGCTGACCGTCAGGTCGGTCCAGTTGACGATGCCGTATAGCACCAGGTTGGTCAGGACGTAGAAGGCCCCCACAATGAACATCCCGCTCATGATGGCGCGGGGGATGGTCCGTTCGGGGTTTTCAACCTCGCCTGCGGGGAGCGTGCCCATCTCGAATCCGACATATGCCCAGAAGACGAGCACCACCGCCTGGGCGACATTCCCCAGACCTAGGGGGAGGAACGGACGGTAATTCGCCGCAACGATGCCCGGTTCCGCGACGAAGGATACCAGTCCTGCCATGATGAGCATGATGAGCACGATGAGCACGATGAGGGGGGAGGAGCTTGATGAGCGTCAGGAGGTCGTTGAGCCTTCCTGCGGCTTTGACGCCGACGATGTTGACCAGGGTGAGCAGACCGATGAACGCCGCCCGGACGCCGGTCTGCCAGGCGGGGTCGAGGGGGACGAGGGAGGTGAGGTAGAGAACGAACGCGATGGCGAAGACCTGGAGGGCCATGAGTTCGGCTATCCAGAGACTCCATCCGGTCAGGAAGCCGTAGAAGTCGTCGAACGCCTCCGAGACGAATGCGAAGGGGCCGCCGACGCGCGGGACGTAATAGCTGCAATAGGCGAAGACCAGGGCGATTATCCCGGCGAAGATCCCGGCGACTACCCAGACGACGATTGCGAACGGCCCGACCAGACCCGCCGTAAGTGCCGAGGCGATGTAGATGTCGGCGCCCACGATCGACCCGGCGATCAGGCTGGTCAGGTCGAACTGGGTGAGTCCTCTCTTCAGCTCCATAGCCGCTGTAGATGGAAGTGAGAGGGGATTGCACGATAAATATTTGCCCTTCAAGGCTCAGCAGGCCTGCGGATCGGCGCCGTCACTGGCAGGCTGGAGGTCAACGACTTCGCTGATCACCGCCGCCGTATCCGGCTGCATCCGCGGCGGCAGCACGGTGCGGTTGAGCCGTGCCCGGATATCAGTGCGGGCAGGGGAGAGATGAGAAAGCCTCTGGGGGACGTCATCCATGCGAGCGCGCCGCCGCCGGGTCGGTATCTTCCGCAGAAAAACCGTACAATCGATCCGTTGGGTGGTTGTTGGGCGCCCCGCCGGTGGAAGGACGACCTTCTGCGTGTACGGGCCGCCCGGAATCGCGGATTCGGGGGAGGTGCCGGACGGAGCGGTGTGCACGGGTGTCCCGCAGGGACACCTTTACCTGTCATGAGAACCACCCATGAGAACCACCCGGTGACCGGAGAGGGATTCACTGTGCCGCTCGATGTCAGGGCTTTTGTCGTTTCTGCGGCGGTCATCGCTGCGCTGGCCATGCTGGCCATGACCCCGTTTGCGCTCGCCACCGGCGGGGGATCGGGTTCCTGGAGGGGATGGCGGCGTTCCACCCCGGCTTTACGCCGACCGTGGTCGGCGCTTTCATCGGCGCCTTCTGGATGTTCCATCTACTGCCTGGTCGGCGGCGCCGTCTTCGCCGCAATCTACAACCGTATCGCCGGACCTGGAGGAGAAGGCCGGGGGCCAGCACGGGCCCCGCCTCCGCCCGGCGCAACCCCCTGCATATGGGGCGGGGGGATCCGGTTCTCCTGGCCGATGATGCGTCTGTGATGGCTGCGCGACCGGGCGGGGGCGTGAACGGCCTGCTCTGGCTCATCCCGATCGTTGTCCCGATGGTCGGGTTTATCTTCATCGTCCCCTACCTGGTGCTGCGGGAGATATTGGATCGACAGTCAGTGCGCGCGAACGATCAGGCGATGGAGGTGCTCCGGGAGCGCTCCGCGAAGGGCGGGATCGCCGAAGAGGAGTACCGGAAGCGAAAGGGGGAACCGGAGCGGCGGTGAGAGCGGTGACACGCACCTCCGGGAGGTGGAGGTCGTCTGCCATGGATCATGACCGGCATGCCCGCGGGGGCGCAGACACAGCGGAGGGCGGGGCGTCTGAGACCCGGATCGAGGAGGCGAGCCGCCGGGAGCCGCCCCGCACCCACCGGCACGCGCTGGAGAACTTCCGGCGGCGGTTCATCGTCTCCGTCATCCTGACGATCCCGATCCTCACCCTCTCCCCCACCATCCAGGCGTTCTTTGGTTTCACACTCGAATTTCTGGGTTCGATCCTCGTGCTCCTGGCGCTCGCCACCGCGGTCTACATCTACGGCGGCCGGCCCTTCCTGACCGGCATCGTGGCCGAGCTGCGGTCGCAGTCGCCCGGGATGATGACCCTGATCGCCATCGCCATCACCATCGCCTACGCCTACAGTGCCGCCGTCGTCCTCGGCCTGGTCGGCGGCGAGGGTTTCTTCTGGGAGCTCGCGACGCTGATCGACGTCATGCTCCTCGGGCACTGGGTGGAGATGCGGTCGGTGCTCGGAGCCTCACGAGCACTCGAGGAGCTGGTCCGGATCATGCCCTCCGAGGCGCACCTCGTGCGTGACGGCAGTACCGAGGACGTCTCCGTCGAACAGCTCTCCCCAGGCGACCGGGTGCTCGTCAAACCCGGCGAGAAGGTGCCGGTCGACGGGGTGGTGGTCGAGGGTGCGACCAGCATGAACGAGGCGATGCTGACCGGGGAGTCGAAACCCGTCTCCAAGCAGCCGGGCGACCGCGTGATCGGCGGCGCGATCAACGGCGAGGGGTCGGTCGTCGCCGAAGTGCAGAAGACCGGCAAGGAGACGTATCTTTCGCAGGTGATCGAGCTCGTCAGGCAGGCGCAGGAGAGCCGGTCTCGTGCGCAGGATCTGGCGAACCGGGCGGCGTTCGTCCTAGTGATGATCACCCTTTCGGTCGGGGCAATCACGTTTGTCGCCTGGCTCGTCCTCGGGCAGGCGCTCGGGTTTGCGGTCGAGCGGGCCGCCACCGTGATGGTGATCGCCTGTCCCCACGCCCTGGGCCTCGCCGTCCCGCTGGTGGTGGCGGTCTCGACGTCGCTTGGTGCACAGTCCGGGCTGCTCATCCGGGATCGGAGCGCGTTCGAGCGGGCGCGTGACCTGCAGGCTATCGTCTTCGACAAGACCGGCACGCTGACCGAAGGGAGGTTCGGGGTGACCGACATCGTGCCGTTCGGAGAGGGAGGCGAGGACGGGGTGCTGCAGGCGGCCGCCTCGGTCGAGGCGTACTCGGAGCACCCCATCGCCCGGGGCGTGGTGCGGAGCGCCGGGGACCGGGGGCTCGACCTGATCCCGCTCGAGCGGTTCCGGGCGATCCTGGGAAAAGGCGTGGAGGCGGACGCTCCTGGGCGGAACCTCAAGGTGGTCGGTCCAGGCTACCTGCAGGAGCGGGGGATCGCGGTCGACGACGGGCGGGTGGCGGCTGTCCAGCAGCAGGGCAAGACCGTCGTCTTCCTCCTGGAGAACGACCGGCCCGCCGGGGCGCTCGCGCTCGCCGACATCATCCGGAAAGAGTCGCGCGAGGCGATCGACCGGCTGAAGGGCATGGGCATCCGGTGCATGATGCTCACCGGTGACAACTGGTACGTGGCCCGGTGGGTGGCGGACGAGCTCGGGCTCGACGAGTTCTTTGCCGAGGTGCTGCCGCACGAGAAGGCGGATAAGATCAGGGAGGTCCAGAGCCGATTTCGGGTGGCGATGGTGGGAGACGGGATCAACGACGCCCCGGCGCTGGTGCAGGCGGACGTGGGGATCGCGATCGGGGCGGGGACCGACGTTGCGGTGGAGAGCGCGGATATCGTGCTCGTGCGCAACGACCCCCGTGATGCCGTGGCGATCGTCAGCCTCTCGAAGAAGACCTACGGCAAGATGGTCCAGAACCTGCTCTGGGCGACCGGATACAATGCGTTGGCCATCCCGCTCGCTGCAGGGGTGCTGATCGGCGCCGGGATCGTGCTCACCCCGGCAGTCGGCGCGATCTTCATGAGCGCCAGCACCGTGATCGTCGCGATCAACGCCCGCCTGCTACGCATGTGATCCCGGAGGCCGTCCCAAAACTTTCCGGCGGGAGGGAAGACCCACCGAAACGCTTCGCATCTTCGAGGGGAGACCCCCTCCCCTGCCTCCGCCCCTCAGGAGACATACTCGAAGATGCGAAGCATCTTCTCATGCGCCTGCCGATCCGCCAGGCGCACTCCCCACGGTCCACTTCCCGAAGATGCCGCGGCGAGTCCTGGCAACATGTGGAGAGAGAAGATTCCCGGAAAAACTTTCGAGCGGAACCGGATGATCGCTTTTTCGTCGGTCGAGTCTGCAGCCGGCACGGCTTCATAGTGTTTCGGGATGAGTTCCATGAAAGGACCTGTCCGGTCATCTGCCGGCGCACCGCACAGGAGCAGTATATCGGCGTCAGGCAGACCGGAAAAACCGTTTTCCCTGTATTTTGCCACGATGCTCCGGCGGTGCTCGTGGAGACGTACGCTGGTGTGGCAACGACCTGCGGAGCCGTATGGAAGGGGCACCACCCCGACCGACCAGCCGCCGTACCGGGAGAGAGAGAGCGTATATGCAGTCCCCACCTTCACGGTGACCCCTCTCCCATGCGGGCACTGTGGTCGGCGCGATCGCGGCGATGACGGAATGCGTTCCCGGGCCATTTATAAAAACGACGGACCTCGTTTTGAGAGACGTTCTGCGCCAGGCCAGACAGATCAGCCAAGATATTATATGTTTCACCATCGAAAAATTCATCACATGGCGGCGAACGGGAATTTCTCGATTATCGCTCCCGATCTTGGTAGGATCTTTCTGTTCATGGGATCCATCTCATGCCTGCCATTCCTGGTGACTCTCGCCTTCGGAGAGCTGGATCTCCTCCTGCCGATGGCGTCCGCCCCCCTGGGATTCGCCGCCGTCGGTGCTTCGCTCGTCTCCGTACCCAGGCGGGACGGTGAAGCACAGCTCAGCGCGGCCCTCGCCTCGGTCGCCCTGATCTGGCTCGTCGCCGCCCTTATCGGGGCGCTCCCGTTCACGTTCGGCAACGGGATGCCGTACACGGACAGCGTCTTTGAGGCGATGTCCGGCTGGACGTCGACAGGCCTGTCGCTCATCCCCTCGGTGGACGATACACCCAAGACCCTCCTCTTCTGGCGGTCGCTGACCCAGTGGCTGGGAGGCATCGGCATTGTAGCGTTCACGATTGCGATGGCATCCCGCTCCGGCCTCACCCAGTTCCGGCTCTACCGGTCCGAGGGGCGGATCGAGGCGTTCATGCCCAGCGTCGTGAGCACCGCGTCGCAGATGTGGCGGATCTATCTCATCGTCACGTTCGCCTCGATCGGGCTCATCCTCCTCTCCGGCGTTTCGGTCTGGGACGCCGTGAATATCGCCATGACCGCGATCGCGACGGGCGGGTTCTCCATCCACTCCGCAGGCATCATGTACTACCAGAACCCGCTTCTTGAAATGCTGGTGATCCCGATCATGATCGCCGGAGCGATGCCCTTCAAGATCTACTACCTCATGTACATCAGGCGACAGCTCCGTCTGTTCCGCGATCCGCAGGCCTATCTGCTGCTGGCGCTGATCGTGATCGGGTGCGCCGTGGTCACGTGGGACCTCCTCTCCCTGACCGATCTGGATCCCCCCACCGCGCTCCGGCGGGGAGCGTTCATGGTGACGAGCGGGGTCACCTGCACCGGATTCCAGAACGCCGACCTGATGGAGTGGCCCGGTGTTACCGTTCTCTTCCTCTCCATGCTCATGCTGATCGGCGGCTCGGCGGGGAGCACGGCCGGCGGTATCAAACTCGCCCGGGTGACGCTGGCAGGCGAGAGTCTCGTCTGGTGGTTCCGGCGATTGTTCGTGACGGGGCGTGTGGTCGTGCCGTTCCGCCACGACGGGAGACTGGTGAAGTACGACACCGCCGAGCTGGAGATCTCCAAGAACATGCTCGTCATCGTCTTCTTCATTCTGACGGTCTTTATCATCAGCATCGTCCTCCTCCACATCGAGGCATCTGCGTCGTACGACTCCAACGACGTCATCTTTGAGGTCGTCTCCGCCATGTCCAACGTCGGCCTCTCCAACGGGTTCGTGAATCCCGGCATGAGCGTGGCATCGAAGTGGCTCTTCATCTTTGCCATGTGGTTCGGCAGACTGGAGCTGGTGCCGGTGATCATGCTGGCGTCGGTTGCGGTCCGGACGGGACGGCGGGTGCGCCCCTCCAGGAAGAAGCGTTTTGGGATGACCTCTACCTCTGCAAAGTTATGTGCTCTTCTCATGGTGCGACGGCGCCAGGGTCACTCTCAGATCGGGGTGTTTCAACTTCAAGGAGGACCAGACCATGCCGAAAGCGACGAACAACAAGATAAACTTGACTGTAAAGAAGAGGAACGGAACAGAGATGAGCGGGCTGCTGTCTCCGATAAAATATCCGTCGTTGATATAGATGAATCTGTAGAGAATGGGAAACTCAAGATACATCCACGCTTGGATTGCGTAGAAGAGCGCTATCTTCTTGAGGGAACGGGCCAGGAATATGGCAAGGAATGGCGTGATCCATAGGATGTACTGCGGGCTGAAAACTTTATTGAATATAATGAATGTAAAGGTGCTGAAGAAAAGGAACGCACACAGATACTCGGCGCTGATATTCTTTGTTGAGTGATAGTACCACAGAAGAAAAATCTGAACAACAGCCATCAGAACGATCGACACCTGTGCGAAGAACGAGAGGCCAAGAACGCTCTCGAGTATGAAGTCGACGTAGTAGCAGAAACTGTGTGCCAAGGCAGTTCTTTCGGCATGCGTCGTATACGTCGCGAGGAACCCGGAACTACTTAACACCACAAACGGTAAGGTAACTATGAGAAGCAGAACTGCTGAAGCGATGACGTTGCGGCTAATATTCCTTGAATTCCTGCCGCTCATATGCTCGTGAAGGACGAAGTATGGTATCGCTAGGCCCGGAAACCACTTGGCTAAAAACCCTGCAGTGGCTGAAAGGGGTAGCGTAACGAAAGTTCT
>DAQY01000058.1 GCA_002503105.1 Methanomicrobiaceae archaeon UBA206
ATGATTTCGGGATACCACAGATCGTCGAAGGGAGCAGCGAACCCGCGATCGATTCCGAGGTCTTCCGCCGGTGCGGCGAGGCGGGAGAGGGCGAACGCCTGCTGCTGGGGACGGCCGAGGCCGACCGCTACCGCAGCGTCGCGGCCGCTGCGCTCGCATACGGGCATGTCGTGATCGCCCAGTCGCCCATCGACGTCAACCTGGCCAAGCAGCTGAACATCCTTCTGCGTGAGACGGGCGTCCCCCGGGACCGCATCGTCATCGATCCCTACACGGGGGCGCTCGGGTACGGGTTCGAGTACTCCTACTCGGTGATGGAGCGCATCCGCCTCGCCGCGCTGGCCGGTGATGCCGACCTCGCGATGCCGATGATCAGCGCCGCCGTCGATTCGCTGAACGTCAAGGAGGTCCGCGAGGCGGCGCCGGAGGAGAGAGACGACACCGCTGTCGCGTGGGAGTTCTACACGGCGCTGTCCGCCCTCATCGCCGGCGCAGACATCGTCTGCGTCCGCCACCCCAAAACCGTCGGAAGGCTGAAGCAGGCGCTCGCCGCACTCCGGGCGGCGCCGCAGCCGGGAGGTGAAGCATGGCGCTGAAGGCGCTCGATATCTACAGGATGCTCCCCAAAACTAACTGCAAGAAGTGCGGCTTTCCCACCTGCATGGCCTTCGCCATGAAGCTCGCCGCCGGAAAGGCGGACGTGGACCTCTGCCCGGACCTCGATCCGGAGACGAAGGCGCTGCTCGGCGGGGCCACGCGACCGCCCATCCGGCTGGCGGAGGTCGGAGTCGGTGAGCGCTCCGTGGCGGTCGGCGAGGAGTTCGTCCTCTTCCGGCACGAAAAGACCTTCTATCACCGTCCGGGCATCTTCTTTGAGATCTCCGACACCTGGCCGGAGGATCGGGTGCGCGCGATAGCGGAACGGGTGCGTGACGGGGTGGTGCACCGCGTGGGAGAGGACCTGATCGTCGACGGCGTGGCCATCCGCAACGAGAGCGGGTCGGCCGAACGCTTCGCACGGACCGTCGAAGCCATCGAGGCGTGCAGCGCACTGCCGGAGGTGCTGATCGCCGAAGACCCGCAGGCGCAGGCGGCGGCACTCGCAGTCTGCGGCAACTACCGCCCGCTCATCCACGCGGCCACGGCCGGGAACTGCCGCGAGATGGCAGGGCTCGCAAAGAAGTACGGCTGCCCTCTCGCAGTCAGGGCGCGGGGCGTGGAAGCGCTGACCGCGCTCGTGAAGGACTGCATCGCAGCGGGGGCGAACGACCTCCTGCTGGACTGCGATCCCGCATCGCTCGGCGATTTCATCGCCACATCAACGCTCATCCGGAAGCGCGCGATCGACCGATCCGCGCCCGAGCTCGGCTACCCGGTGGTCTTCGATGCAACGCCGCTGGGGCTGCCGGACGCCGCCATGGTCGCGGGCATCCTGAAGTACGCCGGGGTCATCATCTCCGACCCCCTCCCGGCCCCGTCCACGATGGCCGCCCTCACCCTGCGGCAGAACATCTACACCGACCCGCAGAAACCCATTCAGGTGACGCCGGGGGCGTACCCGCTGAACAACCCGGGAAGGGACGCCCCTGTCCTCCTGACCGTCAACTTCTCGCTCACCTACTTCACGCTGCTCGGCTACCTGGAGGCGGCGAAGATCCCGTGCATCCTCTTCGTCGTCGACACCGAAGGGCTCTCCGTCCTCACGGCCGTGGCAGGAGGCAAGCTCACCGAGACGCTCGTCGCCGAATCGATCCGGAAGTTCGGCCTGGAGGAGCAGGTCGACCACCGCCGGCTGATCATTCCGGGGTACGCCGCACCGCTATCAGGCAGGATCGAAGACGAGACCGGATGGGAGGTGCTGGTGGGTCCGCGCGACGCCGCGGAGATCGGCGAGTTCCTGGAGACGACGTGGGTGGCGTAAGATGCCGACCGTCACCTTTCTGCCCGGGTTCCGGAAGGCGGTCGTCCCGAAGGGGTCCACGATCCTGGACGCGGCGCAACGGGCAAATCTCGCCATGAACGTGGTCTGCGGCGGACAGGGGAAGTGCGGCAAGTGCGTGGTCTACGTCCGGCAGGGTTCGGTCTCCTTCGACCGGGAGAAGTTCCGGCACTTCTTCACCGACGAGGAACTCGCGGAAGGAGCGTGCCTCGCCTGCCAGACGCACGTGTACAGCGACGTGCGGGTGGAGGTCCCCGAACACACACTCATCCAGGAGCAGAAGATCCTGGTCGAAACACCCGTGCTGGCGGTGCCGTTCCACCCGTCGGTGAGGAAGTACTTCCTGCGGCTCGAGTCCCCCACCCTGGACGACCCGACGCCGGACCTCAACCGCCTGCTGGAGGGCGTGGAACGGAGAGGGGGACCGGCCGCCAGCACGATCTACGTCCCCCTGGAGGTGCTGCGCGACCTCCCCCAGATGCTCCGCCGGGCGAACTGGGCGATCACCGGCACCGTTGCGCTGGTGCCCGGCGGCTACCGGCTGATTCGGGTAGAGGAGGGGGACAGCGAGGAGCGGCTGTTCGGCGCGGCGGTGGACCTCGGGACCACCACCATCGTGACGTATCTCTGGAGCCTCGCCGACGGCCAGACGGTCTCCTCGGCGTCCAACTACAACCGCCAGATCGCCTGCGGAGAGGATATCCTCTCGCGGGTGAACTTCGCAAAAAAAGACCGGCTCGTCCGTTTGCAGCAGCTCGCCGTCGAGAGCATCAACGACGCACTGACCGCCGCCGCCGATGCCGCCGGCGTCGATCTCGAGGATGTCGTCGAAGTGGTGGTCGCTGGCAACACGGTGATGACCCACCTCCTGCTGGGCATCGATCCCGCCTACATGATCGCCGAACCCTATGTCCCGGCGGTCAGGCGGATGCTCTCGACGGCTGCGGGCCGCATCGGCATCGCCACGAATCCGAACGCCGGGGTCTACACCTTCCCCGCCGTATCGAACTTCATCGGCGGGGACGTGATCGCCGATATCCTCGCATCCGGCATGGCCGAGCATGACGACCTCTCGCTGCTCATCGATATCGGCACCAACTTCGAGGTGGTGCTGGGGAGCAGCGAGTGGATGCTCTCCTGCGCCGGAGCGGCAGGGCCCGCGCTGGAGGGCGGCGAGGTGCTCTTCGGGATGCGGGCGAACCCGGGCGCGATCGAGAGGGTCCAGGTCGATCCCGACACGCTCGCCCCGACATACGAGACGATCAACGGCGTACGGCCGCGGGGGATCTGCGGGTCCGGACTCATCGACCTCCTCGCGGAACTGATCCGCGCCTGCGTCATCGACCGGACAGGGCAGATCGATATGGCCATCAGGCATCCCCGGATACGCCAGGGCCGGTACTTCCCCGAGTTCGTGGTTGCGTGGAAGGAGGAGACCGATATCGGAAAGGATATCGTCATCACAGAAAACGATATCAAGAACCTGATCATGAGCAAGGCGGCAGTCCACGGCGCCTGCATGACGCTGATGAACGCGGCCGGCATCACCCACCACGACATATCCGCGATCTACTTTTCAGGAGCGTTCGGGAACTACCTCTCAAAGGAGAACGCCGTGACGATCGGCCTCATCCCCGAGGTGCCGCTGGAGCGCGTGAAGAACATCGGCAACGGCGCGATCACCGGCGCCAACATCGCCCTGATCAGCCGCGGAAAGCGGAAGATTCTGGACGATATCGCACAGCGGATCACGTACGTCGAACTGAACGCCGAACCGTCGTTCATGGACCAGTACACCTCGAGCTGTTTTCTGCCCCATACGGATCTTGCGCTCTTCCCGGAGGTGCAGAAGATGCTGGAGACGTGCAGGCTTCGGAGGGAGGAGAAGTGGCAGCCCTGATCCCGCCGACGCACCTGCATGCGACCGGCATCGGGTCGCTTCCTCATCGCGATCCCGACGCGGCGTGCCGGGCCGTCCTCGCCGCCTTCCCCCGGGTGCCGTACGCACCCACGCTCCCGAAGCGGGGGATCCTGGAACGGATCGTCTTCTGCGACTCCGAGCATCTCCCGGGCAGGGTGGTCGCGGGAGACCGGATGACGGTCGACACCTCCGCCGGCCACGCGGCGGCGATGGAGCAGATCTTGCTGGACTACATGGAGGGGAACGTCGCACCATATGCGGTGGGAGAGGTATACGGCTCCGCATTCCATCGGATGCTCTCCTTCGATCTCCGCGACGTGCTCCTCTTCAAATTCCAGCTCACCGGACCGGTTACTTTCGGGATGCAGGTGGTGGACGAGCGGAAACGGCCGATCCACTACGACCCCGAGTACGCCGATGTGGTGAACAAGATGATCGCGCTTCGGGCCCGGTGGTGCGAGGTCCAGATGCGGGAGCGAACCGGCGCCGAACGGACGCTCATAGTGCTGGACGAGCCCTACCTGGCGTCGCTGGGATCGTCCGTCGTCCCCGTCGATGAGGAGACGGTGCGCTCCGGCGTTTCGGACGCCGCCGCTCTCCTGGAGGGGGGTCTCGGGATCCACTGCTGCTCGAACACCGACTGGGGATTTGTGATGTCGCTGCAGCCCGCCGTGATCTCGTTCGACGCCTACCGGCATGCACGGGAGTTCCTGCTCTACGCGGACGATCTCGCCGCATACATGGAGTCCGGCGGGGTGGTGGCGTGGGGCATTGTGCCCTCGGAGCCGGAGGTCTTCGCCGCCGAGACACCGGACGCTCTCTTTGAGCGGTTCCAGCTGATCCGCACAAAGGTCACCGATCTCGTGGGCGACCGCCTCTTTGCGGAACGGTCCCTGATCACCCCGACGTGCGGGATCCGGCTCGCTGGCGAGGCGGGGGCGGAGGCGATCATGCAGGTGACGGCGGAGCTCTCGCGGCGCGCCCGGGGGGAGCGGGCATGACGCGACCCTGTACCGTCGTGATCTCGGGGAAAGGGGGGACCGGAAAGACGACGATCGCCGCCCTGCTCGTCTCGGCGCTCGTCGAGGCGGGCGCAACTCCGGTGCTCGCCGTCGATGCGGACCCCAACACCAACCTGAACGAAGCGCTCGGCATCGAGATTGCAGAGACGCTGGGGTCCATGCGCGAGCAGGCCTTCACCGAGAGTATCCCGCCGGGGATGGATCGAACCGGGTATGTCAGGTACCGGTTCCGCCGGGTGCTCGCCGAGGCGGAGGGGTTCGATCTGCTGCCGATGGGCCGGCCCGAGGGGAGCGGGTGCTACTGCTTCCCGAACGCTCTCATCTCCGAGTGCATCGGCACCCTGGAGCGCGACTACCGGGTTGTCGTCGTCGATTCCGAGGCGGGTATGGAGCATATCGCCCGCGGCACCGTGAAGAATCCTGATATCCTCCTGATCGTGAGCGACCCGAGCGCCCGGGGGGTGAGGACCGCCCGCCGGATACGGGATCTCGCCCTCTCGCTCGGGCTCGCGCCGGACAGGATGTACCTCGTCATCAACCGGTACGGGGGCGAGGTGGCAGAGGAGGCGGCAGGCGTGACCGCTGATCTTCCCCTGCTTGCCCGTATCCCGGAGGACCCGGCGGTCGAGGAGGCGGACCTTCGCGCGGTGCCGATCGCGGCGATACCGTACGACAGCCCCGCACGGGTCGCGGTCAGGGACCTTGCGGGGCGGGGGCGGGCGATCTGCGGCGGGAAGGAGCGATCCTGATACGCAGATCGACACGGGAACGAACAGGGCGTTTATATCAACTCGTATATCCCTGGTCGTATGAGTCCGCATACGCATGAATACGTCCACGGGCGTACAGAGAGCGAATCGACCCGCCTGCACGATCAGGCGCAGATGCTGGCGGAACTCCTGCACCACGACACCCGCTACGCTGCGGGGAGCACGGTCCCGGAGGCCGGGTGCGGCGTCGGCGCGCAGACGGCGATCCTGGCGAGAAACAGCCCCGGTGCGGCGATCACGTCCGTCGATAATATCTCCGGCGCATCGATCCGGCAGGCGCGGGAACGGATCGCAGGCGTCCGGTTCTGCCAGGCGGACGTCATGAACCTGCCGTTTGCTGACGGGTGCTTCGACCACGCCTTCGTCTGCTTCGTCCTCGAACACCCCACCAACCCGTTCCGGGCGCTTTGTGCGATGCAACGATGGCTGAAACCCGGCGGCATCATCACGGCCATCGAGAGGGGGATCACGGATCCGCGTACTTCCATCCGGAGAGCGCTGCGGCGATGCAGGCCATCCGGTGCCCGGTCAACATCCAGGCAACGATGGGCGGCAACGGCCTGATCGGACGGCAGGCCCACCCCCTGCCCACGCAGGCCGGGTTCACCGGCATCGCAGTCTCCCCCGGATGGTCTACGTCGATGCGAGCAGGCCAGACCCCGCAGACGGGTTCACGAAGAAGACGTTCATCGCCATGGTGGAAGGGGTCAGGGAGAAGGCGCTTCGCCGGGGGCTGATCGATGGAGAGACCTGGGATGCGGGCATCCGCGGCCTGTACCGGACCTGTGAGGCGGGCGGAACGTTCTGCTATACCTTCTTCAAGGGGAGACGGGAGTGAACGCGGCAGAAGGATGAGCTGGATCCCCACGGGAAGGGGACACGTTCGCTCTCCGCTGCGTATCTTTATAAGCCCCGGGCCGTACGTACACGCGAAAAATACAGAGAGGATCGACCACGAAGATCAGAGCGGAAGGCGGCTTCGGGTGCGGACCGGGCGCGTTCGGCTGCTGCGAGCCTCTCGCAGGGAGAAAGCAGATGGAAAGACCTGCGGTCATCATGCATAACACCGTCACCCTCGACGGTGCGCTCACCGGTTTTGAGATCGATACTCCTCCACTACCGGATCGCCGGACCGGACGGGTACCTCCGTTACCCGGAAGAGCGGCAGTACGATCACTTCATCGTCGGCGAAGACCACGTCGACTACCGGGCGGCGCTCGAGCTGCTTTCAGAGCGATACGGAATCCGGAGGGTCCTCGCCGGAAACGCCACCCCGCACGTCTTTTTCGCAATTGGAACTCCCTGGAGGAGGTGCCAGGCTGAACCTCGTCCACAGTGAGGTCTTCAGCAACGGTTCCGTCCTCCTGCACTACCAGGTAGCACGGTAGCCCTGCCAGAGCATATCCCGACACCGTCCGCGGATCGAAGATCTGCGCGGATCCGGTACGCCGGCGATCCGGACCGCGATAGGCGTCGGATCGTGAGCAGATTCGGGCCGTCAAAGCCGTAAAACCTTGAAAAAGAAATCCCTCCGGTCGCACCCCGGAGCATCAACAGGTCCAAGACCTTCGGTCTTCTCCTGCTTCCACCCGGCAGAGGGTTTACGTGCGCCCTCTCGGGAAGGCCGTCCTTTCCCATCCAATTCCGGCAACCGGTGCTGACCACCCGTGTACGGTTCTCCCACCCCATTTTTTTTATGCGGGAGGGCCAACACTCTTTCCACTATGGCAATCCACCCCATCGACTACCGGTACGGCACACCGGAGATGCGTGCCGTCTGGAGCGAGGAGAACCGGTTCCGGGCGATCGTCACCGCCGAGATCGCGCTCGCCGAGGCGGAGGCGGCGCACGGCATGATCCCGGCGGAGGATGCAGCGGCGATCAGGCGCTGCGCACCGCAGGCGAGCCCTGCGCGGGCGAAGGAGATCGAGGGCGAGATCCACCACGACATGATGGCGATCGTCAGGGCGATCGGCGAGGCCTGCGGGGATGCGGGCAGGTGGATCCACTACGGAGCGACCTCAAACGACATTCTGGATACGGCGACGGCTCTGCAGCTGCGGGAGTCCCTGGAGCTGATCGAGCAGAAACTCGCCGAGCTCCTGCAGGTGCTGCTCTGGCGGAGCGAGGAGACCAGGACGCTCGTCTGCGCGGGGCGGACACATGGTCAGATCGGCGTTCCCACCACCTACGGGCTCAGATTCGCCATATGGGCGAGCGAAGTGGCGCGCCATATCGAGCGGCTTCGGGAGCTCCGGCCCCGGGTCGTCGTCGGGCAGCTGACCGGTGCGGTGGGCACCCAGGCGGCGCTCGGTGCTGCGGGACCGGCCATCCAGGCCACCATGATGGAGCTCCTGGGCATCGGATCCGTCGACGTCTCCAACCAGCTGATCGCGCGGGACCGCTACGCCGAGTACTTCATGTTTCTGGCCAACGTTGCCACCACGCTCGACAAGATCGGTCTTGAGATCCGGCTGATGCAGCGGTCGGAGATCGGCGAAGTGGAAGAGGCGTTCGGGGAGAAGCAGGTGGGCTCGAGCACCATGCCCCACAAGCGCAACCCGATAAAAAGCGAACAGGTCTGCGGGCTGGCCCGGATCGTCCGTTCCGCCGTGGAGCCGGCGCTCCTGAACAACGTCCTCTGGGACGAGCGGGACCTGACCAACTCGTCCTGCGAGCGGGTGCTCTTCCCCGAGGCGTCGATCGTGCTCGACCACATGCTCCGGGTGTTGATCGGCGTGCTCGAGGGGCTGCGGTTCAACCGCGAGAACATCCGCCGCAACCTGATGCTTCTCAGGGGCGTCAACCTCGCCGAATCGGTGATGATCGAGCTCACCCGGCGGGGAATGGACCGGCAGGAGGCGCACGAGGTGATGCGGACGGCGAGCATGGAGGCACTCGCAGAGGGGCGGCACCTCTCGGACGTGCTCGCAGAGAAGCCGGAGGTCGAGCGGTTCGTCACCGCCGAAGAGCTCGAACGCCTGCTCGACCCGGAGAGCTACATCGGAACCGCTGTGATGCAGGTGGAGCGCCTCATCGCGAAGCTCTCGCCGCTGTGCCCGTAACGACCCGTTGCGGCGGGGAAGGCTCCCGGCGCCGCACCCACCTGCCGGTCACGAAGCGGGACGTACGAGCGACGCCCGTTCCAGGACCGCGATATCGTACAGGGCATCGGGCGAGAGGTCGCCGATCGGGTAATACCTCCCGCCGGTGTGTTCGGCGATCATTCTGCAGTAGCCGAGCTGCATCTTGAGAAAGGACTTTCTGGTCTCTTCAGTGTCGATGACCACGGTGTGAATGCCGCGCAAGCGAATCTCTTCGGCGATGCCGATGATCTCGTCCCTGACGTTCCCGGAGAGGGGCACGTTCGCCCGCCCGTCAGAGACGACGACCATCATCGGGACCGTCTCGCCGTTCTTCCGCTGCTCCAGAAGAAGCGTCTCCATCCCTTTCACCACGCCGGCAGCGAGAGGCGTCTTGCCTCCAGTGGGCAGCTCCTCCAGCCTTTTCTGTGCCAGATCGACGCTCGAGCAGAGCGGGAGCAGCAGGTCGGCGTCGCTGCCCCTGAACGCCACCAGCCCGACCCGATCACGATGCTGGTAGGAGTCCAGCAGCATCGAAAGAACGGCGCCCTTGGCTGCCTCCATTCGCTTCATGGCGCCCATCGATCCGCTTGCATCGACCACAAAGACACAGGCCGTGGAGACCTTCCCCACCCGCACCCGCTCGCGGAGGTCCTGGTCCTTGACGGCAACCGCCATGCCCCCTCTGTCTCGCTCCCGCTGGTGCGGAGCGGCAGCCCGCAGGGTGGCGTCCAGCGCGATATCCCCGGTACCGGTCGGGTGGCGGGAGGAGACGTATATGCCCGCGTTCCTGGCGGACACCGTCTCGATACGCCTGCCGGAGACTCTCTTCCGTTGCAGGGTATCGCGCCTGTCCAGCAGGTTCATGCGTCTGACATCGATCGGGTCCCCGACGCCGAGGGCCGCCTCCGAGATCCCTCCGTCGGGAGGAGGATGTTCGGACTCCTCCGCGTCGATGGTATGGCCGCCGGCAGGCGAGTCCGGGACGTCGTCCTGCGGCTGCTTAGGGCTTGATATCTCATCCTTTTTTGATTCCGCGCTCTTCATGGCATTATCGAGCTGGTCCCGGTCGATCCTCGGCTCCTCAAACGGCCTGCGGCGCATCCGGTGCGGGAGCGCCAGCTCCATCGCCTCGCGGACATCGTCCGGGGTGACCGCCGTCCTGCCGTTGAACGCGGCGATGGTCTTTGCCGTCCGTATGATGGTGATCTCGGCACGGTGGGTGCGGACCCCCATCTGGACGCAGGCCCTGACCACCAGCTGCAGGAGATCGTCGCTGACGGTGACCTGCGGAAGCAACGCCTTCGCACCGACGATCTGCCGGCGCAGGTTGCCCTGCGCCGTTTCATATTCAGCCCGGAATCCGTCCGGGTCGGTCTCATAGGCCTCGGCAGCCTTCACGATCGCCATCTGCTGCTCCACGTCCTCGATCCCCTCCACGGTCACCTGCAGACCGAATCGATCCAGCAGCTGGGGCCGCAACTCACCTTCTTCCGGGTTCATGGTCCCGATCAGAATGAACCGGGCGGGATGAGCGAAAGAAATCCCCTCACGCTCCACCACATTGACGCCCATGGCGGCAGAATCCAGGAGGATATCTGCAACATGATCGTCCAGAAGGTTGATCTCGTCGATATAGAGGATCCCCCGGTTCACTGCCGCAAGAATACCGGGTTCCATCGCCTTCACGCCCTCCTTGACCGCACGTTCCACGTCGATTGTGCCTACCACCCGATCTTCGGTCACACCGAGCGGGAGGTCGACGACGCGGACCTGCCGCCTGACAACGCCGAGTTCCTCGCCGATCTGCACCTTCTCTACACAGACGTCGCAGAGCTCATGGCCGTCTGCCGGATCGCAGTTGAACGGGCAACCCTGAACAACATCGATCTCGGGGAGCAGATCGGCGAGACCCCTGACCGCTGTGGATTTTGCGGTCCCTTTCTCACCGCGGATGAGGACGCCGCCGATCCTTTTGGGTTGATCGCATTGAGGAGGAGGGCACGCTTCATCTCGTCCTGGCCGACGATTGCCGAAAACGGGAGGACTTTCCGTCGTATGTGGTATGTCATATATTGAACTATTGATTATTTGATATTACATTATTTATTTTCTGTGCTACGTCAGGCACGGGACGCCGTCCTGCACCCGTGTCGCAGGTGACGGACCGCCTACGCAGGACCGGTCCTCCAGAGGATCAGAGTAGCCGGTGCACGCTCGCCCGCGCAGGATTCGTTGCGGCATTCAGCCGTGGACACCGGAAATTCGGAGAGAGAAAGGGCGGATGGCATTTCTGGCGCCTTCAAAGAGGACCTGCAGGTTTGAGGGGTGTTTCACGGAGGAATGAGGCGAAACATGTGTGAGATTCCATTAACGTACTATTCACGTGACCGGCACCATCGCCAACCGCACCTGGTACTCTGCATGAAATGTTATAAAATTTTCTAAACTTCATACTAATTTATACATTAATTGAATATAGTATTACATCTCATGTGCGGTGCGTGCTCATCCCTGCCCATACAGAGCACATACCGAAACGCCCATGAGGTCGTGCCGGCCACAGGCGCAGCCGTTGATGATCGATGATCCAGATGCCATTTCCGTCTTCGAACCGATCCTCATGTGAAAACCATCCAGAGTTCGAGGACCAACCCGGATCTGATTCGTATGGCCTGCCAGTGCTTCGAGCCGCGAGCGGCAGCGAGCATGAGAAGGTGCGAAGGCATCTGCGAGCTGCGACTGTCCGAAGGACAGGAGCATGAGCACCGTCAGGTGCGATAGTGTCTCTCCCGTACGGTAGCCGCCACGGTCCTCAACTTCAGGAATGTCTATGGGACAGAAACGTGCCACTCGCCCTGCACGAGGGTTTCTCCGAAGCCGAAAATCCGGCTTCCATTTCGGTTTTCACATCGATTGAACTCATCCCAAAATTGC
>DAQY01000003.1 GCA_002503105.1 Methanomicrobiaceae archaeon UBA206
GAACGGCAGGCGCATGAGCACCGATAGATGCGAGCTGCGAGCGATAGCGAGCACGAGAAGATGCGTAAGCATCATCGAGTGCGACGGTCCGCAGGACCGGAGCTTGAGCACCGACAGGTGCGAAGGATGGGGGGGTGTCCCCCCCTCCCGTCAGAGAGTTTCGGGATGAGTTCGTAATCAGCGTCCGTTGCTCATCAGAGAGGTTGCGCCCGGAGGGGATGGAGCTGAAAGGATTTTGGGGGGACAGCCGTCCCGGACAGTGGACCGGGATGCGAATCGCAGGGGGTGCGACCAAAGGGAGCTTGAGAAGACGCGAAGACATCTTCGAGGGGGCTCTCCCTTCCGTCAGGAGTTTCGCATGAAAAAATCGGTTCGAAGACGGAGATGGGCTCCAGATCATCGATCTGCATCGGTCGAGCCTGCGGCCGACACGGCCTCACAGGAGTTTCGGGACGACCTCATCACACCGCCCCCGGCATCCACAGGACCGCACCGACGCGCATGCATGGGCCGTATGCACCACCCTTTTTATCATCCCAGGAACAGATCTCTCTGCATCGATGCGATATGAGAGAGCCGAGCGAACAGGACAGGCCTCCAAACTTCACCCATATCAAGGGCGACCGCGTGCATATGGTGGACATCACCGCAAAAACGGAGGTGTCTAGGGAGGCGACCGCGACGGGGCGGATATATCTGCGGGAGCAGACTCTCTGCGCCATCCGTGAGGGAACCACCGTCAAGGGCAACGTGCTGGCGACAGCACGGGTGGCGGCGACGATGGCGGTGAAGGAGACGTCCCGCCTCATCCCCATGTGCCATCCCATCCCGCTCTCCGGCATCACCATCGACTTCGCGGAGGGTGACGGGTACATCGAGGCGACCGCTAGGGTAAAATCCTACGGAAAGACCGGCGTTGAGATGGAGGCGCTCACCGGAGTCTCCGTCGCACTCCTCACCATCTGGGACATGGTCAAATCGGCGGAGAAGGATGAGAACGGGCAGTACCCCGCCACCAGGATTGACGGCATCCGCGTCGTGGAGAAGCGGAAGGAAACGTGAAGCAGGGACACCTGCAGGCGACAATTTATTAGTCCCCCCGTCGACCTGTTAGAAACCACGGGATACGTCCCGGATAGGTATGTGGCGGAAGCGCTGAACCTGAGGTGCATAAGAATGGCAAAATCGATGTACGCCCACGTACGGGAGGCATGGAAACGTCCCCGCCTCACCGAGGTCGATGCGCTCCTCTGGGAGAGGATGCAGCGGTGGCGGCGTGAGGGAAGCGTCGTCCGCGTGGAGCGCCCCACCCGGATCGACCGTGCACGCACGCTCGGATACAGGGCAAAACAGGGGATCGTGGTCGCACGCGCCAAGATCCGCCGTGGCGGCAGGAGGAAGTCGCGATACGTCCGCGGGCGCAGAACTGCACGCATGGGTATGCAGAAGGTCACTCCGGCAAAGAGCCTGCAGCGGATGGCGGAAGAACGGGCGGCTCGCAGGTTCCCGAACATGGAGGTCCTGAACTCCTACTGGGTCGGTGAGGACGGGCGGTACAAGTGGTACGAGGTCATCCTCGTTGACGGTCACCATCCCGCCATCCGCCGTGACCGTCGGCTCGCCTGGATAGCAGAACCGGTGCACCGGGGGCGGGCAGAGCGGGGCAAGACCTCTGCCGGGAAGAGGGGACGCGGAATGCAGAAGCGGGGGCGCGGCACCGAGAAGACGCGCCCGAGTATTCGCTCTCACGCGAACCGCGGCAAATAACCACCCCATTTTGGGTACGACTCGAGCATCGATGAATACCACCGACGCCAGTGTGTGCCCCTATCCTGCAGGCGACTCGTCGATCCGGAGGATGGCCATCGAAGCGGCGGAGCTCGGATTCGACAGCATCGTTGCCATCGGCGGTGAGCACGGGGCTGCGGGCGAGTTTCGGATACTGACCGGCGCCGTGATCGATGCGCGGTCGGCGAAAGACGTACTCCGGCAGGTACGGAATGTATCGCGGAACGTCGACCTCACCTTCGTCAATGCCGGCGATCTCGCCTTCAACCGGGCGGCCGTCACCACCGGAGATGTCCAGATCATCAGGCATATCCACACAACCCACCGAAATTCGTTCGACCACGTCGCAGCACGGTCCGCCACGGAGAGAGGAGTGGCGGTGGACATCAGCCTCTACCCGATCGTGCATTGGCGGGGTGCACGCCGGCAGAAGGCGCTGCAGCGGTACGCAGACCTGCTCTCCCTCCACCGCCGCTACCGGTTCCCGCTGACCATATCGAGCAACGCCCGGTCGATCCTCGACCAGCGGTCGGTCCGGGACGTTGAGCAGCTCTGCGCTCTCTTCGGCATGACACGACAGGAGGTGCGCACGGCGCTGGGAACAGTACACAGGATTCTGGAGCACAAGCAACCGGTACGGGTGATCGGATGAGACCGCGACCCCCGGCGATGCGGCCAAAGTGGAGGTATATCCTCGCCCGTATCCTGCCGAACAATGTGGAACTCGATCAGAAACAGGTGTATCTGTCAGTCCTCGACGCGGCGACCTCGCTCTGGGGCGATGCGGCAACCGGCCTGATGCAGCCGGCGGTGATCCACTGCGATAGAGGTTACGTGATCATCCGGTGCAGACGGGGATCGGAACGGGACCTCGCCACCGCGCTGGCGACCGTCACCTCCGCCGCCGACCGTCCCATCGCAATCAGAACCATCGCGACATCCGGCACCATCCGGACGCTTCGACGGCAGATGCGGCCGGAGCTGCCGGACGAGGAGGCAGAGGAACTCAGAGTCGGAAAGAAATATTTCACAGCGTATCGCTATTCCCGCCAAAAGGTTGATCTGATTGAAAAACATAATAAACATCCGAAGGTATTATTTTTCACCGAAACCGACATGGAGGAGATATAATGCAGCCACAATATCAAATGGGATACGACCGGGCGATCACGGTATTCAGCCCTGATGGCAGGCTCTACCAGGTTGAATATGCCCGTGAAGCCGTAAAACGAGGCACCACCGCTGTCGGCATCAAGTGCAGCGAAGGGGTTGTCCTGATCGTAGACAAGCGGGTGACTTCCCGCCTGCTCGAGCCGGTATCCATCGAGAAGATCTTCAAGATCGACGTTCATATCGGTGTGGCATCCTCCGGTCTCGTCGGCGATGCACGTGCGCTCGTGGACAGGGCACGGGTCGAGGCCCAGATCAACAGGGTCTCGTACAACGAACCGATCGACGTCGAGATCCTGGCAAAGAAGCTCTGCGACCACATGCAGGTCTACACGCAGTTCGGCGGGGCCCGTCCCTACGGGACCGCTCTCTTAATCACCGGCATCAGCGACGGAGAGGCACGGCTGTTCGAAACCGATCCGAGCGGCACCCTCCTCGAGTACAAGGCCACCGGCATCGGTATCGGGCGACCGGCGGTCATGAAAGTCTTTGAAGACGAGTACCGGGACGACCACTCCTTTGCGGATACGATCAAGCTCGGGCTCAAGGCGCTCAATGCCGCGACCGAAGGAAAATTTGACGTGAACACCGTTGAGATCGGCGTCATCTCCGTGGAGGAGAAAGAGTTCCGGAAGCTGGAGAAGGACGAAGTCAGGTCGTACGTCGAGCAGTACGAAGAGTGAGCGAAATCACGTATGATACCCATCGAACAGGCAGTCGTCGCACGGCTGGAAAGCCATGGAGAGCGGTTCGAGGTGCTCGTCGATCCCGATATGGCGATGCGAATCCGGCAGGGCGAACAGATCGAACTCGAGGACGCGATCGCGGCAGAATATATATTTTCCAACGCTTCACATGGAGAGCGGGCCTCCGAGGAAGCGATGCAGAAGGTCTTCAAGGCGACCGAGTTCGAGCTGATCGCCCGCCGTATTATCGAGCGAGGCGAGATTCGCCTGACGGCGGAACAACGCCGCCGGTTAACGGCAGAGAAGCGCCGGCAGGTCATCACCTTCATCGCACGGAATGCGGTGAACCCGAGGACGGGTCTTCCCCACCCTCCGCAGCGGGTCGAAATGGCGATGGAAGAGGCGAAGGTCAACATCGACCCGTTCAGGCCTGTTGAGGAACAGGTCAAGGATACGGTGAGAATGCTGCGGCCGATCATCCCCATTCGGTTCGAAGAGGTCCGTATTGCCGTAAAGATACCGCCTGAATTCGCGGCACGCGCATATGGCGAACTCCAGGCCGCCACGACCATCGAACAGAACGAGTGGCAGAAGGACGGCTCGTGGATCTGCATCGTGAGAATCCCCGCGGGCATCCAGGAAGAGTTCTATGATCTGCTCAACCGCATCACGCGCGGGAATGCGGAGACCAAACTCCTGAACGGCAGTCGTAATTAATCAGGTAATTGTGTAAGATCCACCACCAACCTTTCGTTAGGAAGGGATCAGTGGATCGTATGGATTTTCTGGAGATCGGGAGGCTTGTATCCGACGACCGGATTGCCCCCGAATATCTCTGGAATAGACGAGGGGCCACCATTTGTCCTTCCTGTGGTTCCTCAGACTTCTATTTCATGGGGAGAAGCAGGTACGGTGCAGGGAATGTCGGCGGGATCTCCGGCCCCTGCAGGGAACGAGACTCTCTTCTCTCCGGATAGCTCCCTCCCAAGTGGCTCTCCCTATCAAATTATTCGAGGTATCTGTTTCGGCCCAGGAAAGCCTCTCATGGATGTGCATCTTGAGCTGCAAGACAACGTTAAGAGCATACGACATCCTGAGGAGGAGAGTCCTCGTGGAGGATCCTGCTCGGACGGATGCGACCCTGAAAGGGGGAACTGGAGGGAGGAGGGAAGAGGAAAGGTAAGAGAGGGCGAGGAGCCGGTGGGAAGACCATCGTTTTTGGGATCCTGGAGCGAAGAGGAAAGGTCGCGGTAAGTAATCGCCCAGGATGTCTCCGCTGAGAGCCTAATGGGTAGCGTAACGAAAGTTCT
>DAQY01000033.1:0-165 GCA_002503105.1 Methanomicrobiaceae archaeon UBA206
ACTCATCCCAAAATTGCCCGACGTTCGAGAATCAATGCGGATCTGAGCAGTATGATCGTTCAGTTCTTCGAATGAAGCCATGAATACCGACTGAAACATCGATCCTGGCAGAGTGGGGCTATCGCATCATCGCGGGGGAGGAACCGGGGAGGTGCATCCCGGCGG
>DAQY01000033.1:554-20541 GCA_002503105.1 Methanomicrobiaceae archaeon UBA206
AGGTCTTCGAAGGTGTCCCCCCTTCCCGTCAGAGAGTTTTGGGATGACCTCGAAGAGAAGATAGACGGACATCGCCCCGTAGACGGTGTCGGTGGTGACCTCGCTCCCGTGAGCACCCGGGAGAGGATCACCAGCGTGATAAAGGTGTAGAAGAGGAGCAGAATATGCTCTCTGCAATATCGAAGACAGGAACCGCAGTGAGGAGGAAGATCCAGCCCGACGCGAGTGCGGGGCCTCCTGCGAGGGCGACGAGGGCAATGACGATCTGCCTTCTCCTGTTGCTCACCGCATAGATGCCCGATATGAGCACCACCGATGTGAGGAGCTTCAGCGCAGCGCCGCCCAACACTCCTGCACCCACGCAGGGGTAGAGGGCAAGCAGCCAGCAGGAGGGACGCCAGCAGGTAGTGGAACAGTATCTTCCTGCAGGCATCGAGAAACGCTCTTACGGCGTTCATTGCGGTTCAATCCACCGAATAATCGTTCGTTCTCCTGAATTCGGGTGTCGGAGGGGTTCTGGTGTTCATAACTCGTGTTCTTCTGCGCAAAAGAGATTTGTGCACGTGGTCAGCGCGGGGGCCTCCGGTACGGGGGGGTTCTGCTGTCCCGCCCGCATCACTGCGGCGTCGTCAGCGATCGCCGGTCCCCCGGGTCCGGGAATGCCTGCGGGATCAGTGATCTTCGAACGGCTCTCCCCCGTATGAGAGGTTCCCGAACGGACGGGGGATGGGCCATCCCCTCTCCAGGATGCAGCGTGCCGTTACAATCGAGTCATCTCTTCCGCCGTGCAGCGAGTTCGTTCAGTATATCCGCCAGTTCGATATCCGATGCCCGCAGCGCGATCAGGAAGTGAAACAGCAGGTCGGCGCCTTCCGATACGGTCCGTTCGCGGACCCCGTTCTTTGCGGCGAGGATGAACTCGACCGCCTCCTCCCCCACCTTCTCAAGCGCCCTGTCGACGCCCTTCCCATCTGTCAGGATGCTGCTGACATAGGATCCGCCCGAGGGGTTCTGCGAACGCGCGCAGATGACATGCCAGAGTTCGTCGAGTACGCCATCGTCACCCATGGTGTTCCTCCCATGCCAGGACCTCCCGCAGGTCGAGATCGAAGTACCGGGGGATCAGCAGCCGGGCCTTCTCGATGGTGCAGCCTCCCTTGCCGATGGCGATACCCAGATCGCTCTTCCTGACGTACACGTTTATTCCGCCGTTCTTCGTCCGCTCGACGGCGACGACATCGGCCGGTTTGAAGACGTTTTTAACGAACGCGTCCGGGGTGGGTGTATATTCGACCATCTCCACCCGCTTCCCGAGGACCCGCTGCATCTTTCTGATATTGCTTCCCTTTCTTCCGATGGCGAGTCCCATATCTCCTTCACGTATGATATACACGATGCGATCGAAGCGCTCGTCGATGACGCAGTCGAGCGCGGTCGCTTTGGTGAGAATCCGCAGCTCCTCGATGTATCGCCTCTCTTTAAAACATATTGTTCGATTCATTGAAGAGATCTCCTGTAGGAATGGTGCTGTATCATATGGTCACTGTGTGGTTATATAAGTGAGTACCGCCTGGCGACCGGTGACCTGCAGCAGGCGCCGGAGCAGTATCAGCACTTCTGCAGGATGACCTTGATGGCCGCTCCGCACTCCGGTCTGCCGGGCACCCGGTCCGTGGCCCAGACCCGGCCACCGTAGCCGGTCACCAGCGTCTTGACGATATGGAGCCCGAGACCTCTGCTTCCGGTGGCAGAACGGCTGCCCCGGGTGAACCGGTCGAATATGTTGGGTTTCAGGTGGTCCGGAATGCCCGTGCCGTTGTCGGCGACCGTCAGCGTCACAATCTCCCCGGTCTCGATGACCGATACATCGATCTGGACGCCCATGCCGCCGTACTTGATGCTGTTGTTGATCAGGTTGGAGAGGACACGTTCAAGGAGCGCGTTTGCCCAGACCATGCAGCTGCAGCCCGCATACCTGATGTCGATGCCTGCGTGGCGCTGTATCTGCCCCCTGATGATGCCGTCGAGATCGACCGGCTCGAGCCGGATACTGTGCCTGCCGAGGGTGTTGAGGAGCTCTATATTCTTGATGATGTCGATGCTCTGTTCCAGGGTGTTCCTGACCCGCAGGGCGAGTTCCTCCTCCTCGCCGGACAGCCGCTCCCTGAGCATCTCGACGACCGTCGCAGCGACCAGGGTGGTGTTGTAGATATCGTTGGAGAGCAGGTCGAAGTACAGGTCAGCCGCCTGGTTCGTCTCCTGTACGGTCCGCTCGCACTGAACGTGCGTGGTGATGTCGCGGCTGACGCCGGTGACGGCGACGATCCTCCCGGCCGGGTCGTGGAGGGGGTGGAGGACAGTATGGAACGTCCGCTGCTCGCCGTGCCACCGGAACGTCCGCTCCTGCGCAACGGTCTGTCCGGTTTCGATGATCTGCTGCACCGCTGTGACGATGAAGTCCGCTTCCCTGCGGGGGAGGAAGGCGTGCGGCGTCTTCCCGACGATCTCGGCGGGATCGATCCCCATCTTCTTCGCATCGGTCCAGGAGAACAGTGTATAGACGCCGTCACGGTTGAGTGTGAAGATCATGTCGGGCAGGGACCTGATCAGCGCCCGCATCTGCTCTCCGGAGATCCAGAGCGAGTCCTCCATGGATCTCTGTTCGGTGATATCCGTGACCGTCTCAATGGCCCCGATACATCTCCCGCTGTTGTTGTAGAGGGGGGCTGCTGTGCAGATCGCCTGCCTGCCGTGGGGCAGGGGCGTGCACGGTTCGGCGAAGAGCTGATCCCCCTCACGCCGCTGGAAGCGGTAGTGCTCGGGCCGCACCGCTGCATGCTCGAGGAGGATGTTACCCAGGGTCGGTCGGCGCTCGCCGAACAGCACCATTCCATGCTCGTAGTCTCCTTTGCCCACGATCTCGTTCGCTGCAACGCCGGTGAGCCGTTCCATGCTGTGGTTCCAGACGATCACCCGTCCCTGGCAATCGAGAACGAATGCCGGCTGGGGGAGGTGCTCGATGACACTCATATCCGCCTGACCGCTGCTCATGCTCTCTCTGACCCCGTACTGCTCCGTCCCCACGCATCGTACCTCCGGTATGACCTGGCGTTCCATCACCCGAGAGCGTCCCGGCTCGACCCGACATACCGGGTGCATCTCATATACGGTTTCTGGTAGATTAGTCCTCCGTTCCCGGCGGCAGATCGGCTTCTTCCATCTGCTCCGCCAGGCGTTCACGAATGCACCGGGATGCCGGTACAAATGGCGCATTGTTACATCTGATGCGTGCGCGTATTCCGATCAGATGTCATGAACCGCCATTTAAAAGGGTATCTGTTTGCTGCTCCGGAATCATATCAAACGGCACATATCGTATATATGGGTTTACAAAACAACCTCCGCTAAGTCGGTCCTTCATCTGCAATGCAGGCAATATTGTTCGGAAAAAACCTTATTCGGGTTAATTTTATCGAGATGAGCGGTTCGACGGCCCGGCGCGGGCGGGCAGGGTCCGGACCGCTGACGCGGATGGAGCGGCGATCGCTTCCGTAACAGACGGCAAGATGAATACGCTGCACATATCAGAGCTGCTGCAACGGATAGTGCGGCTCTAAAACAGAACCAGACCGCATCGCTGGCAGCCTGCAGATCGCTCTTCACACATCGGACTCCGCGCTTCTGATTGATCCGTGGATATGCCCCGCCACGCCGCCGATACCACTCTCCAGGACGGTTGCTGAAGACCGTCCCGAGGACGTCGCAGCGCATCCGGGCAACATGTGGAGAGAGAAGTTCAGCAGGTCGCTGTCGGTATGCCGGATGATCGATCGTCATCGGTCGAGCCTGCTTGCCGGCACGGCTGCCTCTCGGGCGTTTTTGGGCGAGCTCCCCCCTGAAGAACATGGCTGCCCCATGCACCGGCGTTCATGCTATCAGCGAAGAACTGCGATACAGGACCTGTGCAACCGCTCCGACGCCACGGTCAGAAACAGACGTCGTCGAACCGCCCACACCTCATGCCCCGCCAGCAGCAGATCATACCGAATGTTTCAGGCAGGCGCAGGGCATTGAGATCCGCCGTGCGGCTTGCGGGCGGGAACGATCTCTTTAATCCTCTATTTATTACTTTCGGAATTAAACAGGGGTCTTTTTAACGAGATAAACAAAAATAGAGATCTGTGAGGAGATTCGTCCTTGTATCAACCTTAATCGCACTTTCCATCTGTATTACGACTGCAGGAGGCTATCCGGTCTTTGAGAGGGCAAACCCGGTCATCACGATAGCCCAAGCCCGGGTGCACGAGATCGATGGAGGTTACAGGTACATCCAGCCGATCACCATTGAAAATCGAGAGGCGATCGACATCCGGCATCTGTACATCGAATACGAATTTACCGAAGAGGAGACCGGCAGGATACTTCATCATGGAACGGTCACCATAACGAACCTTAGACCGAAGCATTCGATAACACTCCTCCCGGACTACATCGGGAGCCGCCTGCAGGGGTATACTGTCGTGGTCAGGTGCCATTTCCTGTGGGGCCTGCAGTTGCCCTTTTAGACCGCTTCGGCCTTCTCTTTCGATCGGAAGGCCATGCCCTGACCGGCGCTCACTGCCGCCCACATCGGGCGCTGTTACTGCGGATCGGCGGGTTCTTCGCTCACCGTACTTGAACGGTGCATGCACGGCAGGGCTCGATCGCCGGCCCGGCGGCGTTCTGACGCCCTGCTCTCCGGATCACAGGTATTCCTTCAGATCCACCATCTTGGGGAGATCCTCCCTCTTCACCGACGCCGTCTGCACAACCCCCGAATCGATCATGATCGGGGCATTGAAGCGGAGAGCGATTGCGATGCCGTCGCTGGGGCGGCAGTCCATGATCTCAGTGCGATCGCCCTGCTTCAGGATAAGCTTCGCATAAAAGACGCCTTCCTCCAGGGAATCGATATGGAGTGCATCGAGCGATATCCCGAAGGTCCGGAGCATATCCACGATGAGATCGTGCGTGATGGGGCGGGGCAGCATCTCGCTCGTCAACGCATTGGAGATGGAGATCGCTTCCCAGAGCCCCACGTAGATGGGAATGGTGGAACCCCTGCCGACGTCCAGAACCACCGTCGGAGCGGCACCCATCTCGCTCACCGACATGAAAACACCTTGCACCCTGCAGCTTTGAGCGGTCATGTGATCATCAAACGTCATTCTTATCAGGTTTAAACGTTGGGGTTATTTACCGCGACTTTGTCGATCTTACGACGATTTCCCGCCGGACGATCGAGAGGCCCGGAAGCATGCCCAGGAAGATATTGGAGTAGTACAGAATGAGCCGCCAGAGCAGGACAAACACCCCGATGATGGACGAGTTCACGAACAGTCCGTAGAGCGAGGTGGCACTCAGCTCCGCTATCCCCGATCCTCCCGGCGTGAGCGGGATCATCATCACCATGGCGATCACGAGCTGCACGACGAACGATTCGAGAAAGTATGGAGGTTGACCGAGCCCTATCAGGAGAAGAGACGCAATGATGAACTCCGAGAACCAGAAGAGCGCGGTGAATACCACCCCCCACACCAGCCCGATCTTCCCGTGGCTCACGAAGCGGGTGAGGCTATTATGGAAATTGTCCACTTCCCGGTCGATAACCGCGAGGAAATGCTCGAGCCGCCGCATCTGCCACCTCCTGCCGATCCAGCCCGAGACCCGCTTCAGGATCCGCTTGAGGTGATCGGGGTTCCTGACCGAGTAGGCAAAGACCAGCACGAGCACGGTGACGAAGATCCACGCACCGTACATCACGATACCGACGCCGGAAGCAAGGCTGCTCCAGTAGCTGCCCAGAAAAAACATGGCAAATGCCCCGGACGCCCCGAGGACGATGCCGTCGATGACCCGCTCCATGATGACGATGGCGGTGGCGTCCCCGAGCTTCACGTCGGCACGGTACAGTTCGTGGATCCGGACCGGCTCTCCCCCTGCCTGTGACGGCGTGACCGCCGCAACAAGCATGTTCGCGAAGACCAGATTGACGCAGTGCCTGAACCGCACCCGATAGCCGAGCGATCCCGCCATCTTCTGAATTCTGAGAGCCCAGAACACGAGTGCGAAGAGGTGTGAAAGCACCGCCAGCAGCAGAAAGACCGGGGTGACCTGAGCCAGGTACTCGAGCGTCGACTCGTCGAAGGTAACGTAGAGAACGGCGGCCAGTACGACGATACTGAAGCTGATAGAGACCAGGAGCCACTTCCACTGAGATTTCTTCATTCATCACGCTCCGTAACGGCAGGATCAGAGGGACGATACACGCCACTGCCGGATCCCGCTGCACCGCGATGCCGGTGATCGTCTCTTCGTAGTGAAATGTGATGCTTTCGATTCCGTGAATGCGAGAACACGCAAGATCAAATGACTATGGTATCTTCCAGATACTATTTAACGGTGATTTCACCGTTTAATCGGAGTTAAAAACGTATCGGCCCACGGCACGACACGACCAAACGCCCGACTCCACGGGATGGTCCCCCCTGGGTTACACGGTGAAGAGATCCCGGCGATCCCGAATCCTGAGGAGACCCGTACGCACTCCCGCGTCCAGCCAGGCATGGCCGTAACTGAACCAGGCGAGGGCACCGATCGGATCCTCTCCTCCCAGGCGCTCGACACCGGCCGCGAACGAGGAGCGCGCAACGGCGATGAAATGCTCCGCCCCCCCGTACAGAGCGCTTTCCCGATCCGGCCCGTACTCGACCTCTGATAACGCCGCGTCGAGCATCCCGCGGTACCGCTCCGTCTTCCACTGCAGGCGATCGAAGAGGGCGAACGGGATAGTATCGCCGATCTCGTGAGGGGAGGGGCGATCCCCGTTGCGGCAGACGATCAGCCCGAGGACGTACCCCGCATCCAGCCAGCCCGATCCGTAGGCGAAACTCGCGAGGGCGTTCACCACGTCTCCTGCGTGGAGAAATGCGGCGCCGTCGCTGTGATACGCGACCGCCATCTCGTGCATCTCCTGCGCCGCCCGGCGCAGAAGACTGCCGTCGGGAACTGAAAACGCGGCAGCGGCCAGAGCGGCGCCGAACCTGCCGCCGTACTCCTCGACCTTCATAGGCCTGCAAAGACCTCCATGTACTCGCGCTCCATCGGATGCAGCTCGGCCGGCACGACCAGAACATGGAGGGGCGGGCCGAAATCCACCGCCTTCAGCCTCTCTCCCGTCCCCGCAACCACGCAGGGGTGCGATGAACCCGCCCGGGCGATCCCGATGTAGGAGTCCGGCGGGTCGATCCCGCACCTGTCCGCCATCTGCTCGATGATCGCGATCGCCTCCGGGATCCGCATGCATCGGTCCTCCTGGATATCGAGATAGACGAGCGTGTGGAGGTCGAGCCGGAGGTTGCAGGCGATGGTCTCCATCGGGGCGGTCGGGAACCAGCCCCTGGCGGGGAACGGCAGTGAACAGGACTTCCCGAACCGGTAGTTCTGGAGACCGGAGAGGCCGCAAACGGCGCTTGCAACGGACGAAGCATGGATGATTGCGGTTTCGATCCCTGCCGCGGCGGCACGCAACCGCAGGTCGGCATGGGTCGTCGAGACCATCGGGTCGCCCCCGGTGAGGAAGACCACGTCCGCCGACCGTGCATGATCGAGGATCTCCCGCGGGTTCTGCTCCACATCGTCGCGGGAGAGCACCCGGATCTCCTGCCCGAAGAATCGCTCCATCCCGTCGCGATCCGTTCCCATCAACCGGGACGTGTAGGATTCGAGGTAAACGATATCGGCGTTTTTGACGCGCTCAAGACCCTTTACGGAGATGTCCCGCACGTCGTACAGCCCCAGACCAACAAACGTCAGCATACGTCACCCCTCCATCCTGCGCACCGCCGTCCGGGTGCGCGACCGGAGACGCCCATACCCCACCTCAAAAGGCCAGTTTTGCCGCAGAATCGACATCCGCCGTCTTCCATCCGATGATCATGTTCACCAGCCGCCCGATCGCTGAGATCCCGCCGTCGAACGATTCGCGGTTCGGGAGACGGATCCCTTCCGAGCTTCTCCATCCGGTTCGTAACGACGTGAAGTAACCGGAAGACCGCCTCCAACCGTGCGTGCATGAGCAGGGTGGAGGGGGAGGATGACGCAGAACCCGAACGTCGGCGTTCACGCCCGCTCTCTACGTATCCTCCGCCATCTTCGGGAACCTGACGGCCGCCCCGGTCAGGCCCGTGGGACCGGTGATACCGGAGACGCGTTTGCCGGTCGAGATCATAACCGACCGCTCCCCATTCATCGGCCCGGCATATGCCGGTTCTGCAGCGGTACATCGATCACCAGTAGACTTATATCAGGATGCGATAAATAAGTGCGCCTACGACGAGCCCGAGCGTGACGGTGTAGAGCGACACGGCGAGCGCGACCTTCGAACCGACCTCACGGATGAGCGCGGCGATCGTGGAGAGGCACGGAACGAAGAGCACCGTCACGACGGTGAAGATGTACAGCTGGAGCGTGGTCAGCACCGCCCCGAGGTCCGCAGTCCCCGCGAGGATGGCGAGCGTCTCGAACGCCATCTCCTTCCTGAATATCCCGAAGACGAGCGCCGTTGCGGCATACCCCGGGAGCCCGAACAGCCCCTGGGTGACAGGCTCCACCATCCGCTCAAAGATACTCATGACGCCGAAGAACTCAAACAGCCCGAGGAATACGCTGCCTGCGAGCAGCACCGGCATGGCGATGAAGAGGAACTCGGAGAGACGCGACCAGGACTTTTTCATGACCAGTTCCGGCTTCGGGCGGCGGAGCGGCACCATCTCCATGATCATGCCGAACCGTTCGCCGGGCGTCGCCCGGGACAGCGCCAGCCCGGTCAGCAGGATCAGGGCGGCAACGACGAGATAGACGCTGAACGCCGCGGCGATCCCGATGAAGCTGGCCACGATGCCGGCGATGATCACCGTCCTCGTGGAACAGGGGACCATGGCGGCGAGAAACGCCGCAATCATCCGCTCGCGCCGGCTGCCGAGCAGCCGTACGCTCATGATGGCCGGAACGTTGCACCCGAAGGCGAGGATGATGGGGATGATCGCCCCGCCGTGCATGCCGAGCCGATGCATCGCACTGTCGGCGAGGAAGGCTGCCCGGGTCATATAGCCCGAGTCCTCCAGGACGGCGATGAAGATGTAGAATGTGAAGACGAACGGGAAGGCGATCCCGAACCCGGCCTGGAGCGCCACCAGGATCGACACACCGATCCGCTCGGCGAGAGGCGGGAGCCCCAGCGCCGTGAACGGCTGGATGGCGGCCACCTCGAAGAAGCCGACGATCAGCCCCTCCAGCCAGGAACCCACGACAAAGACGGTCAGCAGCATCGCCACCACGATGCCGACGAGAACAGGTATGCCGGAGATCGCACGGGTCAGGATGCCGTCGAGGTCAGGGTACTGCGGCGGCTCCGGCCGCCTCACCATCGCCTCCGCGATCTGCCGGGCGAAGTTGTGCCGGTTGGCGGCGATGATCTGGCCGATCGTCATCCGGTGGCGGTTCTCGATCTCGTCGGCGATAGTCCGCGCCGCCTCGAGCAGTTCCTGGTCGTCCCCGATCCCCTGGAGGGCCCTGATGCTCGCGAGGCGGTCCGCACCCAGCATTTTGTGCAGGCTCCGGATCGCCGCCTCCACGTGGTGGTCATAGGGGATATCCACCGTCGCCGGGCGCGATGCCGACAGGGCCGCCGGGACGATCTGCTCGATGTTCTTGCCCTGCGACGCGGCGGTGAGGAGCACCTCCACGCCGAGCAGCTTCTGGAGTACGGCGGCGTCGACCTCGAGTCCCTGTTTCGACGCCTCGTCGGCCATGTTCAGGACGACGATCATCGGCAGGCCGTACTCGGCCACCTGGAGGAGGAGGTACAGGTTCCGCTCGAGCCGGGCGACGTTCAGCACCGCAACGATGGCGTCGGCGCCGCCTTCCTGCAGGAACCGGCGGACAAGGCCCTCTTCGTCGGAGTCGCCCTCGAGCGAGTATATGCCCGGCAGATCCACGACCTCGATCATCTCCCGCCGGTAGCAGGTATTGCCCCGCTGCAGCTCCACCGTCGTTCCCGGGTAATTGCTCACCTCCACCCCGAGGCCGGTCAGCTGGTTGAATATCAGGGATTTACCCACGCCGGGGTTGCCGATCAGCGCAAGCCTCACGGGGACCTCTCCACCAGGATGGATGCGGCGATCTCGGGGCTGACGGCGATATCGCACCCCTTCACCCTGATGACGATCGACCGGTTGTGTAACCTCCTCCGGATCTGCAGGCGCTCTCCGGGCAGGACCCCGAGATCCATCAGCCGCCGGTTCCGCCCGAACCTCCGGATCATGGCCACCTCGACGACGTCGCCCTCGGCGAAGTCGAGGAGCGGCCGGACGTGTTCGACGTTTCCCCATCGATGCCGCGGCGCAGGTTGGATCTGATCCATGTACGAGGAGAGACGGTCGATGGTATCGTCCGACACCTCATGCTCCAGCGTGCAGGCCTCACGGGATGCAGCATCCGTATCGATGCCCAGCATCTCGGTCAGAAAACACTGCAGGACGCAGTGTTTCCGTGCCACCTTCGCTGCAAGAATCCTTCCCTGCTCTGTCAGGTCCACCGCATCGCCGGGACACCGGACGACGTAGCCTTCTCCCGCCAGCACGGCAACGGTTCGGTCAGCGGTGGCCGTATCGGTGCGGAGCGCCTCCGCAATTTCGGCCAGACGCCCGGGGCGATTCTGGAGCGAAACGATATTGAGGATCGCTTCGAGGTAATCTTCGCACATGGAAGAATACATTTCACGAAATTTTGGTCCTCCACGATTTTATGGATTTGGATGGTACGCAGCGCCCGCACGCGTACCACAGGAGCCGCCAGCCATCCGGAAGGAGCGCGCCGCATGGTGCGCGGAGTGATCTCCGCAGTCGCCGGCAGGGATTGCGAGCACGTCGATATCGTCGGCCGCAGTACGCGAATCGAGGCGAAACGGCAACCGCACGCGCGAGTACCGCATCACCGCGTCACCCGATCTGGATGATATTTATACCAGGCAGGCAAAGAAGAATGGAGCGAAAAAAAAACCAATAGAAACATACACCCGCAGAACCCCCGAATTTCCGAATATGCACCGTGGAACTGCGTCCGCACACCACGGGCGGCGCACCGCCGGAGACGTCCCGAACACCCGCTCGAAACAGGCGCTGCTGGAGTGGAGATCGTGATCTACTGGCTGTACGAAAAGGCGCTCAAACGGGATCTCCATATGCTTCCCGGGCACGTCTGCTTCATGATCACGGAGCAGGATATGCTCGACGCTCCGGGGAAACTCTTCACCATCACCCAGTGGTGCCGGGAACTCGGGATCGCACGCCTGATGTTCCATATCAGCACCGGCGATCCCGAGCGGCTCGCATGGTGCCTCCCGTTCATACAGAAGATCGCCAGCATCGCCCGTCTCCGGCTCCACTACCGCGACCAGGAGACCGTGGATGGCAGCGGGATCGAGGTTTCGGTGGCGATCGGAAAGAGCGGCCGGGAAGAGATCACCGCCTGCATCAGACGGATGGCGGAGGACGGTATCGAACCGGACGAAGTCGACGAGGCGCTCCTCGAGTCGTACCTCACCTTCCCGTACGAACCGGACCTGGTGATCAAGACGGGGGGCGACCACCTGACAGACTTTCTGATCTGGCAGTCGATCTACTCCGAACTCTTCTTCATGGACGTGAACTGGGCGCTGTTGCGGAAGGTAGACTTTCTCCGTGCGCTCCGGGACTTCCAGTCGCGGGTGCGACGGTTCGGAACGTGAGCGCCCCTCACCGGGCACCGCCCGCCGCGTTCCGCTGCATCTGCTCTTTCAGCCGCATCCGCTGGTCGTAGACCCGCACCGCCCGCAACAGATCGATCTTTCGGAAGACCGGCCAGTACGGTGCGCAGAAGTAGACCGCCGATTCGTGGCCGTTCGCCAGCCACGGCAGGAAGTTGGACGTCCGGCATTCGTTCCCGGTGCGTATGATGAGGTCGACGGGAGGTATGTGAAGCCCCCGGTTCAGGTGGCTCTCCACGGTTGCCGCGTCGATCGCCGCAGGCTCGAGGGCTCCTGCCTTCACCTCCGCGAGAATGGAGCGGGCGGCGTGCACGATCTCGTTCCTGCCGCCGTAGGCGAGTGCGACGTTGATGAAATAGCGGTCATACTCCCTCGTCGCCTCTTCGGCGGCGGTCACGGTCGCCAGCAGGTCTTCCGGCAGGAGCGAGCGATCCCCGAGCATCTGCACCCGTATCCGGTTACGATGCACCCGCTCATCGGAGGTCACGTCGATGAACTTCCTTTTGAAGAGGCGGAACAGGGCATCCAGTTCCTCCTTATCCCTGCCGAAGTTCTCAGTCGAGAACGAATACAACGTGACGTGCCGGACGCCGAGCTCCCAGGCCCAGTCCAGCACCCGCTCGGTGGTATCGGCACCGATGCGGTGGCCGTCCGCGGTCCTGAGACCCTGATGGCGGGCATAGCGCCGGTTCCCGTCCTGGATAATGGCGATATGGCGGGGTGTATGCCGGATCCGCCACTGCAGGAACCGCTCGTACAGCGCCTCAAGACAGGATCGGATCTTCAGAGCGGCGTCACCTCCACGATCATCCCTCCATTCGGATAGCGCTCGACGATGTACTTCGTCCCGGGCAGTTCGTCCCCGCGGTCGACGAGCACCCACCATGCCACCTCGATGCGGTCGCCGCAGTCCTCGAACTCGCCCTCCTCCAGAAGAGGAAGGAGAGCGTCGATGGGGCATTTCGGCTCGATAACGCCGTATACCACAGTGCCGTCGTCGGTCACCTCATCGAACGGTCGGGCGGTATTGGCGGCAGTACGTTTTAACCGTTCCCTCAGCTGCACCGAGTCCTTGAAGACCGACGAGCACCAGTGCACCTTCGGGTCGCCGCAGAGGCGTTCGGCCCACCGCCGGGAGCCCTTCACCGCATTGTGCAGTCCGTCTTCGGGCTCGAGCCCGCGTTCGCGCATGGCGGCGGCGCAGGTCTCCCCCCACTCGAGCTCGTTGATATTCAGGAAATCGAGGAGCGGCAGGGCGGCGGCGAGATCCTCGATGCCGGGCAGCGCGGGCACCTCGATCCCGATAGAAAAACCCATGCGGCGGGCTGCGACAGCGGAGCGGGCGTAGTCGCTCTCGAGGATGCGGGGCCAGCATTCGGGGGGAGGGTGGAGACGTATCTCGTCCACAAGGCCGCGAAGCCGTACAAGCGTCTCCCCGTCCGGGGCCATGCCGGTGTAGAGATGAATCTGGTGCTCACTCCCGAAGGTGTCCTTGAGGCGCGTGCAGTACCCGACGACGCGATCGAGTTCGAGGAGCGGCTCGCCACCCGTGATGCCGGTTCCGAGCGCCCCCATACACCTTGCCTCCTCGATAATATCGGACGGATCGGCCACTCGCCGCTCGTTCGCATAGACCACATCGCGGCCCTTCCGCTCACGCGAGAGCGGGCAGTACCAGCAGGCGCGGTGGCAGCGCCCCGTCACGAACAGGACCATCTTCGCACCCCGGCGGCAGAGCACACAGCCGTTGCTGCGCGGGTTCTTCGTCGCCATCTCGTACCTCTATACCTCGTCCACGGAGCCATCAGCACAGAAAGGCGCAGACGCGGGAGCACGACCGTGATCGCCGCATACCGTAACTACTATACATTGGAACTCCGGAATGAAAAAAACTGTGGAACCGACCGGGTGTGCTTCAGCCATTACACATTCGAGCCCTGCGCCGATCCGCACCGGCGAGGGAGAGAGGAGGGATCTCGGATCATTCGTTTACCCGCCCTTCGTCCACCGGTTCGATGTAGTCGTCGAACCAGTAGGCCTCCGGGTTGCTCATATAGACCATGAAACGGCCGATATCGTCGGGGTCTGCCGCCTGGTGGTACTTGAAGTAGGTGTACTCGGCGGTCATTCCGATCACCTCGATCTTGCCGGTCACATGCGACATCACGAAGCGGGCTCTCTTCGCGAGTCCGGAGCACTGCGACCGCGCCTGCTCGAAGATCGTGTAGGACTCCTTCACCGGCATGCTGTAGGTCCGGTTGCCGATCGCCGGACGGCACTGGAAGACGTAGTAGGGGTTGACGCCGATGAACGAGAGCTTCCTGAAGAGATCTGCGAGCACATCGGGGTCGTCGTTGATGCCGCGGATCAGCGGCGTCTGGTTCATGATGACCGCTCCCGCCTCCTGCAGGAGACCGACCGCCTCGACAGCCGCATCGGTCAGCTCGCGCGGATGGCTGAACTGGGCCATGATATAGATCCGTTTCTTCACCGTGCTGTAGTCCCGGATCACCTCCAGCACGGACGGGTCGTTGAGGATCCGGTATGGGTTGAACGCCAGCATCTTCGAGCCGATGCGGATGATCTGGACGTGGTCGATATCCCTGATCCGGCTGATGACGCCGCGCAGATGGTCGGTCGGCAGGATCAGGGGATCGCCGCCGGTGAGAAGGACGTTCGTGATCTCCTGGTGCTTCCGGATGTAATCGAGACCCTCCGATATATCCTTCACCACCTCCCGTCCGCCCTCTATGAATAGGCGTTTTCTGAAGCAGTAGCGGCAGAAACCGCCGCAGAGGTCGCTGACCAGCAGGAGTGCGGTCTCCCTGTACTTGTGCTGCAGCCCCGGCGCCACCGTATAGGACCGCTCGGACGAGGGGTCCACCCTCCCCCACATCTCCAGCTCGTCGGAACTGGGGATGATCAGGCGGCGAATGGGATCCGCTGCGTCCTGCCAGTTGATCAGCGAGAGATAGTAGTCGTTTGAACGGAATGCGAATCGATCGGTGACCTTTTTGAGCTCGGCGCGCTCGGCTGCGCCGATTCCGTCGACCTGATCGAGTGATGAAACGTATGTCGGGTTCATCATTTTCCTCCGAAGAATTCACCGGATGTATGCACTGCACGGCACTCAGGTGCGGAATGAAAGCTGCGGGGCATCGGTGAAGAGTGATGGTGCTGCCCTATGAATCGCAGTCGGGAACAGGATCTCTCTCATGACTGTGCCGGCTGCTGGGGTCTGGAGCCGGCCCATGTCTGCAGTCGTCCGTACGCACCCGTACATGGGTGCTATTGCATTTATACCTTTGGTCCCATGCCGAAAATATAATCGGGTGAAAAGAGCATTTGCAGCACGCTCACATGGGCGCCAGTTCAGTTCATTCCTCTTTCTTCTTCCGTGCCATCGAGAGTATGTCCACCATGTACTTCCCCTCCCGATCGAGGCGGACCACGACCTCGTCGGTCTTCGCCAGCTTCTCGATATTGAGTTCGTACGATCCTGGCCCGAGGATGCGGATGCTCTCGATGCGGTCGAAGACTTCGACCCCTCTCGAGGGGGCTCGTTCGACCTCGAGTATCTCCTGTCCGGTATCTTCCGCGATCTCCTCGATCGATTTCTCTTTCAGCACGTCATCGTGGCGCTGCGCTTCCCTGACATACAGGAACTTCTTTCCGCCACAACTCGGGCATCCCTTGAGTATCTTCGTCGAACCGTCCTCAAACTCTCTGCCGCATCGCGTACACTTGTGAGGCATCGGGGTTCACCTTGAAGAAACCCACGCGCTGATGAGGTCCTTCTCCTTTTTGAGCATTTTCAGCTGGTTCGCGGGTCCAATAACGGTCAGGCGGTTTTCGGTACGCTTCCCGCCCAGAAACCGCCCGATGAACCCACCTGCCTCTCTGGCAGGGTATGTCTCCATCTCGATGCCGGAGAAGCCTTCGGGAGTGATCTCCCGCATTGTTATCTCGATGAGCTTGCTCTGCTCATCCGGTGCGAGGCCCTTCTCAAGGATGACGATGTTGCCCTCCATGACATCGTCAAGAATCAGGCGTATCTTCTCCATCGACGTCAGCCGCTCGAGACGCTCTGAAGATATCAGGTCGATCTGTACACCCTGTATCATGCCATCACCCAAAGTAGTTCGTCATCTTTTCGTACAGCTCTTCCACATTGCTACCTTCCAGGCTTGAGATGGGGACGACAGGGTGCTGGGGGAACGCGCTCTTGATGCGCTGCGGCGAGGCGTCGGGGAGATCGATCTTGTTGGCGACGATGATCACGGGAAGCCTCCTGCTCTCGATGATGCCGACCATCATGATATTCACCTGCATGAACGGATCCTGCGTCGAGTCGAGCATGTAGATGACACCGTCGATATCCTCCCGAAGCCAGTGCATCGCCTCGGCAACACCTTCGGTCGCCTCGCGGGCACGCGTGACCGCCTCCTCCTTATCCATGCCGTACTCCATGAAATCGTTGTAGTCGATCTTCGTCGTCACGCCCGGAGTGTCCACGATATCGATGGTGATGGTGTTGCCGTCGTTGCCCGTAATGGTGATGTTCTCCTTTCGTCGCACACGGCGCGTCTCGTGGGGTACTTCACTGACCGGTCCCACCGCATCTCCGGTCCAATCCCGCACGATCCTGTTGGCAAGGGTCGTCTTGCCCGCGTTGGGAGGGCCGTATATACCGATGCGGCAGGACTGCTTCCTGAAGAGCGCCTTGAGGAACCGTGATATCTTTCGCTTCGTACGAACTAGGAACGCCATTTCACATCCTCTGGTTCAAGAATTTTTACCGTACTTAGTCGAGCTGTGTCACCCATAAACAAATATAATTATATGCTATATAAGGTGTTTTATCCCTATCGGAGGCGTGGAAATCCGCCCATATCACGAGAATTTTTTTATACTGAAGACTCCAAGATACAGGTGAACCTGGAGGATCGGCTGGTACAGCGACCAGATGAGGTGAATCTCATGAAGAACCAGAACGACATCATCCACCTCGAGACACGCGTTCCAATCAGAGAAGTGATGCGGAGCAATCCGACCACCATCGATGTGGGTGAGACGGTCGCCCGGGCTGCACAGGCGATGTGCCGTGATGAGGTTGGAAGCTGCATCGTGCTCCAGAACAACCTGCCCATCGGCATCATCACCGAGGAGGATATCAACTGCAAGGTCGTTGCAAAGGATTTAAAGCCCGGTAATGTCCGTGTCAGCGATGCGATGAGCACCCCGCTGATCACCATCGGCGCGGACAAGATGGTCGGCGACGCCGCACACATGATGGTGAAGCACCGGGTGCGGCGGCTTCCTGTCGTCGAGAACCAGCTGGTGATCGGCATCGTGACGGTCAGGGACATCCTCACCGTCGCAGCCGAAATTAACGAACTTCTGGCAGATCTCATCGAGATTAACCGTGAGGAAGAGTATGCAATGGGCATCTGCGACCGCTGCGGCGACATATCGGACGACCTGAGGCGGGTTGATAACCTGATGCTCTGCCCCACATGCCGGGAGGAGGAGCAGCTCATATGAAGGTCGCCTCCGACCTGATTGTCGATATCCCGATCCTGCGGCACAACGAATTCGTCACCAAAGCCCGAAGCATCCTTCGTGAAGACGTATTTCGCGAGCTGTACGTGGTGGATGAGAGGAACCATCTGCTCGGATACCTGGATATCACCGACGTACTGAGGGTGACCGATACCAGATCGAACGTCACCATCGAGGGGTTTATCGATGAGGCGGCGACGGTTCATCTGGATACGCCCCTCGAACAGGTAGCCCTCGCCATACGAAAGGCCCGCACCAACAGCGCCGCGGTCGTGGACGCCGAAGGCGCGGTCAGAGGAGGGGTGCTCCTCTCCGAGCTCTTTCCCGTCATCATCTCCAGGCACGAGATCCACGGCTCCGTCTCGGACCACATGTCGAGGGACGTGGCCACCTGCAGTCCGCAGGACCGGGTTCACCATATCTACAACCTCATCGTCGCCAGCGGCTTCAACTCGTTCCCCGTGGTGGAGAAGAATCAAGAGGTGGTCGGCATCGTATCGCGCAGGGACGTCCTGCGTGCTGGCCGGATACGTCCTGCAGTGAAGAATGCGGCCGACACCACGATCGAACGTATTATGACGACGCCGGTCGTTGTCACATCACCCGACGACCTGGTAGAGAACGCAGCGCGGATGATGGTAAAATACGATATCAGCATGATCCCGGTCGTACAGAACGGTAGAATCGCCGGGGTCATCGACCGGCACGATGTTTTGAATGCTCTCACCATAAGGGAATGATACTATGCGTCAGAATACCGATCCGAAGAAGAAAAAAGAGGTGGATAGGCTCCCGAATACCAACCAGACGAAAAAGCAGGCGGACAGGCTCCTGAAGATGCCGGGCAAACTCGATCGCGGGCCTGTCGGATTCAAGTCCAGGATCTCTGACCACAAGGGCGAGATCATGGCGATCGCCACCAGAGACGTGATCACGGCGCAGGCGACCACCCCCATCATTCAGGCGGTGGAGATCATGACGCATGAGGGGTTCCGCCGCCTGCCCGTCGTCGATGCGGGCACTCGTCGGCTCAGGGGCATCGTGACCGCAAGTGACATCATCGACTTCATGGGCGGCGGCGACAAGTACAACCTGGTGCAGGTGAAGCACCGCGGCAACTTCCTTGCCGCAATCAACGAGAGCCTCCGCGAGATCATGTCGCAGCAGGTGATCACCATCCGGGACATCGCCAGCATCGAAGATGCGGTCGATATTATCATGAACAGGAACGTCGGCGGCATCCCCATCGTCGACGGCGACGGCAACCTGCAGGGGATCGTGACCGAGCGCGACGTCATGAAGGTGCTGACGACCGAGAACTCCCGCCTGACCGTGGAGGACGTCATGAACACCTCGGTCCGCGTCGCACGCCCCGACAGCCCTGTCGAGAAGGTCTGTCGGGATATGGTGAGGTACCGCTTCAGGCGGCTGCCGGTCGTCACCGACGACGTCCTCTGCGGCATCATCACCGCGACCGACATCATCGGTTACCTCGGAAAGGGCCAGGCCTTCGAGCGACTGATCACCGGAGACGCGGCCGAAGTGATGGGAGAGCCGGTGCGGACGCTCCTCTCCGGAGAACTCTACACCACCACCCCGGACAAGAACATCCACGACACGGCGATCGAGATGATGCAGCGGCGCGTGGGTGCGCTGCCGGTCATCGAGGACTCCCACCTCATCGGGCTCATCACCGAGTACGACCTCGTGAAGGCGTTTGTACAGGAGTGATCGCCATGCGCGCCGTTGATGTGATGTCGTCGCCGGTGTACGTCGTCGCCCCCACGGATAACGTGGCGTACGCGCGACACCTCATGCTCAGGCACCGGATATCGAGACTCCCTGTTATGGAAAGGGACGGTCTGCAGGGGATTCTCACCAAGAAGGATATCGCCTACCGTCTCCGGCAGAGCGAACCGATGTGGCGGCGGCGCCCCATCGACCGGATCCCGGTCAGCGTCCTGATGACCCCCGACCCGATCACGATCGGTCCCGATACGAGCATTCGTGAGATTGCGGCGATCATGCTGGACCGCGACATATCAGGACTGCCGGTCATGGACGACGGGCGGGTCGTCGGCATCGTGACGAAATCGGACGTGATGCGATCGGCCCGCGCACGCGGTCTCTCCGCACGGGTCGACGAGATCATGGAGGATGCGGTCACCGTCAACCGCTACCACTCGCTGGATCACATCATCGACACGATGAAAGGGGGGGATGGCAAGCTCGTCGTCGTGAACGACAACGGAAGCCTCGCGGGCATCATCACCGAGAGCAACCTCGCCTTCTACGAGTACCTGGACAAGCGGATGGACCTGCCGCACAAGGACGTCATGCACCTCAGGAAAGCAGCGCCTGCCGGGAGGAAGCGCTTCAGGTACGTGATAGAGGTATCGGCCGTGGCCGAAGATATCATGAGCCGGCCGGTGATCACCGTCGCACCCGATGTGCCGGTGAGCGAGGCGGTCGGGCTCATGCTGGAACACCGGATCAACAGCCTCGTCGTCATGGGTGGCGAAGAGATCAAAGGGATCGTAAAAAGAGACGATATCATCAAGGAAGTGGCAAAATGAGCGA
>DAQY01000033.1:20844-21767 GCA_002503105.1 Methanomicrobiaceae archaeon UBA206
AAGGAAGTGGCAAAATGAGCGAAAAATTCCAGTTACTTGTCAAAGACGTGATGTCGAAACCCCTCACCATCGCAAAGGCCGCGTTTATCAGCGAAGCGCTCGAAAAAATGCTCCATGAGGGTGTAGATCCGCTGATCGTGACCAACAACGGGACCGTCGTGGGCACCACCTCAAGGGCGGCGATCGCCGAGGCACTGGGCAGCAGGAAGACCTCATCGCTGAAAGCCACGTCCATCCACGTCGCGAACACGGTAGAAGAGGACTACACCTCGGTGTATCCGGATGAGCGCATCAACATCCTGGTGCCGCTGCTGCAGCGCTACAAGCTCGTCGTGGTGCTCGATGCCGAGCACCGGCCCATCGGCCAGGTGAGCGCCGGCGATCTCCTGAAGGTGCTCCGGCCAGCAGGGACCCTGGAGGATGTCATGGAGCCGATCGTCACCATCCAGGCGGACGAACGCGCCGTGCACCTGCGGCGCCGGATGCTCGACGACGACATCGACCGGTTCATCGTCGCCGATGCCGACGAGATCCTGGGTATCGTGACGGAGACCGACGTTGCGAAGGCGCTGTACTCGCTGAAGGATATTGTGGAGGGGACGCACCAGGACTACCGCATCCGCAACCTGCTGGTGCGTGACATCATGAGCACGCCATTCATCTCGGTCGACAGGAGTACGCCGATTTCGGACGTGATCGACCTGATGCTCAAAAAGGACATCAGCTCCGTGCCGGTCACCAACCAGGGCAAGGTGATCGGGATCGTCACCAGAAACTCCCTGATCCAGGCGCTGTAAGCGGCAGAAATAGCACACTCCTTTTTTTGGCCCTGACTCTTTGAGATCGGGGGCTCTGGAAGAATATGTCCCCGTACAGTGGGCCGTGAAGGATGTCTTCATGGGGGGGGTGGGGCCAGGGGAGGG
>DAQY01000097.1 GCA_002503105.1 Methanomicrobiaceae archaeon UBA206
GAGGCGTTTCGGGATGACCTCCTCAAGAAAAGCCGCGGCAGCTCGGCGGACCGAGAGTGCCGGTACCACGATTGGTATAGACGGATCCTGCAGGTACGACGTGGATGGGATTAAATATGTAGGAGGCATCAACACCCCACTCAATGACAGGCCCCCACTCAATGACAGGCGAGCGCTCCGCTGTACCGCAGGTCTACCCCGGATCTGAAGTTCACCACCCGTATCGCCTCGACCGGGATCTCCAGCCCGCAATGGCCGGGGAAAAGAGAGATCTCGGAACCCGTGCCTCCACACCAGGAACAGAGACGATCTGCGGCGGACGATCAGGCAGTGCTGTCCGTCTGCCACGGCGATCGTGCCCGATATCGCCCGGGACGGGTTCAGGGCTGCGCCCCGCCCCTGCCCCCCCTTCACCGCGCCGGTTGCGCATTCGCCGAACTGGATCCGAACGGCGTGTGCACCTGCCATGGCCTGTCGGTCCCCTTCGCGCACTGCGGCCTCTCCAGCGACACTGCACTGAGGTCTTCCCGGCGCGAACGGGATCGACATCCTCGCACGGTAGAAGCATATGCAGGACGGGTCGCGACAACGCCCGGCCCCTCCCGGAGAGGGGTGCTCCGGTTCTCTTCCCCAAAGCGGACGGTGGGATACGCCGCCCGACGATCCTCCCCGGTACTGCAAGGGGCGAGGCGGTTTTGCACGGTGGAGCGGCCGGGTTCCCGGGGATCTGGATTGCGTCGTGCAGGAACCGCACCGATTGACGGACGACCGTGCTCAACGGGATTCGCAAACTATGGAACCGCTTAAGATAGCCTTCTTCTGCTGGGAATCGCTCCATTCGATCAGGGTGGGCGGACTCGCACCGGCGGCCACCCATCTGGCGGAACGCCTCGCGCGCGAGCATGAAGTCCACTTCTTCACGAGAGGCGACGGCGGGAGCATCTCGATCAACGGCGTGCACTACCACCGCTGCATGCCGTACGGCAGCACCATCATCGAGTACTGCCGCACCATGAGCCACATGCTCGTCGACATCTTCCGGAAGCACGACCGGCCGCCATTCGACATACTTCACTTCCACGACTGGCACCTCGTGGAGGCGATGCACCTGCTCCGCAACCGGAACACCGTGCTGTCGTACCACTCCACCGAGTACGGGCGGAATGGAGGCAATTTCGGCGGTTGGTGGGAGTTCCAGGAGGTATCCGGGAAAGAATGGTACGGCGGATACATCGCAAAGAAGGTGACTGCAGTCTCAAACACGATAAAGACTGAGATCATGTGGCTGTACAACGTCCCCGAGTGGAAGATTACGGTCGTTCCGAACGGGATCGATCCGGACCGCTACAGAGCAGAGATCGATCCCGGGCCGGTCAAGGAGACCTACGGGATTCATCCCCTTGCCCCCGTCGTCCTCTTCGTCGGAAGGCTCGCCTACCAGAAGGGGCCGGATATCCTGATACAGGCCGTTCCCGACATCGTAAGCGCGCGGTGGGACGCACAGTTCCTCATCGCCGGTGACGGCGACATGCGCGGCTACCTGGAAGGGATAGCGCAGCACCTTCCCGTCCGGTTCCTGGGGTACGTCTCCGACGCCGAGTATATACGCCTGCTGAATGCCTGCGATCTGGTCGTCATCCCCAGCCGGAACGAACCGTTCGGGCTGGTCCTCACCGAGGCGTGGAGCGCCGAGCGCTGCGTGGTCGCGACCGACGTCGGCGGCCTGGCGGAGAACATCGAGAACCACGTGGACGGCATCAAGGTGCCCGTCCGTCCGGATGCGATCGCCTGGGGGGTATGCCACGTCATCGACGATCCGGCGTACATCCGGTCCCTCGGCCGGGCGGGGCGGAAGAAGGTCGCTGCAAAGTATAACTGGGACCTGGTGACAGAGAGGATGCTCGGTGTATACAGGAGCCTCATCGATGACGCACATCCATAAACGGCGGCCAGCCGGTCTCCGGGACCGCCAGTGGGAGGAGCTTCACGGCGCGCAGGTCGCAGGTCTCCTCACGGACTACGACGTCTATCTCCTGAAGCAGGGGAATCATGTGCGGCTGTACGAGAAACTGGGATCCCATCCACGGACCGTTGACGGCGTTTCTGGCACGCATTTCGCTGTCTGGGCGCCGAACGCGGCGGCCGTGTCGGTAATCGGTGATTTCAACGGCTGGAACGCCGAAACGCACCCACTCTCCCTTCGCCCGGACGATTCCGGTATCTGGGAGGGGTTCGTGCCCGATGTCGGCCACGGCACCCTCTACAAGTACCGCATCGCCTCCCGATACCACGGCTACCGCGTCGAAAAAGGAGACCCCTTCGCCTTTTTTTGGGAGATCCCGCCGAAAACAGCCTCGATCGTCTGGGACACGACGTACGCGTGGAGGGATCGATCGTGGCTGCGGTCCCGCTGCACGGCAAACAGCCCCGAAGCGCCGATCTCCATCTACGAAGTCCATCCGGGATCATGGCGGAAAGTGCCGGACGAGGAGAACAGATCGCTCAGCTATCGGGAACTCGGACCCGAACTTGCGGACTACGTGCAGGATATGGGATTCACCCACGTGGAGTTCCTCCCCGTGATGGAGCACCCGCTCTACGCCTCCTGGGGCTACCAGACCATCGGCTACTTCGCCCCGACGAGCAGGTACGGCACCCCGCAGGACTTCATGGACCTGATCGACCACCTGCATCGGCACGAGATCGGCGTGATCCTCGACTGGGTTCCCTCCCACTTCCCGTCGGACGGATACGGCCTCTCCTATTTCGACGGAACCCACCTCTACGAGCATGCCCACCCCATACAGCGCTACCACCCCGAGTGGAAGAGCTACATCTTCAATCACGGCAGACACGAGGTGCGCTCGTTCCTGCTCAGCAGCGCCCTCTTCTGGCTGGACCGGTATCATGCCGACGGGCTCCGGGTGGACGCCGTCTCCTCCATGCTCTACCTCGACCATGCACGCAGGGGTGGGGAGTGGGTTCCGAACGAGCGCGGCGGGAGGGAGAATCTGGACGCGATCGGGTTCCTCCGCCGGTTAAATGAGACGGTCCATGCACACCATCCCGACGTCCTCCTCGTCGCTGAAGAGGCGACTGCGTGGCATGGTGTGACCGCCCCGACCGCGACCGGGGGGCTCGGGTTCGATATGAAGTGGAACATGGGCTGGATGCATGACGTCCTCGACTACCTCTCGCAGGACCCGATCTTCCGCAAGTACCATCACGCGAACCTCACCTTCAGCATCTGGTACGCCTTTTCAGAACACTTCATCCTCCCTCTGTCGCATGACGAGGTCGTGCACGGGAAGAGCTCCCTCATCGGCAAGATGCCCGGCGACGAGTGGCAGAAGCGTGCCAATCTCCGTCTCCTCTACGGCTACATGTTCACGCATCCGGGCAAGAAGCTGCTCTTCATGGGCGACGAGTTCGGGCAGTGGTCGGAATGGAGCCACGATGCGGGCCTGGAATGGCGTCTCCTCCGCTACCGGCCGCATCGGGAGATCAGGCAGTGGGTGGCCGACCTGAACCGCCTGTACCGGAGGGAGCCCGCACTCCACGAGCTCGACTTCGAGCCCGGAGGGCACGAATGGATCGACTGCGCCGACGTGGAGAAGAGCATCATCAGTTATCTCAGGAGAGGCAGATCGGATGAGGACGCCCTCCTCATCATCTGCAACTGCACACCGGTTCCACGGTACAGATACCGGATCGGAGCGCCGGCTGGGGGGCGCTGGCGGGAAGTGCTGAACAGCGACGCCGTCGAGTACGGCGGGAGCGGCTGCGGAAATCTGGGAGGCGTGGATGCGGACCCCGTCCTCTGCCATGGGCGGCCGTACTCGCTCTCGCTGACCCTCCCCCCGCTCTCGGTCCTGATATTCAAACACGACCGGGAGAGATAGTGCATGGACCATGCCGTCTGTATCCACGGGCATTTCTACCAGCCGCCGCGGGAGAACCCCTGGCTCTGCGAGGTCGAGTTCCAGGAGTCGGCTCGCCCGTTCCATGACTGGAACGAGCGTATCACGTCCGAGTGCTATGCGCCGAACACCAGAGCCCGCATCATCGGCAAGAAGGACCTGATCGCCGAGGTTCTCAACATATACGCGCGCATCAGCTTCAGCGCCGGCCCGACGCTCCTTTCCTGGCTGGAACGGCACAGACCCGACGTCTACCGGGCGATCATCGAGGCCGACGCCGAGGCGCAGCAGAGGTTCTCGGGGCACGGATCGGCCATCGCCCAGGCGTACAACCACCTCATCATGCCCCTCGCGACGACGCGGGACAAGCGGACGCAGGTCGTCTGGGGTATTCGGGACTTTGAATCCCGCTTCAGGCGAAGGCCAGAGGGGATGTGGCTCCCCGAAACAGCGGTCGACCTCGAATCGCTGGACATCATGGCCGAACAGGGGATCCGGTTCACCCTCCTTGCACCGCACCAGGCCGGCCGGGTGCGTGCACCCGACGGCGAGTGGAGAGAGGCGAACCACAACAGCATCGATACGACCAGGCCGTACCTCTGCCGTCTCCCATCGGGACGGACGATCAGCATCTTCTTCTTCGACACTTCGATCTCTCACGAGGTCGCATTCGGGAACCTGCTTGAGGACGGGCGGCGGTTTGCAGATCGGCTGCTCGGCGCGTTCTCGACCGGCGATATGCGGGATCAGCTCGTGCACATCGCGACGGACGGCGAGACCTACGGGCACCACCGCCGGTTCGGGGAGATGGCCCTGGCCTACTGCATCCGCAGCATCGAATCCGGCGCCGGAGCCAGGCTCACGATATATGGCGAGTACCTGGCGCGGCACCCGTCGATCCATGAGGTGGAGATCCGGGAGAACACCTCCTGGAGCTGTGCGCACGGGGTCGAGCGGTGGCGGAGCAACTGCGGGTGCAGCATCGGCGGGCGCCCGGGATGGACGCAGGAATGGCGCCGGCCGCTCAGGGACGCGATCGATGGGCTCAGGGACGTGCTCGCCCCGCTGTACGAGCAGGCCATCTCCGCCTTCGTGCACGACCCGTGGCAGGTGCGGGACGACTACATCGAGGCGGTGCTCGGCTGGTCTGCCGGGAACGTTCGCCGATTTCTGCTGCGGAACGCCGTGCGGGATCTCTCCGACGAAGAGGACATCCGGGTCCTCAAACTCCTGGAGATGCAGCGGCACGCCATGCTGATGCAGACGAGCTGCGGATGGTTCTTCGACGAGATCTCGGATCTCGGGAGCGTCCAGGTGATGCGGCATGCGGCCCGGGCCATGCAGCTGGCGCAGGAGATCTCCGGCAGCGATTTCGAGCCGAAATGCATCGAGGCGCTCAGGCGGGCGCCGAGCAACATTCAGGAATACCGGAGCGGAGCGGACGTCTACGCAGCAGAGGTCCGTCCCGCCGTCATGGATATGATGAGAGTGGGAGCGCACGCCGCCGTACAGGCGGTCTTCACAGGATCGCTCGAGGCGACGGAGACGGGATGCCACGCCATCGGCGGCACGGTCTTCGAGAGGATCGACGGGGTACGGCGGCACGGCATCGCCGGGATGCTGCAGGTCCGGTCACGCGAGACGTGGGACGGCTCCTCCCTGGATTTTGCAGTGCTGCAGTACGGCGTCGACCGGGTCATCGCGGGCGTGCGGGAGCACGCGGGCGACGACGCCCTCCGTGCCATGTGCCGCGATATCCGGGACGTCCTCCTGGACGGCATGGACGACCTGAACGGCCTGAGGAGGATATTCTCCCGGCACTTCGCCGGGCGCGTGTACACGGAGGCGGACCTCTCCGCCGATGAGCGGAGGTGGATGCTCGCCCGGATCACCGCCGCAAGAGTGGCGGAACTGCAATCCACCCTCTGTCGCGTGTATCGGGATCAGATCCCGGTGCTGCACGCATTCGCAGAGATGCGCGTCGATCCGCCCAAGTTTCTCGCGGATCTCCGGTCATTTGCCTGGAACTTCGCCCTCCTCTCGATGCTTGAGGAGGGCGAGCTGGACCCCGATCTGATCCGGGCGAAGGCTTCGGCGTTCAAGGCGGCCCAGATCGAACCGGATCTGCCCGCACTGAACGCTGCAGCCAGCCGACGGATCACCGCACTCATGGCGGCGTTCGCGAAAGACCCCGACAATATCAGCCTCCTGAAGAGGGTCGAGGCGATCGTTGGGCTGCAGGACGCTCTCGCACTGAGCCTTGACCTGTGGGAGAGCCAGAATATCCTGATTGCCATGAGAGGCCTGTACCGGAAGAAGCACAGAAAGGCTGCAGCGGGGGATGCGGCAGCCAGAGCCTGGGTCGAGGCGTTCAGGCGCGTGGGATCGCGGCTGAAGGTGCGCGTCACATGACGGACAGGCAGATCGAGAGGTTTTGGGGTTTGCCGCGGAGCGGTCGGCAACGAACAGGCGTGGGAACGGAATCGCTGCCGCCCACCACCCTCCATGCGGTGGAACCGGCATGTCTCCCGGCACCGCCTGTACGGTGCATGAGGGCCCCACGAAACGCTTATCTCCCATCCGGCATGAGGCCCATCAGGTGAACCGGAATGGTGGAGATTGGCGAATGGGCTCCGGACTTTTCGGTTTTTGACCACCGCGGGAACGAGTTCAGGCTGTCGGATATGCGTGGGAAGCGCGTGATCCTCTCGTTTCATCCGCTCGCATGGACGGGCGTCTGCACTGAGCAGATGCGGGCGCTCGAAGAGAACTGGCAGGTATTCGAATCGCTCGATGCGGTTGCCGTCGGTATCAGCGTCGATTCCGTGCCATGCAAGAGTGCGTGGGCCGAGGGGATCGGGATCCAGAAGACCCGTCTGCTCGCCGATTTCTGGCCGCACGGAGATGTGGCGCAGGCGTACGGAGTGTTCGACGGACTGAAGGGTGTTGCGCGGAGATCGAACATCGTGGTCGACGAATTTCAGCACGTCATCTTCACCAGGACGTATGATACTCATGCTGTACCGGACATGCGGGAGATCGTCGCGGTGCTCGGTGAGCAGGAGCTGAGCAGGAGAGAGGACCTGCACCTGCCCAAGATCTGAACGGAGCGGCCATTCGGTATGGCGGACGGACGGTGGAGACGCCGTCCATCCGTCACCGGGAAGTGCGGTAGAGGCGGCATCCCCCGCCACCGTCACCGACGGGTCTCGCTGCCGGGGAAACATCTATTACCCACCCCGGTGATTCTACGAACCGGGTTAGTTGCCATGAAGAGACTGGTTCGTTCCAGAACTGACAGGTGGATCGCCGGGGTGTGCGGCGGGATCGGCGAGTACCTGAACGTCGATCCCAACGTCGTACGCCTGATCTGGATCGTCGGGGCCGCCCTGACGGGATTCGTCCCGGGTATACTGGCGTACATCCTCGCCTGGATCGTACTGCCCGAGGAAGGAGGAGAGGAAGCGGCCCCGCCCGCTGAAAGCGTGTGACGGCACGATACCGGCGGGCATCGATTCTTCTCCCTGCGGCAGCCAACCTCCGGCAGTCGCTGTCCATTCGCGCCGGTGAGGTACCGCAGCACGATCGCCGGCATCTGAAACGGCTGACCCGGACCTTCGCGGACCTGACCGCAGTCGACGGAATAGACCTTGCAGTGGGGAGGTGAGGTATTCGGGGTGCTGGGACCGAACGGTGCCGGAAAGACCACCCTCACCCGCCTCCAGAACGGGGTGCTGACCCCCACCGCAGGATCGGCGCGGATATTCGGGAAGAACGTCGTGACCGACGGGGAGACGGTGCGGATGATGACCGGCGTGCTCACCGGAGCGCCAGCGCACTACGAGCGACTCAGTGCGCGTCAGAACCTCACGTTCTATGCGACGATATACGGCGTGCCGGATGCGGAGATCGCAGGGCGAACGGCGCGGGTGCTCCGGTTCTTCTTGCTGGGCGGCCGGGCCCGACGAGCCGGTCGGCAGATTCTCCAAGGGCATGAAGCAGCGGCTGGCGCTGGCCAGGGCGCTGATACACGAACTCCCGGTCCTCTTCCTGGACGAACCCACGGCCGGGCTCGACCCCGAGGCGTCCCGGCAGGTGCACGCCCTGATCCAGGAGCTTGCCGGTACCGGCGGGCGAACCGTCTTTCCTCTGCACCCACAACCTGCATGAGGCCCAGATCCTCTGCGACCGCGTCGCCATGCTCAATCAGGGGCGGATCCTCGCCACCGGCAGCATCCCGGGAGCTGTCAGAGCAGCTCTGGCAGACGACGCCGGTGTATATCGAGTTCCCCACTCCGCCGCTAGAGGCGGCGTACCGGCAGATCGCGGCGATTCCGGGGGTATCTGTGCTCGACCGGGATCGAACGTGCTTCGTGCTCCGGATCGATCGGAGGCGGCTGGTGCCGGAGGTGGTCTCGTTGGCGGTCAGAAACGGAGGGGCGATCGTGAGGGTCGATCCCCGCGAGTATAACGCTCGAGGAGATCTACTTCGCCGTCCATGAGCGGCGGGGGAGGGGGGCGGCGTGCCGGATGTGGAAACGGCATCTCGATCTCTGCTGACCGCCTGAGACAGGCTGCCCTCCGCCCTCTAAAAATCAGGTTCTCCCTCCTGGAGATCAGCCGGAACTCCTGACATCACAGAAGTTCCGGGACGACCTCCACGACAAAAATTTTTAAGTAATTGTGGAACTCACCTCGAAATTGCCCGACATTCGAGGATCTATGTGGATCTGCGC
>DAQY01000006.1 GCA_002503105.1 Methanomicrobiaceae archaeon UBA206
CGATCCCGGCGGGACGCCGGAAGGCGAGATCACGGAGTTCGTCACCACGGACTTCTACGACGCGGTGACCGGATCGGCCGCCCCTGCCTACAAGGGCAAGCTCAAGGAGTTCGAGCGGAACGTCGTCTTCGTCAAACCCGACTACTTCGTCATATTCGACCGCCTCGAGTCCGCCATCGGGGATGTGGAGTTCGATTACCTGCTGCACGCTCTGGGGAGGGACAGCATCCGCGTAGAGGGTGACACCGTCCTCATTACGCGGAACGACGTGCAGCTCCATGTCAAGGTGCTCAGTCCCGCCGCGTTCGAATCAACCGTCCTTCCGGGGCGGCCCGTGAAGCTGGACGGCGGGGACCAGGAGACATCCTACCTCAAGCTGTGGCCGTCGCCGCTTTCGTCATCAGAAAGGTTCCTCACCGTGCTCTATCCGGTGCGGAGCGGAGAGGTGCCGCCGCCCGTCACCATGATCGAAGGAAGCGGCGCGGTCGGTGTTACGGTCGAACGCGCCGACGGCCCTGACCGGATACTCTTTGGCACTTCGGGCAACGGGATAGACGCCGGAGGGATTCGATCGGACGGAGAGACATGCTTCGTGAGCGGCGAGTCCGCCGCAATACGCAAAATAGCGATGCACGACGGCAGGTCCGTCACGGTGGACGGCATGCAGTTCTACCGATCCGCAGCCGCATCGACGATGGCCATCGAGTATTCGGACAGCGAACTCAAAGGCGTGATCCAGGGGCAGCAGAGAACAAAAGTCTCCATACTCTGCAACTACCCCGAAACGGTCGAGGTAAACGGCGTTCCCCTCTCCGATCGCCAGTACTCGTACGACGAAGAAACAGGGCTCCTGTCGTTCGATGTCGACGAGGGGGACGCGACCATTCTCGTGACGCAGTCCGCACCCGGCGTGCCGGAAGCGCCCGGACCGTACGAAGAAAATCCCGTCCGGAGGGTCATCAACGACGTGATCGAGTGGTTCTCGGAGATCTTCGGCTGATCGGGCGGCAGCAGGCCTGCGTATTCCCGTACATCCGGGCAAGGGCTACCTGAAACGGAACTGGGCCTCCGGGTGCTCCTTCATCTCCGAGAAACTGTCAGGATAGGTCTCGACGAACCAGATCATGAACTTCGTCACGTCGATCTTGTCCCGGAGCACCCGATCCCTCTTCTGCAGCCACTCTTCCTTCGGGCGGCGGCTCTGCAGCAGTTCGAGAGCCTGCTCCAGTGCGGGCTCTGCGTCCCGGTAATTGAAGATCAGCCGGTACGTCCGCTCGAGCTCGATGAAGTGCCCCAGATCGCCGTCCCCCACGTACGCGCTGCACCGAACGGCGGGGGTCCCCAGCAGCGCCGATTCGGTGGTCATCGTTCCTGATTCGCAGAAGCTCAGCCGGGCGTGGTACAGGATCGTGTGGATATGCTCGGGCGATGCGGTCAGCCGGTACCGCTCGAACCCGTCCGGCAGCGGCAGCTCGGAGGAGATGAAGACCGTCGCATGCTCTTCCAGCGCTTCGACCAGGCGCTTCATCGGCGCGGAGCCGACTCCCCGTTTCCCGACGTCGTGAAACGAGTTCCATGCGACGAACCGAAGCACGGCGTAGTCCTCGCAACCCGAAACCCCGAGGTGCCCGAAGGGATCCGGATCCGGCGTGAACCAGTTCGGATGCAGGTACGCCAGTTCCTTATAGCCGTTGATCGGAACGATTTTGCTCCCCTGCCTCCGGAATCCAGACAACCCGCACACAGCATCGACGAAAGGATAGTAGTACGGGAACGTGTGTTCGTCATCGTCGAACACGACACTGGGCCTGCACAGCATTTTCGCGACATGAGCGGCCCGGATCGAGCCGGTCGAGACGAAGATGTCTGGTTTGAACCGTTTCACCGCCCGGTACATCTTCGCGTCGATCACCGGCATGGTGAGCACCTTCCGGGGGAGAGAAGAGCCGTAGGTTCCGAGAGGGATGTAGTCGAACCCGTAGATCTGCAGCAGCCGGAACGACAGGTCCTTCTCGTTTGCCGTTACGAGTACGTCGTGGCCCCGCTCTCTCATCACCCTGATGAAGTGCTTGAAGTAGTGGACCTGCGCGGGATGGCCGATGTCGACGACTATCCTCATGGCGCCACACCGCTCTTTTTCGCGATGATGAAGAGATGAGGGCTGACCGCGGGTAACCGTTCCAGTCCCAGGATCTCCTCCAGACGCGCGAAATACGGGATCAGGGTGCTGTCGGACTTCCGCTGGTGGGGCAACCAGTTATATCCCCTGGAATCGACGACGGTGAACCCTTCGTCCTCGAGGCACCGCCTGACGTCCTCGAACGTGAACCGGTAAAAGATCCGGTGCCGGCTCAATACCCTGTGGATGACGCATTTGTAGCTCCGTTTATTGGAGATGTTGAAGAGCAGATACCCGCCTCTCTTCAGTACGCGGCTGCATTCTCTTATAAACAGCTCCGGATCGATGTTTCCCATCGCCTGGATGCAGATCACGCAGTCGAAGACCGACCGCCTGAACGGCAGGGACGTCCCATCGCCTCTGACGACCTCCAGCGATCCGTTCTGCTTCTGCTCCAGCACTCTCAGGGCTTCAAGATCATAATCGACCGACACGATGTTTATTCCCCGCTGCACGACAGGGATGCTGATTCTTCCTGTTCCGCACGCGAGATCCAGGCAGAGGCCGACCGCATGATCGTTCAGGAAGCCGTCGATGAACCCCCACTCCCTCCGGGTCAGGTAGCTTCCCATGGCGGTCTCGTTCATCAGGTCATACACATTCATACCGCTCTTCCCCCCGCCTACCCGAGACTTCCGAAGACCGCCCTGCTGAACCCGCGGTACAGCGGCATCGGCATGCGCCGGACCACCCCGGTGGTCAGCCTGTACCTGATATTGTCCCTGTTGTTGGCCATGGACGGCCTGTAGTGCGGATAGTAGTTATAGCAGGTCTTCTTTTCCAGCGCCTTCCAGCGCCGCTTGAAGTTTATGAGCCCCTTACTGTTGACGTTCGCCCTGCCCAGATCGTAACGCCGGTACCCCCGCCGATGAACATCCTCGATGATCTTCCAGTTGATGGCGTTGTCGGTGAACAGCCTGTAGTACTGCGGATTCGATCCGGAATATCCCGCATACGCGATGTCCCGGAAGAACTGGACAACCATGCCGCCGATCGGTTCTCCCCTGTACCGGGCGACGTACAGGCAGGAATCCTGCCCGAAACTGTCGAAGAGGTTCCTGAAAAACTCCCACGGATGGGCGGGCACCCCCAGTTTCCTCTTTGTGATGCAGTTGAGGTCGTAGTAGGCCTTCAGATCCTCCCGGTCTCTCGTGGTGGAGACCCGGACACCTGCATTCTTCGACTTCGTAATCCCGCGCCTGACGTCCCTCCCGAACCTCGCCCAGATCTCCTCCAGAGCCGGAGAGAGATCCAGCCAGAAGGTGTGGAATTCGCTCCGACAGTGGAAGTTATCGATGGGCGTATAGTCCCTGATCTCCATGAACCGTGCGGCAGATTCGTGAAAGTCGCGTACGGCCTCCTCAAGCAGGAGCTGAACGGCACCTGCAGTTCCCAGGGGGGCGCAGACGGGTGCAAACGGAGCGGCGCAGAACCTGTTCCCGGTCAGCCTGCTCCTGACCTGAAAGAGCGGCAGCAATCCGATCACGTCTCCGCAGTCGTCCTGCACGAAGAGGTAGCACGGAACGTAGTCGAACGTCCTCTCCAGGAACGTCTTCCATTCAGGCGTATGCCAGATGGTCGCGTTCGCACAGGTGGCAAGAAACCGCTTCCACCCGGCTTCGGTACAGTGCCGGATGATCTCCATCAGCCTCTCACCGTCGCCAGGATGCGTTTCCCCGCATTATACGCACAGTCTTTCAGGTACGTGCACGCCCATCCCACGTTGCTGAGCGCCCATCGATCGGGGTGCACGGTCAGGTACAGGGTGTCGCTGCCGCGCTCTCTGATATACGCGATCAGGTCGTCGGTCGTATCCAGGCAGACCGCGGGGTTCATGCCGGGCATCGCGTCCCGCACCTTGTTCTTCCAGCTCCAGCTCCGGCCGGTGTCAGAGAAGTAGTGAACGCCGCGGACGGAGAGGTACGCCTCCCCTTCTATCCCGAAATCCGTGAAGTCGTACACCCCCCACAGGGTGCGGTTGTCGTACTTCGAGGCGGGACTCCCGTGCATGCAGATGGTCTTTACGTCGCAGATGCTGTTGAACTCCTGCAACTCGTGCTCGAAGAGTTCGATCGCCCGTTCATAGTCGCCGCATGCCTTGCTCAGCACTTCGTAGTGGTACCCGACCTCATGCCCGAGGTTGTATATATCCCTGATCACGTTCCGCTTGAAGACGCCTCCGACGAACCGGACATAGTACGTGGACCGAATCCCGAGGTCGTCCTCGAGCCTGGCCATAGTCAGCGGACGGGCGAGCGGCGGGATGTCGATGTCGTGCCGCAGAACGACAAAACGCCCTTTCGGCCGGTCGTGCAGATAGCCGAGGACGGTATAGATCGCGTACCCCTCGTCCAGGATGGCCCCGCAGAGGTCTTCGTACTTCTCCATCGTGAAGTCTCTATCTCCCTTCATCGCAGAAGCTCCCCCGTCACGTCCCTCCGCCCCGTAGCGACGTCCTTCACCTGGTGCGCGACCCCCACCAGTGCTCCGACGGCCGGCATGACGTCTTCCCGTGATAGAATATCATAGTGCGTCCCACCGAACCGGAAGAAATCCCGTACGACGCTCCGGATATCTACCCCGTTCCGCAGAGATGCCATGAACCAGAGGATGTCACCGGGAATGAGCCACCGGCACCGGATGCCGGTCGGATAGTCAAGGACCGGGTCGACGTCTCCCTCCGTCACCATCCTGTGGAGCAGGTACGGAAAATCCATCCCCACCGCGACCGCGAGGGGAAGCGATCCCCAGAACCTGCCGTTGACCTCCATGAGTCTCGGTTCGCCGCATCGCTCGTCGATCTTGAACTCGACCATGGCCACGCCGTGCCAGCCCAGCCCCTCCATCAGATCGAGCGCTGCACGTTTCAACCGCTCATCGTAGATGCTCTCTCTCAGGCAGCTCGCCCCTCCCGTAATCGGATACTCTCTGATACGCCTGTGCATGAAGAGCGCCCGCACGCTGCCGCTGTTCATCAGCACTTCCACGCCGTACCCCTTTCCCGGAATATACTCCTGAATCAACGGCATTTTGCCGCTCTTCTGCAGAATCTCGGAGGCGACCGCGATCAGTTCGTGAGGGGAGTTCACGTAATTCTTTGCCGTCACCTTCAGCATCACGGGCTTTCCGCGAATCCACCACGTCTTGTATCGCGGTTTGACGACGACCGGATACTCGATCGCTCCGGCGGTCTCCTCCAGCTCCTCGAGGTCGTCGAGGAACTCCGTCTTCGGAGCAGGAATCCCGTGCCCGATCGCGAACTTGAAGGTCCTCGCCTTGTCGTGGGTCATCAGGATCGTCTCGTAGTCCGGATACGGAACACGGACGTAGCGCTCCAGCCGCTTCTTGTGGTAGGCGATCGGTATCGTCGTCACCTCTCTCGAGGCGTAGAGCACGTCGTAACCCCCGCCCTTCAGGATATCCTCCAGTGCATCGATGAATGAGACGCAGTCGGTCTGCGGGTCCGGATAGACGACGCTCCTGCTGCAGTACTTCGAGAGGGCGGTCGTGGAGAAGGGGAAACTCTCTCCGCAGTGAACCTCGATCCCCTTCCTGCCGAGCGACCGTGCGATCGCCAGACTCGACCGTTCCACCCCGTCCGCAACGAATACCCGCATTATTTCACCATTCTCTTCATCTTCGCGGTGACGAAGGTGATGCCGTGAGAGAGCAGGTACGGCATGCACTTCCCCGAACACCACCGGGGACCGTCCGCGATGAGGGTCTTCAGGTCGTCCGGATCGTCTGCGTATCCGTCGAATTCGGTGACCACCCTCCCGATCTCGAAGTACGTGTGCGCATCGCTCCCCGTGACGGGCGGGATCCGAAACTCCCGGCTCATCTTCCACGCTTCGGCGTTCTCCCCGTCTCTCGAGCGTGCATTGATCACCTCGATCAGATCCACGGTATGCAGCAGGCCCCGCGGATCGCAGGATCTTCTGCAGGGATGCGGCAGGACCACGAGACCGCCCTGATCCCGGATTTCGTCGACGACCGTGCGAAACTGCCGGGACTGCACCTCTTCTGTCAGGAACAGACCGATGACGTCGCCGCACTCTGTGGCGACCTCCATTCCCCGAACAAGCACGATACCGATCGTCCGCGAAGGGTGCGGGAGGTGCTCGTAGGCCGCCATCGTATTGTGGTCGGTCAGCGCGATCGCGTCCAGCTCCTTTCGCCGTGCAACTTTCAGCACCTTCCGGGGATCCGAACCGGAATCGTGCGAATGTTTCGAATGAATGTGCAGATCCATCTTCATAACCAGCTCTCCACGATGTCGCCGATGCTGGACAGCGTCACACCTTTAGCCCGGAAGTAGCCGAGGATCCATCTCAGCTTCTCTTCAACGGCGCTTCCCTTGATCAGCCAGTAACACGGCCGGCCGTTCCCGACGTTCGGGAACTTTTCGTCTGAAAGGTCGAGCGGGTGGAAATAGACGATCGTATGGCCCCGCTGCAGGCTCTGCATCAATCCCCTGCAGATGAGGCGTCTGCCGAAGAACCGCAGTGCAGGACCGCCGGCGGTCGGAACCTTTACGCCGACGTCGTAGTACGCCCAGGGGAACTCGATGAACCTCCGCTGG
>DAQY01000062.1 GCA_002503105.1 Methanomicrobiaceae archaeon UBA206
GGCAATTTTGGGATGAGTTCTTCGGCATCGCGTGGACGACCGCGTACGCGTTCGTCGAGAGCATCCACCCGGGCTCCTTCTACGCCGCAGCGGTGCACAACCCGGACAGCGTCTTCACCCTTCCCCGATCTCCTCTACTACAGCTTCGTCACCCTGGCCACGCCGGGATACGGAGATATCACGCCGGTGACGGCGCAGGCACGGTCGCTCGCCCTGCTCGAAGCGGTGAGCGGCGTGCTCTACATCGCGGTGCTCATCGCCCGCCTCGTCGGAGCGCGGGCTGGGCGCCGCGGAAGAGACAGAGGTGACGGCACCTTTTAATCCCGGAGAAAAGCCGTTTCGCCGAATCGACCGATTAAAACTGCGAATTTTTCCGAAGTAAAAAGGAAGGTATTTACCTTCCTCAAAGCAACAGATCAGCATGCGGAGCACGTTTGCAACTCTGGGGATCGTGCTGCTGGTTCTCTGTGCGGCGGTGATCGGAAACGCCGCCGCTCAGACAGAGAACTGCGACGACAAGACGAAACTCATCTATGCGTCAGGGACCGGCAAGGTGACCGCAACCCCCGACCAGGCGATCATCTCGCTGGCTGTGGAGACCGAGAACGTCAATGTCGGGGTTGCGCAGCAGGAGAACGCGGTGCGGATGGACGCGGTCGTTTCCACACTCAAGGCCGCCGGGATTGCCGGCAAGGACCTGAAGACCACCAACTACAACATCATTCCGGTCACGGAAGACGACAGGGTCATGCCGTGGTCGAACGAAAAGGTCAGGTTCTATCGCGTGACCAACACCCTGATGGTGACGTTGCACGACGTGAACCGCACGGGTGAGATCATCGATCTCGCTGTCGGCAGCGGTGCCAACCGGGTCAACAACCTCGCGTTCACACTGAGCGACGAGAAGGGGCGGGAGCTCCGTGCTGAAGCCCTGACGCAGGCCGTTAGGCAGGCGCGGAGCGATGCCGATGCCGTTGCGGCTGCACTCGGCAAGACCATCGTGGATGTGAAGGAGGCCACCATCGGCGGCAGCTACGTGCCGGTGCAGTACGACAACCGGTTTGTAGGCGTGGAAAAGGTGGCGGTCCCGGCAACACCGATCGAGCCGGGCGAGATCGACGTCACCGCCACGATATCCGTCGCCTACATCATCGCCTGAACCTCTCCACCGTTTTTCCCCAGGCGTCGGAACGTCCCCGATCGAGTACTATAAGGGGATCGGCGCACAGATCCCACCGGGAGCGAGTGTATGGCCCGCACGATCATCGAGATCTACAACAACATCCCGTACAACCCGGCTCTCACCACGGAATGGGGTTTCTCCTGCTTTGTCTCCGGGGCGAACCTGCTCTTTGATACCGGGGGCAAAGGCGACGTGCTGCTCGCCAACATGCAGAGCCTGGGTATATCGCCCGCAGACGTCGAACGGCTGGTCCTCTCCCACGACCACTGGGACCATACCGGAGGGATCGGCGCTCTCCTCGATGCAAACCCGTCGGTGGAGGTGTATGTCCATGACGGCTTCTCCGCAGCGACGCTCGACCTGATCGGGAGGTACACCGATCCCCGTACCGTCGACTGCTGGACCACCGTCGCAGACGACGTCCATGCCACCGGCCCGCTCGGCGAACAGACGCGGGAGCAGGCGCTGGCGGTCATGACGCCCCGGGGATTCCTCGTCGTGACCGGATGCGCCCATCCCGGCATCGGCCGGATCATCCGTCGGGTCGCAGAGGAGGGGCCGGTGCGGGGAGCGATGGGCGGGTTCCATACCGTATCGGACGACGACATGGAGGTGCTGGCCGGGGTCGACTACGTCTCCCCCTCCCACTGCACCGACCGGATCGGGGAACTCAGGGAGCGCTACCGGCAGGCGTTTCGTTCCGGCGGCGCAGGGCGCGTGCATCGCGTCTGATCCGGATCACGGGAACAGGGCGGCGTCACCGCTCCTGCTCCTGCCGTCCGGCACCGCCGACCGGCACCTTCGGATCGCCCGCGAACCAGACGGTCCGCTGCGGGAAGGGGATCTCGATGCCGTTCTGCTCCAGCGCCACCTTGATCTTCCAGAGCAGCTCCGTCCTGACGTCCCACCAGTTCTGCGACGGGCCCCAGATGTAGATCGTGAGGTTGACGCTGTTGTCGCCCAGGTTGTCGACGAAGACCGACGGCGCCGGGTTCTTCAGCGCGAAGGGATGCTCCCAGATGACGTCCTTGATGATCGCGACGGCCCTGTCCGCATCGTCGCGGTACCTGATGCCGACCGTATACGAAAACCGCCGCGCCACGTTGTGGACGTAGTTGGTGATATTGGACGTGAAGATCCTCTCGTTCGGGATCCGGACGTAGATCCCGTCATACGTCTTGATGACGGTCGAGAGGACGCGGATATCCTCGACGTTTCCGTTGATCCCCTCGACACCGATATTGTCCCCGATCTTGATCGGCCTCTCGATCATGAGGAAGAGGCCGGAGACCAGGTTGGAGACCACGCTCTGACTGGCAAAACCGATCACGATACCCAGGATGCCGCCGGCCACCAGGAGGCCCGAGAGATCGAGGTTCAGGTACGGCAGGGCGACGACGACGGCGCCGACGATGATGAGGTAGTAGACGGTCTTTGCGAGGAGCTCGCGGTCGTTCTTCGGGACCTTCTCGCCAAGCGCCTTCCTGATGTTCATGGACACGATCTTGGCGATCACCACGCCGACAGTGATGATGATGACAACCGCGAGGACGCTCCCGAGGGTCAGATCGCCGTAGCCGACGGGGATGTTCAGGACGGCGGTCACGTTCCACGTCACGTCAATCCCCACTCCATGAGGAACCCCTTCTTGATGATGGGAATCTCCCGGGCCACGTAGAGCTCGATCGATTTCTTCATGCCGGGCAGCAACGGCTCGTCGAAAAAGTCCGTTTCGGCCGTATATTTGTTGATGATCCGCATCTGGGCCACCATGGACACGAGATCGCCGTAGTAGATCTTCATGTCGTAACTCTCAAAGACGGCACGGGAGACCTCTGCCCACTCCCGGTACGTGTTGCGTATGGAGAGTTCCAAGATCCCCTCCCGCAACGGATCCACGTCGGGGATCCCGGAGAAGACCTCGCTGCGATGCCATCGGGCGATGACCCCTCCGCTCGGAGGGCCATAGAGCGTGTACTTCTGGCGGCTCAGAGAGAAGAGGTCGAGGACTTCGATATCCTTCCTTGTCTCGACGAAGATGCCGATCTCCACCGGAAACGTGAGGTAGATCTTCCTCACCGAATTGGGCTCGATGAAGATAGGATCGAACTCGATCTCCAGGTAATTGGTGATCTCCTTGGGCAGGTTGAGCGGCTCCACAGGGTTGACGATGAGGGTCCCTCCGTCCGATGCCAGAATCCGCCGGCAGGTGTCTGTGCCGGACACCCGCCGGTAGACCAGAAGGCCGTTTTCCTCCTCTACGTTCGCCCAAACCCCATCGTATTCGAATTGAAATCGATAATCGTAGCGCCCGAACATCATGAATAGTAGTGCGGATGCTCGAATATTAAGTTTCCCGCACGGATACAAGGCTGAACGCCAGGTATTTTCGGTTAATCGGGAAAATCATGCGCTTTTATGAGGTGCCCGCCCCCGCGCTGGCAGAGCGGGCGTGTTCCCCTCCGGACGTTACGCCCTGCAACCCGTCCACCATCCCCGATGACGCATCATCCGGCAAGGGGTATCGGGAGCGCCTGTCCGATGCTCCGCCTGTACGCGAACTGCGGGAGACGCGGGACCGGCCTTGCAGTTCCTCACCGTGCTCATCGAGGAGTGCCGGGAGCTGTGATGCCTGCGTCGCAGGCATGGTACGTAGAGATCCGCTGTGACATCTCCGGGAAGCGGGCCGCGGGGGGGGGTGCGCTTGACGGAACGGCAGAAACTCGAGAAACCCCGAGGGTTCCGAGCTGCGACGGTCCGCAGGACCGGAGC
>DAQY01000035.1:0-18432 GCA_002503105.1 Methanomicrobiaceae archaeon UBA206
TCCGCCAGGCACAGTTCGAAGATGCTTACGCATTTTCTCAAGCTCCGGTCGTCCGCAGGACCGGAGCACCCAGAAGACCCCTCCCGCGGTCCGCTTCCGAAGATGTCTCGGCGAATCCGGGCAGCGTGCGGAGAGTGAGTTCTCCCGGAAAAACTTCAGAGCAGAGCCGGATGATCGATCTCCATCGGTCGGGCCTGCGGCCGGCACGGCCTCACGGGCGTTTCTGGGATGTGCTCGCAGTCTTCGGACGGACTCCACCCGCGACGGCTGCATATCGACATTCTGTAGATCGGCCGCGGGATACGCGATCCCGTGATGCGGGCTGGAGGGCGGGCCGGAGGTGGGGGAAGGCGTACACCCTCTCTTCCCACGCGGTCCGGCGCTCCCGCACGGCGTCCGCCGTGCTGCGGACGGGAACGGAACATCACGTGAACCCGGTAACGATACGCCCTCAAAAAGCACGTTCACATGAGAAGAGGTGTGCACAGAACCCCGTCAGCGCCGGGGTGGCACGGGGAACGAAACAGCGGGTGCCGACCGGTGCGGTGCGGTCAGTCGTATTCCCGCCAGGTTTTGCCGCACGCGGTGCAGCGGAAGAATCGAACTTCGCTCTCGTCGGCTGCACGCAGCTGCCGCAGCCACCAGTAGGCCGTCGTACACTCGCATTCGGGGCATTTGACGGTGGTCGTCGGCAGCGTCGTTGCCTTCTCCTCTCCCTCAACAATGGTTATCTCCTTCTCCAGGCGCCTTTTTGTCCTTTTTAACCGTTTACCATCCTCAATTTCCCTGATATAGCCGCACCTCCGGCACTTCAGCTGACCGCCGGACGCTATCATCAGACTCTTGCACTGCGGACAGAACATCATTCAGAGATGGTATGACGGCAGTCAAGATTAAACCCTAGGATGAGGCCGGACAAGATGCGTGATAGGCGGTGCGTCACAAATGTTTTGTCGTCTGCCATGGAGATGATATAATGATGAAAGATTACCTGGTGCTTATCTCCTGCGTCTGCTTCCTTATATTTCTTATTCCCGGCAGGTTCAGGAAGTACTTCGCCATCGTCGGATGGCTGGGCATCACGGGGTACCTGTTCACAGGACTTCCCGAATACGTCGCCCTGAACAACTTCATGTACCCCACCATCGCCATCCTCTCCATCCCCTTCCTCTACGTCACCATACGGCACCTCATCAGGGAAGACCAGCACACGATGCAGCTCTCCACTGCAGCTGCGGTGGCGTTCCTGATCTATGCCCCGTTCGCGTACATCCAGCCGATCGGGGAATGGTTGATCGCCGTCGTGGTGGGGCAGACGTCGTGGATGCTGACGATACTGGGGTACCCGGTCACGCACCAGGCATGGAACATGCTCGCCAGGAACGGCTTCCAGACGGAGATCATCCTCGCCTGCACCGGCATCCAGAGCATCGCCATCATGCTGGGCGTGGCGAGCAGCGTCAAAACGACGGCAAGACAGAAGATACTCGCATTTCTACTGGTTTTCCCGACGATCTACCTCCTGAACATCCTCCGCAACGCCTTCGTGATCATGGCGTACACCGAACAGTGGTTCCCCTACCTGCCGGAGATCGCCGGGAACGGGGAATACGGATACGAGAGCTTCTTCTGGGCGCACAACGTCGTGTGCGAACTCGCTGCCCTCGCGCTGCTGATCGGCATCGCCTACGGGCTCTTCATCATCATCCCGCAGCTGGGGAGGTTTGCGGACGATCTCTACCGCCTCTACAGCGGAGATCTCCTGAACGCAATCAGGCCGCTGAACCGCAACGGGAGATGAACCGCGTCGGGCACTGCAGTCACTCTCCGCTCCATGCGGTGCGACCGCAATACGCTCCAGCAGGCGAAACCCCGTGTTCGTGGCTCGCGGACAGATCAGCAGTATGGTCGACAGGCAGATCGATATACGTGCAGTAGTTCCGTTCGCCGTCGTAGTACTCGCACTCGCCGAATCTGCACCGCACAGGCATCTATTCACCCGGGGGCACCATTCTATCCGGTGAGAGTAAAGAACCTTTCCCTGCACCCGCTGTCTCCGGCACAAGTTCGCCCTCCCCCGGGTGCGCTCACGGGTACGTCCGGTAGAGGTACACGACACGCTGGATGGCCGAGAGGTTGGTGCAGAGCGCCACGATGATCACGGATACCCAGATGTACCCCGTCAGGCCCCCCAGCACCAGGACGAGGACGGTCTCGGGCCTGCCGAAGAACCCGATGTTCTCGAGGGGATCGTCGATCTTGCCGTCAACGCGCTCACGGTAGCCGATCTCGGCGTAGACGACGGGTTTTATGAAGGTATTGATCATGGAGCCGAAGAGGGCCACCGCCACGACGCCGAAGTCCGCGAGCGGCGGGGCGTCGATCAGGTGTGTGATGACGGGGACCCCGGAGAACCCGACACCAAGGATCACTGCGGCATCGACGTACTTATCGGTGATCCAGTCGAAGACGGCACCGAAATCGCTCTCTGAATGGTTGTTCCGTGCCACGCTGCCGTCGACGAGGTCGAGCAGCGCCGAGAGACCGAGCAGCAGGCTGCCGAACGCGAAGTACCGCATCGAGAACGCGAGGGCACACCCGAACCCGAACACCAGGGAGAGCAGCGAGACCTGGTTCGGGGTGACGCCGAGTTTGATGAACAGGTGTGCAAGCGGCTCGGTATGCCTGATGAATTTCGGCCGCAGTGATGTGATATTCATCGCATAGTTCATCGGCACGTCATGAGTTTAATGTTTGCTCCGAATCCGGAATGAAGCGAATGCACGAAGAAGCCCCTGAACACGCCCGCATCTTCGAGAGCGGCGCACCCGAACGAGCGCCGTTCAGCCACGCACCGGGCGTTCCATGCCCGCCGGGGATCGGTTTATCTGTCGGCGCGGCCGATGCCGCCGAACCGGGGCAAAGTCAGGAATATCTTCACTGAATCGCTGGATACCCGGTCAGTTCGAGCACTAACTTCTTTAATGCCCTCGCCCGATATATCAGTGAGAAGAAGTCCCATGCCAGTCGACAGCAGGCCCCATGTGCTGATGATGTCGGAGATCACCGTTGACGGGAAGCTGACCCTGAAGAGGGGCGCCTCCAGCAAGATACTCATGAAATATATGGCGCATGAGACCGAGATCCTGCTCCACAGAACACGGGCCGAATACGATGCCATCATGGTCGGTGCGAACACCATCAAGATCGACAACTCCTACCTGACGGTCCGGTTGGTGGACGGAAAGAACCCCCTCCGCGTCATACCGAACAGCCGTGCCGACATTCCACTGGAGGCAAACGTGCTGCACGGCGATGCCCCGACCGTGATAGCGGTCTGCGAGGACGCTCCCCCCGGCCGGATCGCCGCCCTCCGGGAGCGGGGGGTGGAGATCGTCGCCGCAGGGACGGGCCAGGTCGATCTCCCCCGGCTCATGCAGATACTGAAAGAGGACTACGGTGTCGAACGCCTGATGATCGAGGGAGGGCCGACGTTGAACTGGTCCATGCTCAACCACCGCCTCGTCGACGAGATACGCCTGATCCATCTGCCGTTCATCGTCGGAGGCGCCGATACACCGTCGCTGGTGGGAGGCATGCATATCGAGACGGAAGAGGAGATGATCCGGCTCGCCCTGAAACGCTACTACATGTGCGGAAGCAACCTGGTCACCGAGTACGATGTGCTCTACGGGGATGACGCCGAATGACCGTTCCGGAACAGGAACCCGATGGGAAGACCCCCGGGCGAAGAGGGGCCGGCAGGACAGCCTTACTCATCGCACTCGGTATCGGCATCGCCCTGCTGGCGGCAGGATCGTTTCTCTTCTATTCCAGTGAGCGGAGCGTCGTCGTCATCCATGTGGACGGGGTGCTGCACACCGGCACGTCCGGAGCAGGCCTCGCCGGCAGCGAGGATCTCGGGAGGGAGCTTCGGAACGCAGCCCGCGACCCGCTGGTGGAGGCGATCGTTCTGCGGGTGAACAGTCCCGGCGGCACGCCGTCGGCGGCGCAGGAGATCATCGCCGATATCGAGTATGCGAAGTCCAGAAAACCGGTCGTGGTCTCCATGGGGGACATGGCAACATCGGCCGCCTACCAGATCAGCGCGCATGCCGACAGAATCTACGCGACCCCGGACACACTCACCGGCAGCATCGGGACGGTATGGATCTTCTACGACATATCCGAACTGCTGGAGGAGGAAGGGATCGCGGTGGATGCGGTGAAGTCCGGCAGCAGAAAAGACATGGGCGCCGTGTACCGCACGCTCGCCCCGGATGAGCGGGAGTATGCGCAGTCGCTCGTCGACGAGAGCTGTGAAGACTTCATCAACGACATCGTCGAGCAGCGGAACGTCTCCCCCGAAGCGATCGAGGACGGCCGGATCATCCGTGGCGAGGAGGCCCTCGCAATCGGGCTCGTGGACGAGATGGGCAACCTCTACGACGCCATCGAGGGCGCCCGCGCGCTGGCGGCGAGCGGTCAGACCATCCGATAGGGATCCGCCTTCATGTACTCCCGGCAGACCGTGGTGGCGTAATGCCCGGGGGGCAGGGTGAACTGCAGGCGGACGCTGCGCTCGTGAATGGATGCAGCGACCCGGGCTGAGAGGGCAATCGACCGCAGGGCCCCTGAGAACCGGGTGTGCACGAACCGCGAGGCCCGCTCGAAGCTCGCAGCGTCGATCCCCCGCTCCGCCATGAGCTGCGCCATCATCTCGTCCATCCGTCCATGCACCACCGTCGGCTGCGAACCGGGTATGAACAGGGCGATCCGGCACCTGCCCCGCCTGATGTGCTGGATTGCGGTCTGCCTGTTCCGTTCGGTGACGATATCCTCCCGCCCGTCTGCGAAGAGCAGCCGATCGCCGATCTCCGGCTCATGGAGCGCAAGACCCGCATCAAACCGGCGTGAAAGGGCGCTGTTGAAGAGGAACGACTGAAACGCGCTCACCAGCAGGGAGAGCAGCTTCGGCGGGAGCACCCGCAGCGCCCCGGCATAGTCGCCCGGATGCGCGTCGAGGTGATGGAGCATCGCCCGCTCGTAGGTCATCTGTATGGATAGTGCGGCGAGCGCCTCCCGCACGTCCCGGGTCTCAAGAAACCGGGTTCTGGCTCGTCGCGCCTCCTCCGGCTCTCCCGGGAACGCACGCCCGATGTAGGTGAGCACCGCCCCCTCATAGTCCCCATGCAGTATCCGCTCCCCCACGAGGTGCGTCACCGGCCGTACCACACCGAACCGCTGCAGCCCGTAGTAGTTCGGAACGCCCCGTGCGGCGACCGCGCCGACCGCCCGCACCCGCTCTGCGAGGTCGGTGGGACTGCAGTCCCTGATGGTGATATCGAACCGGTTCCCTTCGAACGCCCCGAGCGTCAGGGGGTGCTGCGAACGGCCGACCACGGTGAGCGTGATATCCTTCAGCCGCACCCTCTCGATCGCTTCGGGTGCAACGTCGTAGATGGAGATCAGCTGGGTGGTCACCGCGTTCTTGTCCTTCGTTCCCGCCCATGCGATGCGCCGGTGGCTGATACCGAGCCGTTTTGCAATCTCCTTGATCGCTCGCTGGAGCTCCCAGTTCTTCTTGGTGAGCCGGCAGAGCAGGTATGGACCCGCATCGACGGCGGACGTCCGGGGTATCTCCTCCACGACGAAGTCCTCCGGCGTCACCCGGAGGTTGCCGCCGATGCCAGGGGTGTCGCTCGCGTAGTAGCGCATCCCGAGATCGTGCTCCAGGGGGTGGGGCGAGGGGATCATAGCAGAGGGAGATCGCCAGTGATCCTGTCCAGGTCTTCCGATCTGGCAGGCCCGAGTCCCAGCGCCGTCACCGTACCGGGAGGGATCTCGGTCAGGCCCGCATCCTGAATGAGCGCTGCCGGGATGCCTGCCTGCTCTGCTATCGTCCTGAGTTCGAAGAGCAGCCGATCCGAGCTCGCCTTCAGCACCACCTTCTTCTGCCCCTCCGCAAGCCAGCTCTTCTTGACAGTTCTGTCGGCCCGTTCGTACGCTCCGACGGCTGCATGGGCGATCTGGGCACACTTCTTGCCGCAACTCATCCTGATATCGGAACGTACAATCAGGCACTGCTTCCACGTGAAATCCGGTGCATCTGGCATTTCTGTAGTATCTGTGAGCTGATCCATCAAATAGACTCCGCCGGTCTCAGGCCGGCCGTTCCGACCGCAGATCCCCGATCGCCCCTGTCGGCGCCGCAGAGATGAAAGAGACGGTCAGCCGTCCGGTGGGGTCTCCGGCGACCCGTCCGGCTGCCCGATTGGTCGATGACAGGAGTAATATATAAATACGAGAATCTCGTAGGTTGCCCCAGCCGTGTGGTGGTAGTAATGGTAAACCGTGAACAACTGCTCGCAGAATCGAGAAGGGAGCTCTACGACAGCCTCCCGAAGATCGCTGTCGGGATTGCCATCGCATTCCTGATCTGGATCTTCGGCGTGCTCATCTTCGTGCCGCTCGCCAGGTCGCTCGGAAATCCCTTTGTATTCGGGTTACTATTCCTCGACAGCCTGATATCGTTCATCATCCTCATCGCTCTCGCCATCGTTATCGTCGGAATCATCAGGGAGGTCATCGATGTTACAGATGCACTGGCAGGGTGGGCCGCCGCAGCCTATTCCAGGGAGGAGACGCCCGACGAGACGGTGCGGCGATACCAGCTGGCGTTCAGAGGCATCGCGTACGTCGTTCTGGCTGTCATCGCGTACCTGTTCTTCCTGCCGTTCCTTGCCGGCATATTCAACGTGCTTGCCGGAATTGTGCTCGTGATCCTGGTCATCTGGGCGATCATCGTCCTGTTCCGTGTCGGCAGAGAATTCTCTGAAGAGATCGAGCAGTGGACCGCACGCTTCACGCAGAGCGTCGAGAGCATGCGGCAGCGGGAAGAGGAGGAGCGGCGGAAGACAGAGATGGGACGGCAAGAGTAATGCTCTATGAAGAGAGTGTACGCTCCCCTCATTTTTCTGGCTGTCTGGGTGATCGCCTCGACAATTGTGGTGTTTTACCCGGATGCAATGGCACCGCTCGCCGATTCGTTCGGCACTGGCGTCTTCGAGGCCGTGGCCGTCTTTCTCGTCATCATGTTTGTCCTGACGGTCATCTCCATCGCGCTCCTGGTGCATGAGGCCAGAAAGATGCTGTGGCACTCCGTGTGAGTGGCGGATATCCCAAAACTCCCGGTATGCTCTCATGCGCCTCGGCAGGATGACCGGATCGGGCTCATCTCGCCGGGCCTGTCGCCTCGTAAGGGGAGGTCATCCCAAGACTCCTGTGCCGGGAAGGAGTACCCTACCCCTCCCGCACCTTCTCAAGCTCCGTTTACCCTTCGGGCAAGCGTCGAAACCCTTCGGGTTTCCCAAACTCCCTCCGGTCGCACTCCCCACGGTCCACCTCCCGGAGATGCGCACCGAATTCGGGCGACATTTGGAAGGAAACGTCCGGCAGGTCACTGTCGGTATGGAGGGTTCTCTGATCCGACCCGGATGATCGAGAATTATCGATCCTCACCGGTCGAGCCTGCGGCCGGCACGGCCTCGTGGGCGTTCTCGGGACGAGATCGTGCGACTGCTCCCCTGCACGCTGCTGCAGGTATAGGAAACCCGGCCGGTTGAACGAGCCCTTTTATGTGGATACGTCCCATACGAGTATCATCGACTGACGCAGTCGTCATCTCCGAATACATGCGAGCGAGGTGCTGCTTCTGGTCTACGATGTGGTGATTGTCGGTGCCGGCCCCTGCGGCAGTGCCGCCGCCCGCGCCTGTGCAGAGCACGGTCTGAGAACGCTCTGCATCGAGGAGCACGGCACCATCGGCCATCCCGTTCAGTGCGCAGGCCTTCTGAGCACGGCCGCCTTCGCCGAATGCGGCGTCTCACGACGCTCCATCCTGAACGCGGTGAGCGGCGCCCGTATGGTCTCCGGACTCGGCGGTGAGCTGCTTTTTGATGCCGGAACGACGAAGGCGTACGTGGTGGATCGGGCGCTCCTGGACCGGGAGATGGCACAGCGGGCCGCAGATGCCGGCGCCGAGTTCCGGATCAAGACCTATGCCGCCGGTATCAGGAACGGGTGCGTCCTGACCAGGGGGATCGGCGGGCGGGAGGAGATCCCGTTCCGTCTTCTCATCGCTGCGGACGGCCCCCGGAGCGGCGTGGCACGGATGCTGGGCATGCAGCGGCCAGCGATCTACCTGTCCGGCGTGCAGGCGGAGATCCCCTATGCAGCAGATACACGGTACGTGGAGCTGCACCCGAACGCATCGCCCGACTTCTTCGGGTGGATCATCCCGATCACCGGGGGTCGTGCCAGGATCGGGCTCTGCGCCAGGGAACGGGCACAGGAGTACTTCACGGCGTTCACCGCCCCGCGCTCGACGAGCTGTGTGCACCTCGTCTCCGGCACCATCCCGCTCGGGGTGATGCCCCGCACCTACGGACACCGCACCCTCTTTGTCGGGGATGCGGCAGGATTTGTCAAACCCATATCCGGCGGCGGGATCTACACCGGCGTCCGGTCCGCCCGGCATGCCGCAGCGGTGGCGGCGACGGCCTGCGCGCGCGGCACCTTCGATGATGCCGCCCTCCGCGCCTACGAACGGCGCTGGCAGGAAGACTTCGGAAAAGAGCTTACCATCGGCCTTCATCTGCTCAGACTCCGGCAGAAGATGACGCCGGAGGAGATCGATCGCCTCTGCCGGGTGATGAATGATCCTGATGTGGTGGAGACGATCATCCGGTACGGCGATATGGATCGGCCGAGCGGGCTCGTGCGTCGCCTCGCCCTGAAACCGCCCATACTCAGAGCAATGGGCATACTGTTCGGTTCGGGAGTACGCCAGATTCTGAATAACAAATAACTCAATAGTTTTTAGTAATACTTTTATATATGAACGTAATACAATTAGCCGGTGAATCCATGCATATCCCTGATGCGTTCATCCCTATCGGGCAGAGCGTGATCTACTGGATCATTGCCCTCGCCTTCATCATTCTCTCCCTCCGCTGGGCACGGAAGTCGATGGGAGAGGAGAGGGTGCCGCTCGTTGCCGTGCTCGCGGCGGGCGTCTTTGCCATTCAGGCAATGAACGTCCCCATCCCCTGGGGTACGAGCGGCCATATGGTCGGAGCGGCGCTTGCGGCCATCGTGCTCGGCTCGCCCTATGCAGGCGTCTTCGTGCTGACGCTTGTTCTGCTCGTCCAGGGCGTCGTCTTCGGCGACGGCGGCATCACCACGATGGGCGCAAACATCGTGAATATGGGCGTCGTCGGTGGATTCGTCGGTTACTACGGATATGCCGCCCTGCAGGGGATCGTCAGGAGCCCCTACGCCGCCGCATTCGCTGCCGGATGGGCCTCGCTCTTCGTCTCCGCCATCCTCTGCGCCGGGGAGCTCGCCGTCGCCGGAACGTTCCCGCTGGGGTTCGGGCTGGTCTCCATGGGCCTGTACCATGCCGTCATCGGCGTCATTGAGGGGGGCATCACCGCGGTGGCGCTGTACCTGATCTCGTCTGCAAGGCCGGATATCCTCGAGCATCCGCAGGTGGTGAGCGGTTGATGGACCGGAGGGCCTTCATCATCGCCGGCATCGCCGCTGCCCTGGTCATCGCCGTCGCCGCGCCGTTCCTGGCGTCCGGAAACCCCGACGGTCTTGAAAGCGCGTTCTTCGGGATCTACGGCGCAAAAACGCTCACCGGCGATGAACTTGACGAAGATGCCGCCGCACTCGCCGAAGAGCAGGTGGTGGAGAAGACCGGGAACGCCTTTGCGTACGAGTCGCCCATGCCGGACTACACGCTCGGCGACCTGGGCAAGCCGGGCGAGGTCGCGGCAGTGGTGCTGGGCACGCTCGTCATGTTCGGGCTCGTCTATGGGGTGGCGCGGATCGCTGCACGTCCCGGCAACTAAAAGACCACCAGACCACCACCCACCAGCTCCTCTCCGATATGCATCTGATCGAGACTCGAAACCTCTCTTACGTCTACCGCGGCAACGTGACCGCCCTCCGCGGCGTGAACTTCACCGCAGGGAGGGCGTCCCGTATCGCCGTCATCGGGCCGAACGGTGCAGGGAAGAGCACGCTGTTCAAGCACTTCAACGGTATCCTGAAACCGACATCAGGCGAGGTGCTGATCCGGGGAGAGCCGATCACGAAAGAGAACGTCCGGGAGGTCCGCAAGTTCGTCGGCATCGTCTTCCAGAACCCGGACGACCAGATCTTCTCCCCGACCGTCGAGCAGGACGTGGCGTTCGGCCCGACCAACCTGGGGCTCGACGAGGCGACGGTTGCGCACCGCGTCGATGAGGCCCTGAAACTGCTCGATCTCGAGGACCTGCGTGAACGGGTGCCTCACCATCTCTCGGGCGGCGAGAAGAAGCGGGTGGCCATCGCCGGCGTCATCGCCATGGAGCCGCAGGTGCTGGTGCTTGATGAACCCACGGCGGGGCTCGACCCGCAGGGCGTTGCCGGTCTCATCGAGTTCGTCAACACGCTCCCCAGGCAGTACGGCATGACAGTGATCTTCTCCACCCACCACGTCGACCTGGTCGCGGAGGTGGCGGACTACGTCTACGTCATGGACGGAGGGGAGATCGTCGCACGGGGAACGGTGGAGGAGATCTTCGCCCGGCCCGAGATGCTCACCCGGAGCCGGCTGGACGTGCCGGTGATCCCGAAGCTGATCCGGTCGCTGCAGGAGCAGGGTGTCGCCGTGAAGATGGCGTACACCCTCGAGGGTGCGCAGAAGGCGCTTCTGGACGCGTATATCAGGCGGCCATGATCGACGACCTCTACCTCATCGAGAAGCACGCGTACCGGAGCAGCATCGTCCACCTGATGGACGCCCGGGTCAAGCTCCTGATCGTGCTCGCCTTCATCGTCGCGATCGTGGCGGTGCCGTACTCCGTGCGGGTGATCGAGCTCGGCGCGATCTTCTTCGCCTTCTTTGCCGGGCTCTGGTGCTGCTCGAGGCTTTCGCCGCTGATCTATGCGAGAAGGCTCGTGCTTATCCTTCCGTTCGGCATCTTTCTCATCCTCTTCCAGATCTTCTTCAAGAACCGGTACTACGATATCTTCCACCCGATTGCAACGCTCCCGTTCGGGATCGAAGTGTACGCGGAATCGGCCGAGTTCGCATCGATCCTCTTCGTGAAGTTCATCGTCAGCGTATCGTTCATCATCCTGATCTCGTCCACGACGCGGATGCAGGACCTCCTGGACGCATCCAGACGGCTCGGCCTGCCGCAGGAGTTCGTGTTGCCGCTCGGCATGATGATCCGGTACCTCTTCGTCTTTGCCGAGATGATCGGAAAGGTCCGGTGCGCACTGGACACAAGGTGCTTTGACCCGTTCGACCGACACCTCCCCTACCGGTACCGCCTTCGGCAGGTCGGCTATACGATCGGCATGATCTTCATCAGGTCCTACGAGCAGGGGGAGCGGACCTATACGAGCATGCTCTGCCGGGGGTACGGCGAGAACGCTCGGGCGCACCTGGTGAAAAAGCCGCTCCGACCCCGTGAGGTCTCGTTCTTTGCCGGCACCCTGATCTTCATTGCCGTCGCCACCGCCGTCGTGTACCTGCACCCGTGACGGGCCGGACCGGCACTTTTTTCTTCCTTGCCCCGTAACACCTACCTGCCTATGAAGAGCGAATTCGGCAGAGGTTTCGTCGTCAACCTGATGCTGCTTGCCAAGCACTTCGGGCTGCCTCCCGAACAGGCGTTCTACGGCGCATCCGATCATCTCGACGCGATGATCGTGCCCGATCGGTTCAGGGGGACGGAGATCGACGATCTCGTTGATCGGCTCCGAAAACAGGTGATCTGGCACCAGCCGGGGGTCATGGACAAGGAGGACGCAGCGGATGTGCGCAGGCTGCTCAACAGGCTTGCCGTCGCCATCGATAAACAGCTGGGCATCCCCGACCCGGACGTCGGGAAGTACGACTGATGGGACAGTCCCCGCCGTTTAAATAACCTATAAGTGCTCATATAACCAATATACTGTGTGCATTTTACTGCGATTCAGGATGCTGCTCTTCTAGCGGGGGTCATGGATGACTGATACGTACGACGCATCCCACATAACGGTACTTGAAGGCCTGAAGCCTGTGCGGGAGCGTCCGGCGATGTACATCGGCAGCACAGACTCCCGCGGACTCCACCATCTGGTCTACGAGGTGGTGGACAACGCGGTCGACGAGGCGCTCGCGGGGTTCTGCGACCTCATCCTGGTGACGATCCACCAGGACGGTTCCGTCACCGTAGAGGACAACGGTCGGGGCATACCGGTGGATACCATGCCGCGGTATGGCAGAAGCGCTCTTGAGATCGTCCTGTCCGTACTGCATGCCGGCGGGAAGTTCGACAAGAACACCTACCAGGTCTCCGGAGGCCTGCACGGCGTCGGTGTGTCGGTCGTCAACGCGCTTTCGAGCTGGCTCCACGCCACGGTCTTCCGGGACGGGAATGTCTATGAGATGCGGTTCGAGCGGGGGGTGGTCACGAAACCGCTGACCTGCAGGAGAGAGACCGAGTTCGAGCGCCAGCAGCGATGTTTCAAGCTGTACGGCGTTCCTGGAGGGGCGGAGATCGGTGATGACCGGCTGCGGGGCACCCGCATCACCTTCATGCCCGATCCGGGCATCTTCGAGACGACACGGTTCGATTACGACGTACTCAATCACCGCCTGCGGGAGCTCGCGTACCTCAACTCCGGTGTCACCATCGCCATCCGGGACGAGCGTTCAGGCGATATGGCCACCTACCGGTTCGAAGGCGGTATCAGAGAATTCGTGCAGCACATCGGCGAGGGGAAGGAGAAGCTCCACGCCGATGTGATCGCCTTTCAGAGGAGCGATCCCGACAGCATGACCGAAGTCGAGGTGGCCCTCCAGTACAACACCTCCTATGCAGAGACGGTCTACACCTACGTCAACAGCGTGAACACCCGCGAGGGCGGGACGCACCTGGAGGGGTTTCGGAGCGCGATCACGCGGGCGATCAACAACGCTGCACGGCGGAACAACCTCTTCAAGAACGCCGACACGCAGATCAGGGGAGAGGACGTGCGTGAGGGGCTCGTCGCGGTCATCAGCATCAAAGTTGCCAATCCCCAGTTCGAGGGGCAGACCAAGACGCGTCTCGGCAACAGTAACGTCCGGGGCATCGTCGACTCGCTCGTCTACCAGTCGCTCACCGAGTACTTCGAGGAACATCCGAAGGTGCTCGCAGTCATCGTCGAGAAGGCGCTGGCTGCGGCCCGGGCGCGCGAGGCTGCACGGAACGCCCGCGAACTCGCACGCCGGAAGAGCACGCTGGAGGCGACCGGGCTGCCGGGCAAGCTCGCCGACTGCCAGGAGCGTGATCCGGCAAAGAGCGAACTCTACATCGTCGAGGGAGATTCTGCAGGCGGTTCCGCCAAACAGGGGAGAGACCGCCGTTTCCAGGCGATCCTCCCGCTCCGTGGAAAGATCCTGAACGTCGAGAAGGCCGCCCAGCACAAGATCCTGAAGAACGCCGAGATCCAGGCGCTGATCTCGGCCATCGGCACCGGCATCGGCGACGGGTTCGATGCGGAGCGGGTGCGGTACCACCGCATCATCCTGATGACGGATGCGGACGTAGACGGTGCGCACATCCGGACCCTCCTGCTCACCTTCCTGTACCGGTACATGGCGGAGCTGATCGCGAACGGATACGTCTACATCGCCCAGCCCCCGCTCTACCGGATCGTGAAGGGCAGGCAGGAGCGGTACGCGTACCGCGAGGAGGAGATGCGGAACATCCTGGCCGAATGGGGTGAGAAGGGCGTTACCATCCAGCGCTACAAGGGTCTCGGTGAGATGAATGCGGAACAGCTCTGGGTCACCACCATGGATCCGGAGAACCGGGTGCTGAAGCAGGTGAGGATCGATGACGCCTCGTTCGCGAACGAGATCTTCGAGAAATTGATGGGCGAGGACGTGGACGCCCGGCGGGACTTCATCCGCCGGCACGCAAAAGAGGTGACCAACCTTGACATCTGATCACGTGATCCCCGTCAACATCGAAGCGGAGATGAAGTCGTGCTACCTCGACTACGCGATGAGCGTGATCATCGGACGGGCGATCCCCGATGTCAGAGATGGCCTGAAACCGGTGCACCGCCGCACCCTGTACGCCATGTGGGAGATGGGCAACACGAGCGACAGGCCGTACAAGAAGAGCGCCCGTGTTGTCGGAGACGTGATGGGGAAGTACCATCCGCACGGCGACGCCGCCATCTACGACGCCCTGGTGAAGATGGCGCAGCCGTTCGCCTACCGCTATACTCTGGTGGACGGGCAGGGGAACTTCGGCTCCATCGACGGCGATGCCGCGGCCGCCATGCGGTACACGGAGGCGAGGCTGACCCGGGTTGCGGAGGAGCTGCTGGAGGACATCGATAAGCAGACGGTCGACTTCGTGCCGAACTTCGACGAATCGCTGCAGGAGCCCGAGGTCCTGCCGGCTCGCATTCCGAACCTGCTCATCAACGGATCGAGCGGCATTGCGGTCGGCATGGCGACGAACATGCCGCCGCACAACCTGCGGGAAGTCTGCGACGCCATCTGTCGGTTCATCGACGATCCGACGATCTCGGTGGACGAGCTGATGCAGATCATGCCCGGTCCTGACTTCCCGACCGGCGGCATCATCATGGGCACCGACGGCATCCGGGAGGCGTACCTCACCGGGCGCGGCAGGTGCGTGGTGCGGGGCGTCGCCGAGATCGAGGACGGGAAGACGCCGCAGATCGTCATCACCGAGATCCCCTACCAGGTGAACAAGGCGCGCCTGATCGAGCATATCGCACAGCTGGTCCACGACAGAAGACTCGACGGGATCACGGACGTCCGCGACGAGTCCGATCGTGAAGGGCTCCGCATCGTGATCGATCTGCGGAAGGGCACGAACGCCCGGATAGTGCTGAACTACCTCTACAAGCATACCGCACTCGAATCTACGTTCGGCATCATCAACCTCGCCATCGTGGACCGACAACCCCGCGTCCTGAACATAAAGGAGCTTATCGGCGAGTTCCTCAAGCACCGGGTCGACGTGGTCGGCCGGCGATGCAGGTTCGATCTTTCGAAGGCGGAGGAGCGGATCCACATCCTTCACGGGCTGCTCGTCGCGCTGAAGGAGATCGATGCCGTGATCGCCACCATCCGCGCATCGCAGACGGCCGACGAGGCGCAGAAGGCGCTCGTTACGCAGTTTGCACTCGATGAGGCGCAGGCGGACGCCATCCTGAAGATGCAGCTGCGGAGGCTTGCCGCACTCGAGCACCGGAAGATCGTGGACGAGCGCGATGCCCTCGCGCGGGAGATCGAGCGGCTACGGGAGATCCTCTCCAGCGAGGCATACATCCTCGCCGAGATCCGGAAGGAGCTCGTCGAGATCGCCGAACGCTACGGCGATGAGCGGAAGACTCTGATCGAGCAGGCGAGCGAGGCCCTGGAGAAGGAGGATCTGATCGAGGACAGGCGCATGCTGATCTCGCTCACGGCCTCGAACTATATCAAACGGATCGATCTGAACACCTACCGGAAGCAGCGGCGCGGCGGACGCGGCGTGATAGGCATGTCCATGAAAGACGACGACGGCGTGGAGAACGTCTTCGTCGCACACATGCACGACTACCTTCTCTGCTTCACAAACCGGGGGCGGGTCTACTGGCTGAAGGTCTACGATATCCCCGAAGGGCAGCGAACGGCGCGGGGCAAGGCGCTCGTGAACCTACTGAATCTAAACGAGGAACGGGTGACGGCCGTGATCCCGGTCCGGGAGTTCCGCGCTGATCGGTACCTCTTCTTTGCGACGCGGGGGGGGACGGTGGCGAAGGTCGCGCTCAATGAGTTCTCCCACCCCCGCCAGACCGGTATCAACGCCATCAAACTCCGCGACGACGACGAGCTGGTGGACGTCAAGGTCACCGACGGCGAAAGGGAGCTGATCCTGACGACGAAGTTCGGGCAGAGCCTCCGGTTCCACGAGGAGACGGTCCGGCCGCACCACCGCAACACCGGGGGGGTTCGGGGCATCAAGCTGCGCTATGGTGATGCGCTGCAGGCGGTCGCGGTCGTGGAGGAGGATCATCTCCTCACGATCACCGAACAGGGGTTCGGCAAGCGGACCGAGTTCGACGAGTTCCGCGGCCACGGCAGGGGCACTGCAGGCGTGCGAAATATCCTCACCGACAGCCGGGGCGGCGTCGTCGGATCGCTGGCGGTCTCAAACGACGACGAGATCATCGTCATGAGCGCCTCCGGCATCGTGATCCGCACCAGGGTCTCCGAGATCCCTGTTCAGAAGCGGAACACCCGCGGCGTCCGGATCATGAAGCTAGACGACGGGGATCGGGTCATCGGATTTGCCATCCTGAGGACCGGGGAGGAGGAGGACTGATCCTCCCCATCCGGTCAGCACCGCAATCGGTCCTCCTGTGTGCGGTAGAAGGATCAGTAGGTCGGCTTCTGGAAATACTTGAGCGCTTTGGGTCTGTACTTCTCCACTTCCCGGAAGAAGTACCGCGACAGCTCAGGCTCGGAGTCGTAGATCGCCTGCTGGATGGTGCGCATCAGCCAGCCCCTGATCTCCTGACCCTGGTCGAGCGTGTTCATGACCGTGACGACCGCCTCGTCCACATCCGTTCTGTCTCTCCAGCGGTAGGGCATACGTTGCCACCTCCGGACTACCTACCGTCCGCAGCTATAAAACATTTTTCCGGCGGAGCAGATCGAATCGACACCCCTACCGGCCCCTGGAAGGACCGCGAGCGGTAAAACGGGTTGAGAAACGACGGACAGTGTCTTTTTAACGGTTGCCGGTACCGGATCAGGCCCGGGCGCCCGGCGGTGTGGAGAGGCGGATCGCGACGCCGCCCGGAACCAGGAACGTAGAAGGCCTCGTTCTCTCATGGCACTCTTCCGGGGCTCCCTCGCATCCCCGGGTGCTCATACTCCGCTTATCCTCCGGACAAGCGCCGACCTCCCTCTTCCGGGATGCGGTAACCGGGATATGCCGGATTCAGGATCTGAGTCTGCGTCTGCCTGTCCGCATATCAGAAGAACCCCGGATGGTGGCACTGCAGGACCGAAAGTATCAGCGGGCGAACCGGACCAGACCGAATCGAGCGAGAATTTTCCGTATCTGCATCCGGGAACAGTCGCTGATCGCTGCCGTCGCGGCCGGCGGTGGCGCATGGCTGTCTTCCGGAGGTATCGGCGGAGGTGACCATACTCATGCTTTCTTTCAGCGGATTTAAGTGGATGCAGGAGATCAAACACTACATTCAGGTGATTGCGGATGTTCCGAAAGACCATTCACATCGACACCCATGGAGAGGGCGAGATCGTCGATCTCACCCCAGAGGTCCGGCGGGCGGTGAACGAGAGCGGCATTGCAGAGGGGCTGGTCAACGTCTTCGTCACCGGTTCCACGGCCGCCGTCACCACCATCGAGTATGAACCGGGGGTGCTGTCCGACCTCAAGCGGTCCCTGTCGTTCATCGCACCGGGAGACGTCCCGTATGCGCACGACCGGGCGTGGGGCGACGGCAACGGCCGATCGCATGTGAAGGCCGCCGTCGTCGGCCCGTCCGTCACGATACCGGTGATCGGCGGAAATCTCGGATGCGGCACCTGGCAGCAGATCGTGCTGCTGGAGCTGGATGTGCGCGAAAGCCGGCATCGGACAATCCATATCACGGTTCAGGACTGACGGGTGCAGCGGATTACAGCATCACCGCAAAAGGATGACGGAAGGAGTGCACGATCGGTACGGCCGACCGATCGGTTTTTCAGGCTGCAGGAGAGCGGAACGACACGCTAGTTACGGCGCGCCAGAACGGTTCCTTCTGCTCAAATCCTTCGGTCAATCGTTCAGGAGAGGGCGAACCTTAATCGAGCGGTACGGTCTCAAGCTGCGATACCAGTTCCCAGATGCGCGTTCGTGCATGGACGGGCATGTTGGGGTCGTTGCTGATCTCGTCGATCATGGAGATTGCGGTTGCGGCGCGGAGACCGATGCTCCTTGACCCGTCCTGCAGGACGGCCTTCGTCTCGTCCGCGACGCGGCGAATATTGCGAGGGATGGTGCTGTCCTCACCGATGTTCTGTAGCATCTGGATGCAGATCCGTATTGTTTCATCAGGACTTGCCATATTATCACCCCGTTATTATTAATGGTATCCAGAACTATATAAGTTGATTAAGGAAGTTCGATGAAATGACGGTAGAAAAGGCTGATGAGATCATGGCGGAGTATCTCCTCAAAGGCGGGAAGATGCTCTCAAAGACCTGCAGGGAATGCGGTTTCCCGCTGTTCGAGTATAAGGGGGATACGCGTTGCGTCATCTGCCCCGAGCGGGCAGGGGAGGGCGAAGCGGCTGACGAAG
>DAQY01000035.1:18742-25866 GCA_002503105.1 Methanomicrobiaceae archaeon UBA206
CGAAGCGGCTGACGAAGTGGTCAGGATTCCTCTCCCCCCGCAGCGCGAGTCGGTTCCTGCAGCCCCCCCTGCAGAGCACCGGTACGAGTCGCTCGCCGGCGAGCTCGAGCGCACGCTGATCGACCTCTGTGCACGTGCCAGGACTGAGCCGCGCGCCGACGAGTGTCTGGTGCTGATGAAGGCGGTCCTGCAGGGTACGAGGGCGCTGTCCTCCCTTCGTCACCGGTAGGGACGGCGGGCAAGATCCCATATACCGCGTGCAGTCTTCTTGCCGATGCCCCGCACCGCCATCAGGTCATCGAGATCCGCCTCGATGACCGCTTTGAGGGAGCCGAAGTGCTCCAGCAGCATCCTGGCGTGTTTCAGTCCGATATTCGGAAACGAAGCGAGGGCGTACTCCTGCTCCTCTCGCAGTGAGCGGTACGATTTTCTCGGATGCGTCTTCCGGTCACCCCGCCCCCCTTCCTCCCGCTGCGCCAGGACGTAGAGCATCGCCGCGGTATCGTCCGCGTCCTCCGTCCGCAGGAGCGTCACCCCCATATCCACGGCAATCGCCGCGAGTGTGCCGCGGATCGCGTTCGGATGGATGTTCCGAGCAGTAAAGAGGTCGTTCCCCTCGATGATCAGGATCGGCCGGGGCACTGCATCAGCAAGCGCCCGGATCTGGCCGAACAGGTCACGCTCTACAAGGGTGTCCATGAAGTCCCGGTCCGTCTTCCGTTCGACCAGTATCCGGTCCCCGATGGCGTAATCCCCGTGTTCCAGACGCTCAAGCGTGATCACCGCCCCGAGTTCGTGCAGCCGCTCCACGACCCGGGACGAGGTCTCGCGGTCGTCGACGATGATCGCCGGCCCCCGGCCGGCGAACTCCTCGAAGCTCGTCTGCTTCGTGGACGGCGGGATGGCGGGCACTGGCTGATCGACAGGCGGAACGGCCGGAGTCGCCATCCTCCTGATCTCAGAGATCATCGCACGCTCCCGGTGCTGGCTGACATAGCGGAACGCCTCGTCGGAGGTGTCCTTCGTCACCAGCACGACGATCGTCCCGCTGCCGCTCCTCCCCGTCCTCCCCTTCCGCTGGATGCTCCGGATCTCCGAGGGGACGGCCTCGTAGAAGATCACCATATCGGTCGAGGGGACGTCGAGCCCCTCCTCCCCCACGGACGTGGCGATCAGCACCCTGAACTCCCCGTCGCGGAACCGGGAAAGGGTTTCGATCTGCTGTTTCTGCGAGAGACCCTTCTCCGCATCCTTCGCCGCCTGGCCGACGAACCGCTCGCAGGCGATGCCAGCGGCGGTGAGGTGGCTGGTGAGCATCTGGACGGTGTCGCGGTAGGTGGCGAAGACGATGATCCGGCTGTCCGGATGCGCACGCAGTTGAGCACGGACGAGCTCTGTGGTGATGGCAACCTTCGGATGGAGCTCCTCCGTCCACTCCCGGGACCGCGCGACGAGGCGCTGGAACTGCGGGTCGCCCGCGAGGCGCCTGCTTGCCTTGCTCCCCGAACGGGACGACCCCTCGACACCGAGGCGGGCGAGGTAGACCTTGAGCGCTTCGGAGCCCTGGGTCTCGGCAAGCGAGATCGCATGGCGAAGCTTCATGCACTCGGCATGCAGCGAGGCGGCCGCAAATGCGGACGGATCGCGCATCCGTATCCGCTGCTGGATCTGCGCGTTCAGGAGGTTGAGGGCCTTCATCGAGAGGTTGCCCGGTTTTGGAACCCGGAAGTTGAGCCGAGCAAGATGTTTGAGGCGCGACTCCACCAGTCGGCGGAGGTCGATCAGTGCTCCCTGCAGTTCCTCGGGGAGGTAGACGTCGATGTACTGGACGTCGCGGTCGTGAATGTAGGGGCGGACGTCCTCGTCGCTCTCCACCCTGGTCTCGACCGTCTCGATGCCGAGGTTCTCGCAGACCTCACGCACCTTCTCCCGGTCCCCGCCGGGGGAAGCGGTCATGGCGAGGAGCAGGGGTTCTTCCGCCGTGGTGTTATAGTGGTGCGCGAGGAAGACGTAGGCGTAGTTCCCCACCGCACGGTGGCACTCATCCACCACCAAAAGAGAGACGTCCGCAAGGCTGTACCGCCCCGCCAGACAGTCGTTCTTGATCACCTGTGGAGTGGCGAAACAGCATCGGCACGCCGCCCAGGCGGCCGCCCGCTCCTCCGGCAGCGTCTCTCCAGTGAGCATGACGAAATCGGACTCCTCCGGTTCGCACCCTTCGGAAACGAGGAGAAACCGCCTGAAAAACCGGTAGTGCTGTTCGACCAGGGGTTTGGTCGGCGCGAGCATCAGCACCCTGCCGCCGTGGGAGTACAGGCGCGATGCTGCGACGAGGAGAGCGACGACCGTCTTCCCGAGACCGGTGGGGAGCACGACCATCGTGTTGCCGTCGAGTGCCCGGAGCGCGATGGAGAGCTGATATCGGCGCTCTTCAAGACTTTTCGGCCGGATCAGCGGATGAGAGAGATACTTCATGCACGCAGCTTCCGAAACGTCGTGGTGCCGGAGATGAGGGAGCAGACGGTGGCCGGGAGCGCATCGATCGAGACCCGCACCTGCTCCATGCTGTCGCGGTCGCGTATGGTGACCGTCCCGTCTTCCTTCGTATCGTAGTCGACGGTGACGGCGAAGGGTGTTCCGATCTCGTCCTGCCTCCGGTAACGTCTGCCGATCGCCCCGGAGTCGTCGTACTGGGCGATGATGCCGTGCTGCGCGAGGGTGCCCGCGATCTGCTGCGCGATCACGTCGAGGCCGTCCCGGTTCATCAGCGGAAAGACCGCCACCTGCACCGGCGCGACCGCCGGAGGCAGTCTGAGCACCGTCCGCACCTCGTCGCCCACCATCTCCTCCGCGTACGCGTGCTCGAGGACGACGTATAGCATCCGGTCGATGCCGTAGGAGGGCTCGATGACGTGCGGCACGACCTCCTCGCCGCGCACCTCGACCTCCTCCTCGCGGACCTGGTAGAGATCGGCGGGGATGAAGATCTCCTCTCCGTCGACCACCACCGTCACGCCCTCCTTTCCCGGGTCGGATGCAACAAGGGCCTCCGCGATCGCCTTTGCCCTGCCGCGGAATTTTGGTCCGAGCATGCCCATATCCGGCACGATGCGCCTTCTCTTCACCCGCTTCACCTCGTCGTACGGTATAAAGACGGTCATGGACGTGCCGCTGTGCCGCGCGTGCGCCTGGAGGTCGTAGTCGGTGCGGTCGGCGATGCCCACGACCTCCACCCAGCCGAAGCGCCCGGAGTAGACCTCCGCGTCCCAGCAGTCCTCTGCGTAGTGCGCCCGCTCGTCGGTCAGGTGCTGGCGGAACCGGAGTCTTGCGGGGTCGACGCCGATCTCCACCAGGAGCCGGTGTGTCAGTGCGATGAAGTAGGCGACGTACTCGTTCGCAATGAGCCCTGCATCCACTGCTGCCCGCATGGTGGTGGTGAGGGGGGGTTTGTTCTCCAGCTGCTGCGGGATGGTGAGCAGCGGGGCTTTGTAGTCCGCATACCGGTGGAACGCAGGGTGCCGCTTCTCATCGGGGTGGACGAAGATCTCGGCCTCCGCCTGGGAGAACTCCCGGAGCCTGATCATACCCTGCCGGGGTGATATCTCGTTCCGGTACGATTTGCCGATCTGGACCACACCGAAGGGCAGCTTATCACGATAGAAGCGGAGAAGGCGCGGAAAGTCCGTAAAGATACCCTGGGCGGTCTCTGGCCGCAGATACCCTCTCCGCTGGGAGCCCGGACCGATGGTGGTCTCGAACATCAGATTGAAGCTGACCACATCGGTATCCCCCAGACGCTCCCCGCATGCCGAGCAGGGCAGCTCGTACAGCACCTCTCTGAACGCTTCTGCAGGAAGAGCCCCCGCCCCTTCGATGCCGTGCTCCGCCGCGAGATGGTCGGCGCGAAGATATTCCCCGCATTGCGGGCACTGGATCATGATATCGGCAAACTCCTTCACATGACCGGATGCGACGAAGATGGTCTCCGGACCGATGATAGGGCATTCGATCTCGTAGTAGCCTTCCTGGACGATGTAGAACGACCGCCAGAGATTCTCGATATTCCTCTTCATCATGGCTCCGAGTGGCCCGTAATCGATGAAACCGGCTACGGAACCGTAGATCTCTGATGAAGGCCACACGAAACCGCGGCGCCTGGCCACATCCATGACTTTTTCGTAAATATCGTTCATCTCGGCCATGATCTGCAGTATATTACGTGCCGGTGCTAAATAAGTGTAGTTTCCGCGGTGAGGTGAGAGAATAATTCCCACGATCGTCCCGATATCTCGAAATGATTTTTCATATCATGACGGAATGCGGAAAAAAAAAAAATCGTTTCAACGGGCGAAACGGGTCGAACTTTCCTGAAGCGTATATGGCAATCTATATAAATCATGAATTGTAATGTAGGGAAAGTTACATCTCCGGAAAGAATAGGTATTTATACCAGGGCAGAGGTGACTGCCTTTTGAACGCCTTGCAGAAGGAAAGCGTGATAGAGTGATACGGCCATGCCAGAAGACAACCGCAAGCAACAGCTCTTGGAGCTGTTCACGAATATCACGAACAAAAAGACGATCGTTGAGCCGATGAAGAAGATCCACGGTACGCTCCGCGACCGGGATGCCATCGAGCGTGAGATAGCCCTGATCATGCGGGAGATCCTCGATCAGGGGTACTTCAAGACGAAGCTTACGCCGAGGCAGCTTGCCAAGCTCGTGGTGGCGTACTACGACGGCGACAACGATACGGAGATCGCGAGGGCGCTCGGCGACGAGAAGTTGAGCAAGACCGTGGCGCGCGCCCGTGTCCGTCTCAAACTCTTCAGGGATCTCGACTTCAAGATGCCTTTCGATCGGCACACCATGGAGGAGCTTCTGGATTCCAGGAAGACCATGAAGGAGATCAGCGAAGAACTCGACGTGAGCCCCTCCACGCTTCGTGAGTACCGTCACGTGATCGAGCAGGAGAAGGACACCACGCTGGACCCGTTCCTCGAGCGGATCCGGGACGTCATGGAGGACCGCGATCTCTCTGAACAGATGACCCGCGGTGTCGCCAACGATGGTCTTTCCGAGGCGATCGACATCACCGAAGCGATCGATATGGGCGAGTACTGATCCTTCAATTCCTCTGCTCACGCCTCTTTTAAAAGATTTGTACGACCCCGCCGTGCGCGCTGCACTCACCTGTCCTGCGTTTGCGTATGTTCGGCGGCGGACCCGGCGACCGCGATCCGCCACCGGGTGACGCGCGAATCCAGGATTATCCTGCGACTCCTGATGGATCCGTCACACAGATGGCGGCGTGCGGATGGGGGGCTGTCGAAGATGCTTCGCATCTTCTCAAGCGACTGCCCTTCGGCCAGGAGCACCCCCCCACCTTCCACTTGACGGCGCTCGATCTCCCTCCGGTCGCATTCCCCCTCCCATGGCAATTCGCATCCCGGTCCACTGTCCGGGGATGGTTGCTGAGATCGTCCCGAAACCCGGCCCCCTCTCAGGCGGGAGGGGCGTATGGCAGGAAAGACGTCGCAGAACCTGCGCCGATACCGATGATCCCCGATGCTGCAGCGCCGGTGTGGAGCGGGAGGTATTCCTGAACGGGAGACGGCAACTGCCCACATCGTTCACCTTTTTGACTCCCATTCGGAGCGGCGATTCTCTGCACGGATAATGTCTGCACCGCAGGAGATCGCACTCTTTGCGTCTCGACAGAGGTGCACGGCTGTAACTCACGGTGAGCTGTAATCAGATTCCACGGCAGAGAGCCGTATTCGGGACCGAAAGGTATCTCCGTGCACGTCAAACCGAGACAGTACGGCATCCCGGCCGTCCCGTTAGAGTACTTCCGACGGCATATGGAAACTATTTTTTCCCGGATTCTGACGAAAAAGAAGGAAAAAACATACCAGATCTTCGAATCGAGACAATTTTCGTGCGCGGCACAGGAGACATACCGGGACGATCGAGACGACCGGACGGACCCCTCTCTGGAACAAACCCGATACGGGTGATACAAACAATAAAAGTAAAATGCGTTGAGGATGTCATCTCCATCTATGAAGCTGATCTGGTTTGGACACTCCTGCTTCCTCCTGGACGGTTCGAAGAAGATCCTCATCGATCCCTTCGTCCCCGAAGGCACGATCGACGTCGAACCCGATATCGTGGCGGTCACCCACGGCCACGCCGACCATCTCGGCGCGACGGTGAGCCTGGGGAAGAAGACGGTCGCCGTCAACGAGATCGCGAAGTACGTCTCGCAGACGGGGATCCCCACCGAACCGATGAACATCGGCGGCACGATCACTGTCGACGGTGTGGTGTTCACCATGACCCCCGCCCTCCACTCCTCCTGGCTCGAGGTGGAGGGGGCGGGGTTCTACGGCGGCGTCGCCGCCGGGTTCGTCATCGCGATGGACGGGGTGAAGGTCTACCACGCCGGCGATACGGCGCTCTTTTCGGATATGCAGCTGATTCGTGACCTCTACCGGCCGGATGTGGCGCTGCTTCCCGTCGGCGGGCGGTACACGATGGGGCCCGACGAGGCGATGATCGCCGCCCAGTATATCGGCGCGAAGCTGGTGATTCCGATGCACTACGGTACGTTCCCCACCATCGTGCAGGACGTGCAGCCGTTCAAACACGCCGTCGAGCGGACGACGCCGATCCGCGTGGAGATCCTCGCCCCTGGCGAGAGCATCGATCTCTCTCTCTGAATTGCGGAAACGGCAGCTCCCCTCTCTCACAGAGGTCGTCCCAAAACACCTCTGCCGGCTTCTCAAGCTCCGGTTCTTCGCACCTGTCGGTGCTCATGTGACTGCCGTGCCGCCAGGCATACTCCTCTGCGTGAAGATAGCCCCGATATACCCTGATTGAGGTTTTCGGTCGGTATTCGGAGATTGTTCGAAAGAATAATTGATCCTGCTGCCCGGATCCAGATTGGTCCTCGAACGTCGGGCACTCTGGGACGAGTTCGAGCTTTGGGGATCTCTTCACGGAGTTCCCGGACGGTTCGTTCGCAGCGGTGCGGCGACCCGGGGCACGTGCGATGGGAAAGGTATTTGACGCACTGTCCCGATAGTCCCAGCAGTATCCTGGAGAATTTCGAAAAACACC
>DAQY01000060.1:0-306 GCA_002503105.1 Methanomicrobiaceae archaeon UBA206
ATCAATCGCTGCTCGTCCAGCGGGCCGCGCTGCCGGTGGTGGGTGAACAGTCCCCCTCCCCGCTCCGGTGATGTCGGGGGGGGGAGGAGGTGTGCGGTGACCGATGAGGTGTTTATGCGGTGCGCAATCGACGAGGCGCGATCTGGTGTTTTTAAAGGAAATACGCCGTTTGGGGCGTGCATCGTCCGGGACGGACGTCTGATCGCGTCCCACCACAAGGAGGTATGGGCGATGACCGACATCACGGCTCACGCCGAGATCCTCGCCATCCGTAGGCGTGCAGACGGCTCGGCACCGGCTCGGCAC
>DAQY01000060.1:609-4532 GCA_002503105.1 Methanomicrobiaceae archaeon UBA206
GGCTCGGCACCGGCTCGGCACCATCGACCTCTCGGGCTGCATGCTCTATGCCACCTGCGAACCCTGCCTGATGTGCTTCACCGCCGCACACTGGGTGCGAATATCGAGGATCGTCTTCGGCGTCCGCATTCACGATTTCCCGCGTGCGGGGTTCAACGAGCTGACCATTCCTGCCTGCGTGATGAAGGAGAGGGGCAACGACGCGCTCGAGGTCGTCGGGGACGTGCTGCGGCCTGAGGCCGTCGCCCTCTTCGATCTGTGGGCCCTTCGGGGGAACCGGGCGACCTACTGACCGTCCTTTGGCGTCAGCTCCAGGTGAGCGAGGAGATCGGAGAACTGCCGCAGGACGATGTCGGCGCCCGCGTCGTCGGTGCCGCCGCTGCGCCAGTCTCCGTACGCCGCGAATGCGGTCAGCATACCGAGCTTTCTGCTGGGGGCGATGTCGCGCCCCGGACTGTCCCCCACCATCAGCGCCTGCTGCGGCCGCACGCGGAACCGGTTGAGTGCGAAGAGGAAGGAGTCGGGCTCCGGTTTCCTCTTTCCGGACACCTCCGGCGTCACCACGATCTCGAAGAAGTCGGCGAGCCCGGCCCTCGAAAGCCGCCGCTGCGCCTGCGAAAGCGCTGCGTCCGTGGCGACGGCAAGGCATATGCCGGCATCCTGCAGACGGTTGAGGGTCTCGTGCACCCCCGGATACGGTTCGATGAGGTGCAGCTTCGTCTCCTCGTAGATGCGGCAGCACGCATCGAAGGTCCGGGGATGGAATGCGTCCAGCGATACCAGGTAGTCCCGGATATTGTCGTGGTGCTCGAACCCGTGAATGCCACGGAGGAAGTACATGAAGAGCTCCTCGCCGTCCCCTGCGCCGACGAACTCCACGACGCAACGGCACGCCTCCCGCTTCGCCGCGACGAAATCGAAGAGGGTGTTGTCCATGTCGCAGATGATGGCGGCTATCTGGTGATGCCGAGCGCCGAAAGTCGCCTGCACAGGGTGAGCTCCCTCCTGAATTGTTCGAACAGCTCCCCGTCAGAGAACCGCAGCTTGAGTTCGCCGAGGGTGTTCCCCTTACCCCCGTACTCCCCCAGTATGTCCACGCCGTTGCAGCGTATAAACCCGAACACGGCGGCGAGGTTGAAGAGCAGGTGTGCAAACCGCCCTGCGGTGCAGGACGCCGCCTCGATCGAGTACGGCCGCTCGAAGAGGAAGTACTCGAGCCCCTCGGCCTCGCAGAGGTCCGCCATGTAGGTATCGGCGGTGAGCAGGACGGGGAGCGCGTAGTGTTCGTCCTCGAACCGTCTGAGTGCCCGGGCGATGTTGAGATCGTTCTCCTCTTTTCTGTGCGAATGCGCCCCCGGCGATGCGATCTCCGTTGCACGGTCCCTGATGGCCCGGTACTCCTTCAGCGCCAGGTACGCCGCTTTCCGCGATTTTTTCGTCCGCTTGTTCTCGAGTTCCTGAATGAGCCCCGCGTGGTCGGGTGCACATCCGATCAGCTCGGCGATACGCCCGGCGCTGTACTTGTGGTTGATGGCGAACGTGATCTCGTCCCGCACGGTATCGACGATCAGGTAGGACGCGGGGTTGATCTGCGGCGTGTTGGAGGCAAAACAGTGGTAGAAGAGGTTGGTGTCCAGCCCGTAGAAGACGTCCTTCTTGAGGTGCCGGTACACCGGGAGCGTCTCGTCGAAGAGGGCCTGGTTATCGTACCGGATGATGCCGCTCGCGAGCATGCATTCGGTATAGTCCGAGTAGGAGGGGATCTCATCGGCGACCGGCTCGAACTCCGCGAGCCACCCGTCGAACTCCTCCCGTGATGCGGGGATGTCGAGCCGGTACTCCCCGTCGTGCGGGCGGGCGACCAGGATCGCCGAGCCGTAGAGCGGATAGGAGACCCGGACCTCGTCCATCATATTCAGCAGGATCTGGAGCTCGGTCCGGTGGACGATCTCGTCGTTCATGCCTTCACCAGCGCCCCGGCGTCTTCGATGAAGTCCCTGATCTGCTGGATCTGGAGGGGGATCATCATGTAGGGTTTTGCGACGTCGTCAAGGCTCTTCATCGCGAGATAATAGATATGCCGGATGTCCAGGTGCGCAAGGGACGTGGCGATGAGCGCGCCTGCGACCATGGCCTTTCTGCCGGAGGTGATATCGAGTGCGACCCGGTATCCCAGGCCGATCAGATCTCCCGCAAGCGATCTGACCGTTCGTCCCGCGCCGACGAAGTCCGCCTCCCGAACGGTCTCGGTATGGATGTCGGGGGTACACCCGAACGCTTTGGATACGATCCGGATCCCTTCCACCGCCAGATCGCTGGCATCCGCATACGGCGTCTCGACGACGATGAATATCCGATCCGGGCGGAGACCTTTCTCCCGCAGAACCGCATAGTAGGTGTTGATGAGCGCCCAGGTCGATCTCCCGAGGAGCGTGATGTAGGCATCGCCCTGCATGGGGCCGTCGCACGGGGACATGTTTCTCTTCAGAGTCTACCCCGAATCTATATAGGTTTTACCAGATCCGGTTTCTGTTCAGGAGATCTCTTTTCCGGTAAATTACAGCGCCTTTTTAGCAGTTCTTCGTTCATTTATCGTATTCGGTCCCGGTTGAACGACCGGATCGGATGATAATTAAAAAGCAATTGTAAATCAGGAAAATCACGGAAATTATTGCTTTATTTCCGCCATAATCCTATTAAAACCGCAAAAAATGATTTGATAATCGTTTTATAATCAACCCTCTAACAGGGGTACTGGCTACCACGTGGCAGACACCCACAGAGGATAAGTCTGTGACAGCGAGAGAATGTCGATCCGGAACGCCCATGGAAGTGTGGGGACTGGTTGATCCGGATCAGCGGAGGAAGACGCGCAGGGATGCCATCGATGACGGGGATCTGATCGAAATCACCCGGATGGCCAGGGAGATCGGAATCGTATACCCTCTCGCCGTATCCGCCCGGGCCGCACAGTGCATGGTGCCGTATCCGAACATCCCGCAGGAGACGGTGACGGAGAACCTGTGGGACATCCTCCACGCATTCAGGGAAAACGCGATGAGGACCACCGACTGCGAGTTCGAGTTCCAGGTCAGCGTCTACCTGAACGGCCTCGTGCCGACGCTTACCTTTCGGGCAACCATCTCTCCAGACGACGACGGTAAACCGGCGATCACGATCATGATGCCCGACGAAGACTGGGAGACCATCACCGGCGGGGCGGCGGCGGTCGGGGACGTGATGCTCACCGTCGACGATGTTGCCGAGGCCCTGAACTTTCCTCCGCGGCGGATCCGGGAGTTTATCAGGGAGCATAAGATTCACGCCGTCAACTGTGGAGGAGACTGGCGGATCAAGCGGTCTGAACTCGAACGCCTCATGAACGAGGGGTTCTGACACCGCAGGGTGCAGGCAGCGTTCGGCTGTTTTTCACCCGCTGCGCCGGTGTACATGGAGCGGGCGTACCCCCGATCTGAAGAAGAGCGCAGCTGATAACGGCGATTTCCCCAGTCTGGATATTCCGGGTGATCAGTCTCACAATCGTCATCCGTGTGTCTGCCTGCAATTTCCTGCGGTTTATGGGTTCGGATACGTCGCACCGGTCGGGTTTTTGCACTCTTTTCGCGCCTGCCTGCCGTCTTTGTCTGTCCGTTCATCGTACGATCGATCGACATGATTGGAGCGGTTGCCGTTCACTGCGTTCATCGGGATTGGAAACCCGCTCCACCCGGGCGGCATTTCTGGCAGCCCGGGACCTGGCGCCGACGTCTTCGACCGGCTGAAGCAGAACGTTCCCAAACGCGTCGTGCTCGGGAGCGCCTTCTCCAGCGTCATGGACCCGACGCCGGACAGCATCCTCCTTCTCCTCCTCATCGCATGCTCCGGGGGTGGTGCCGCTCATCACGGTAGCGTAACGAAAGTTC
>DAQY01000009.1 GCA_002503105.1 Methanomicrobiaceae archaeon UBA206
AGTTTTGGGATGACCTCACTGAAAATGCACTATATGCAGGTCAACGCCCTGAAAAACGCTCGTTCTGTTACCGGTCGGATCTTTACCCGGGAGGAGCAGGCCCAAAACCACTGCCAGATTGGAAACATCGGGCTTGCCCTCAGGGTGATGGCGGGATGGATTGCCGGAAAGACAGAGAAAATTCCCGGACGATAGGTACGAACCTATTGAGTGAGCTTCCCTGCTTACGTTTCCCAGCTGACACGTACTGCTCGTCTAAAGCAGGGGATTCGACACGCAATACCGTCATTTCCTGCCTTTCAGACCCACTGCTTTTCCCGGTTCCCAATAAGGGAGACTGTTTCCACGATAAACCAGGCGTCCTGTACAAGCCGTTCCGCGTTCCTCCGGCGACAGGGAACTCCGCATGTACCGGAGCGGCGGCCCGGGGGGTATCCAGCGCCGGTATGCCCCGCCGGTATGCCCGCGTCGTCCTGAAAAGCAGAGGATGTGACGCCCCTTCCCCCTCTCCCCAACTCTTATCCTCTCCTGCACCCCAGTCAGATACAGGAACTATGGAACTCACCGAGATTCCCATCTCCCGGATTATGCACCGGGAGTTCGAGCACGTCACCCCCGAGACGCCGCTGGCGATCGTCTTCGAGAAGTTCTCGGAGCGGGGCCGGCACGATCTGATCGTGCTGGAGGAGGACGGGTCGTTCGTCGGGGTGATCATGCTCACCGACATCCTGGGGTGTATCAATCCGCAGATGGGGATCCATGCGGGAAGGCGGGCGGCCGGGCTGCTCTGCATGCTCCGGGGCGCCGACCAGACTGCCGGTGACCTGGTGACCCGGTCCCACATCGCCATTCCGGATGACTCGACCGTCGCCGACGCCCTTGCCCATATGGCCCGCGACCAGCGCCCCTACCTCGTGGTGGTGAACGGGGAGGGCGTGGCCGTGGGCTGCATCGAGCTGTCGGACATCATCGCGTTCCTGCGGAAGGGCGGCCACCTGTAGCCGGCTCCTCCCTCTTTTCATGGACCCTGAAGCCCCACTTCATCAGGAGCGGTGCAAGGAGGATCGTCGCGATCACCATCACCACGACGGCGGAGTAGATGCTTCGGGTGATGATTCCGGCGGCGAGCGACGTCTGGGCCACCACGAGCGCGATCTCCCCGCGGGCCGAGATCCCGAAGCCGACGGTGATCGCCCGCAGGTGATCCCCGAGGTAGTGGATCGACCCGAGGTACCCGCCGGCCGTCTTGCTGGCGATGGCCAGGACGAACAGGAGAGCGACCAGCGGGGATATGAGGGTGGCGGGTGCGGGGACGAACAGCAGCCCGATGGAGGCAAAGAAGAAGGTGACGAAGAAGCCGAACCCGAAGTCCAGGATACCGTCGAAGAGGCTCCGATCGTTGCGAATTCGGGGGCCGAGGATCAGCCCGGCGATGAACGCACCGACGGCGTAGTGGAGCCCGAGTGCATGGGCGGCTGCAGCGGTGGCCAGCGCGATGATGATGGCGACCGCATACGGCATCTCGTGCGTCTTCATCCGCCGGGACCGCACGAAGATCCAGGAGACGAGGCGCTTTCCGCCGGTGAAGGCAAAGGCGATGAAGAAGAGCGAGAGGGCTATCGTGGTCGCCAGGGTCGCCGCCTCCACCCCTCCGGTCAGCGCGATGGAGGACAGGATACCCAGCAGCACGATCCCGATGATGTCGTCCACCACCGCCGCTCCCACGATGGTGGTGCCCACCAGGGTGTTCAAACGCCGCAGGTCGATCAACGTTCGGACCGCGACGCCGATGGAGGTGATGGAGAGGACCGTGGCCAGGAAGAGTTGCTCGATGAAGGTGAACCCGAGCAGCCGTCCGCCCGCGAAGCCTGTTGCGAAGGGCACGATCACGCCGGCGGCCGCGGTGACCGCCGCCGCGTTGCGGGCGGCGGCAAAGGCCTTCGGGTTCATCTCCACGCCGGATATGAAGAGCAGCGCGATCACCCCGATGGTGGAGAAGATCTCGAGCGTATCGTTCAGCGTCACCAGCCCGAGGATCCCGGGCCCCAGAATAATGCCGGCGCCGATCTCCCCGATCATCGGGGGATAGCCGATCCGCTCCAGGAGTTCGCCGAATGCCTTTGCGAGGACGAGGATCGCGACGATGGTGACGATCGGATCCATTCAGAGGAGGGTAACTCCGGCAATGGAAAAAAAAACCTTCCGAAGCGGCGGGAAAAGCGGGAGTTAGATGAATCGGGGTTTCCGGGAGAGTCTCCGCGGTGTATAGAGCGGCCGGTGCGGCTTGCCGGCGGTCTCGGCCCGGATCGCCTTGACGAGTTCCTCCTCCTTCATCTGCACCTTATACGGCTTTTTCGGTGCAGAATATCTCCGGACGGTCACCGCGAGCCGCCCCGTCTCGGTCTCGTGATCGCCGATCACGGCCACGTAGGGCACCCAGTCCATGCCTGCCTCGCGGATCTTCTTGTTCACGCTCTCCTCGCGGTCGTCGAAGTCGGCCCGGATGCCGGTGTCGTTGAGGCGGCCTGCGATCTCCTCGGCGAAACTGTGGTGCCGCTCCGCAATCGGAATCAGGCGCACCTGGGTGGGGGAGAGCCAGGTGGGGAGCATGGGGACCGGCTGCGTGGCGGTGTTCTCGAGGAGCGCACAGATCACCCGCTCGATGCTGCCGGTCGGCGAGCAGTGGAGGATCGGCGGGTAGACCTCCTCTCCCTCCGGCGTGTAGTAGTTGATGCCGAAGCGCCGCGCACTCTCCACGTCAATCTGGACCGTCGGGTTCTCGATCGGCCGGCCCTGCGCATCGATGGCGGCGAGATCCACTTTCGCCACCCAGTAGTGTAATCGCTCGGAGAGGATCTCGATCAGCATGGGGACGCCCGAACCTGCCACGAGCTTCCTGATCCAGGGTTCGTACTGGTCGTAGAACTCCCGGGTGCAGCGGAAGATGCCGACGAGCCTGGTCTCGAGATCCTTCCCGCTCCTCCAGCCCATGGCGAGCTGCTCCTCGAACGCGGCAAGCGCCTGGTCCATATCACGGCAGAGGGTGTGCATGTCGGGCATGGTAAAGGCGCGGAGGCGTTTTAGGCCGATCAACTCGCCTTTCTGCTCCTGCCGGAAGGAGTACGTGGAGAGCTCGTAGAGCTTCATGGGCAGCGTGTTCGGGGAGATGTGCATGTCGTGCATGATCGAGAACATCCCGAAGCAGGCGGCGAAGCGGAGCATCATGTCGCGGCTGCCGCTCCTGAACCGGTACTGCCGCTCGCCGAACTTGCCGGCGTGCTCGGCGATCGCCTGGCTGGCAAGGTCGTACATCACCGGCGTCTCCACCGGCATGGCGCCGTAGTCCAGAACCATCTGGAGGACGTAGTCGGCGAGCAGGTCCCTGATCAGCTTGCCCCGCGGCATCCAGCGGTGGTGCCCGACGTCGGAGAGCGCCTCGTAGTCGGCGATCTCTTTCCCGCGCATCAGGCTCACGTGGAGGGGTTCGCCGCCCACCGGAGCGGAGCGGCCGATCTCTTTTCTGACGAGCGCCCCGAAAGGGGTGTCGTCGGCGAACTCTCGTGCGTCCTTCCGCTCGCCCTCCGGTGTCATCACAAAAAACTCGTGCTGGATATCCGCCTTCTCCGACGGAGCGATCGCCCCCGGGACGATGGTTCTTGAGAGTTCGGCGAGCGGATGGCCCTTGCAGGAGACGGTGAATGCCTTGTACCAGCCGAACGGCGCCCGCTTCACGCACAATCCATCCCTTCCCGCGAGCGCTGCCTCGATGCCCTTCAGGGCGGCAACCGCCGTCTCCACCGATGCCAGGTCGCTGGAGAGGTGAGCGTACGGATAGATCATGATATTGGTCGTGCCGAGCTGCTCGGCGGTTGTGCAGATCTCGTCGCTCGCCCGGCGGACGACATCGTCCACGTTCTCCTCATCGATCGCCTCGACCGCGCAGAAGACGACGAGCGCCTCGTCCAGCGCATCCTTCGGCACCGCGCCCTTTTCGGCCACCTTTGTCTTCTTTCGCACCTCGTATTCGATATGGTCCGAGTGAATCAGGAGAAGTCGCATGGTGTAACCCCAGATGAATCGTTATATATCTGTTTTCCAGCTATATATAGTGCGTAATGGTGCGATCCGCGACAGAACGCTGTCCTGGTGCAGCCGCCGTGTATCCGCGGAACATTTCCGGTAATGCACGTCGTTCCGGAGTTCCCCTCTCAGACGCCGCGCGTGTTCTCGTGGTAGCGGGAGAGCGTCGCCTGCCGCTGGTCCATGTATTTTGCGTCCTTCTTCAGGTTGTAGGGGCGCTCGGCGCGCTCGGTGGTGTAGAAGACCAGCTGACCGATCGGCATCCCTGCATACATCCTGACCGGGCGCGAGTTCACGTTGCACATCTCGAGGGTGATCGAACCGCGAAAGCCCGCGTCGATCCATCCTCCGGTCTGGTGGAGCTCGATCCCGAGGCGGGCGATGCTGCTCTTCCCTTCGATGCTCGCGACGATCTTGTCCGGCAGTTCGATCACCTCGAGGGTCTCGGCGAGCATGAACTGCCCGGGCGCAAGGACGATCGAGTCCGCCACTATCTCCTCCACGTCTGCAGAGATGCTCTCCTTCTGGTACGGGTCGATGACCGCGTCCCCCGGCACGTACCAGACGAAGTGGTTGCCGAGCCTGATATCGAGAGAGTTTGGCTGAATCAGGTTCGGATCGAAGGGATCTACCCGGATAAACCCCCGTTTGATGTGGTCCTCTATCTGCCAGTCAACAAGAATCATCCCATTACTCTCTTCACCCGGACCGTTTATGGTTTTCTTTTGTGTTGAGAGAGGGTGAAGCGGGCGGACCCCTGTCGACGGGTGCAGGCTGGCACGATCGAAGGCGCCAAGGCGCCGGTCCCGTGGGACGGGGTCGTGAACAGCTGGCGAATTGATCGCCGGTGCCCGAACCATCAGCAAAAAGGGGGTGGTGTGCGGCGGTTCACTTCTTTTTTTTCTTCTCGATGTGCCACTCCGTCCGCCGCAGCAGGCCGTGGAGCGTGCTCACCTCCCGGGACGTGAGCATTGTACGGCCCAGGATGCGGCGGATCAGGATCATCGTGTTCTCCCGCTTAAAGTCCGGATGATCGATCGCGTCCAGAAACGCATCGATGCGGCGGTAAAGCGACTCCATCTCGAGGGGGGATGCCAGGCGGTAGGTGCCGCGGGGGAGGCCAGCGAGCTCGTAGCAGACGATCCCGACTGCGTGCGAGAGATTGAGGATCGGGTACTTCTCCGAGGTCGGAATGGTGCAGATGACGTTGCTGCGCTTCAGTTCCGCGTTCGCCAGGCCCCAGTTCTCCCGCCCGAAGAGGACGGCGACGGTACCGTCGATCTCCCGGACCATCTCCCGGACCTCGGCGGGCTCGTAGTAGGGCATACGCATGGGGGTGCAGACCGATCTGCTTACCTCGCCGGTCGTCGCCACCACGAAGTCGCTCTCCCGGTAGACCTCCTCGAGGCTGCAGATCCGGGCGTTTTCGAGGACGTCGCGGGCATGGGACGCCCGTGCGGCGGCGTCGTCGCCGAGCGGGCAGGGGTCGACGAGTATCAGGCGCTCAAACCCGAAGTTCTTCATCACCCGGGCGGTGAAACCGACGTTCCCTTCGTAGAGGGGTTCGACGAGGACGATTGCGATCTCCGGCATGTGTACTTACTGGACCGCCTGCACCGTTGCGCGCAGGGCGTCGACGCCCTCCTCGTAGACCGCGTTGCCCACGACGATCGTGTCGGCCCACTGCCCCATCTCGGCGGCGCGCTCCGCCGAGTTGATCCCGCCGCCGTAGTACAGAACGGCATGTTCAATCGCCTCCGCTGCCGCCTTCACGACGGCAGGGTTCCCGTAGACCCCGCTGTACTCGATGTACACGATCGGGAAGCGGAAGTACCGGTCCGCCACCGCCGCATACGCCGCCACATCCTCGGCGGAGATGGTGCAGCGCGCTCCCGTTACCCTGCCGACCGCCGAGTCGGGGTTGAGGACGATGTACGCCTCGGGTACCACCTTCTCCCACCGCACCTTCCTGTCGTGGCGCAGCCATACCTGATGCTTTCCGATGATCCAGCGCGCGTCGTCCGTGTTCATCACGCTCGGGACGTAGAGCAGGTCGATGCCGTCAAAGAAGACGCATTCGGGTCCGGCGGGCTCCACGACGAGCGTGAGGCCGTAGGCCGAGACCATATCCAGGAGGTGCATGAGGTTGTCGCGTGTGACGTTCAGGGTGCCGGAGAGCATCAGCGCGTCCGTCCCGCTGGTCACGATCTCCTCGATCGTCGCTGGAGGAAGACGCTTATCGGGGTCCAGCTTCGTCACATGCACCCAGCTTCTCCATCTCTGCTGCATGGTGTCACTTCAGGTCAGCGATGAATTCGTGTATTGTGGCCGCCGGAATGCCCGATTCCGCGGCGACCCGTTCCGGGTCGGCGCCGCGGAGCGTCGCCGCGTCGTAGACGCCGGCGCGCAGGAGCTTCTCGAGCGTCGCCTCTCCGATGCCGGGGACGGCGAGGAGCTCCCGGCGCCCGCGTTCGAGCATCGTCTTCGCGACCTTCGGCGGGACCGGCCGCCCCAGGTGCCGGCAGACCATCCCCACATGTCTATGTACGGTCTCGGGATTAATGCCGGTTTTGCTCGAGAGGTAGGGGATGGGGAGGGAGCAGAGGTCGTCAGGGCTCGAAATGCCCGCCTCCAGGTACTTCTTTAGGGAGACCGCAGGAATCCCCGCGTCGCGGAGCGTCCGCTCGTTGCAGATCGCGCGGGATCGCTCCAGCAGCGTCGCGGCTTCCTTCTCGCCGATCCCCGCCTTCTTCAGGGCGGCGGCATCCGCCCGCGAGAGCGCAGCGATGTCTGTGATTCCCTGATCGAGGAGTTTTGCGAATATCTTTGCGTAACTCCTGCCACGGCGGGGGGGCACAACCTTCCGCACGAACTTGCGGAGCTCGGAGCGCCTGCGGAGCGTCTCGAGGACGCCCTCTGCCTCGACGATCAGCCTGCGTGCCTCGTCCGCGCCGACGCCCGTCGCACTGGCAAGGGTCTCCGGGCGCATGCCCGCGATGTCGGAGACCGAATAGATGTGCTGCGACTGCAGCGCAGAGAGCAGCGTATCGGTCATGGAGGGCACCATCCGCAGCGCCTCCTCGTTGGACCGGATATGGTTGCAGAGCGGGCAGCCGATCGTCCAGGGGGGCGCCCCTCTCCTGACGAGGCGGACGTGGTGCAGCCCGTGCTCCGGGCAGACTTCGTCTACCCGGAGCGCCCGCCCCCAGACGGTGCCGGGGAGGCTGATGTTGAACCGGCAGTCCGGGTAGCCGGTACAGCCGATGAACTGGGAGGCGCCGATGTGCCGGATCCTGAGATCGCACCCGCAGACCGGGCACGGGCCGAGGGTGTGCTCCTCCGCCGTCTGCTCCATGATCTCCTCGCCGATCTCCTGCTCGTGCGCCTCCAGCTCGTCGAAGACGCGATGGAGCATCTCGCGCGACTCGACGATCACATCGTCCCGCGTCCGCTGCCGCTCCTTGATCTGCTGCATGTGCTGCTCCAGCGTCCGGGTCATATCCGGTTCCGTGATCCGGTTGGCGTGGTTGTCGAGCGCATCGGTGACCGCACGCCCCACCATGGTGGGCCGGAGCGGGTTCCCCTCCACGTAGTGGCGCGAAATGAGCTTTCCGATCACCTCGTGCCGGGTACTCTTCGTCCCGAGCCCCAGTTCCTCCATCACCTGGATGAGCCTGCTCTGCGAGTAGCGGGGGGGCGGCTGCGTCTCCTTCTCCTTGAGGTTGACGACCTTGATCGGGAGGTGCTCGCCCGGCTTGAACACCGGGAGGATGGTCTCCTTCGCCTCGGAGTAGGGGTAGACGCGCCGCCAGCCGGGATCCAGAAGCCGTCCGCCGGTGGCGGCGTAGCGCTCGCCGTTCGCGTCGAACGTGCACCGGACCGTCGCCCACGTCGCGTCCGGGGAGAGCGTGGCCAGAAAGCGCCTGACCACGAGTTCGTAGATCTTCCACCGATCCTCGCCGATGGCCCGGCGTGAGGCCGCTCCGGTGGGGTGGATAGGGGGATGGTCGGTGGACTCCTTCCTGCCGCGGGTAGGGACCTTGCGGCGGTGCTTCTCCACCCAGGCGACGTCCGCCTCGAAGGCCGTGGCTCGGAGCGTCCGGAGGGCGTCGTTGAGGTTGAGGGACTTCGGATAGACTGTGTTGTCCGTTCTCGGATATGAGATGTACCCGTTCATGTACAGATCTTCGGCGATCCGCATCGCCTTCGCTGCGGAGAAGCCCAGGCGTCCAGCCGCCACGATAAACGCGGTCGTATCAAAGGGCGTGGGCGCCCGGTCGGTCTTCTGCCCCTCCTTGACCTCGGCGACCACTAGCGGCTCGACCGTCCGCGCCTTCGCCGCGAGCGCCGCCCCGTGGTCGGTGAACCTGCCGGCGGTATGTCGCGCCTCCACCGGCATGCCGTCTTTCTCGGTCGCAAGGGAGAGCGTCCAGTAGGTCACCGGCCTGAATGCCTCGATTTCGCGCTCCCGATCGACGATCATGGCCAGAGTCGGGCTCTGAACCCGCCCGACGGAGAGGATATTCCTGCCGCCCCGGCGGGCTGCGAGGCTGATGAATCTGGTCAGCGACGCCCCCCACATGAGGTCGATCATCTGGCGGGCCTCGCCTGCGGCGGCGAGCGCGAAGTCGATCTCCGTCAGGTTGTTGAACGCATTCCGGATCTCCGTCGGCGTGATCGCGGAGAAGCGCGCCCGGTCGATAGGCACCGCCGGGTTCACCTCGCGGACGATCTCGTAGGCTTCCTTGCCGATCAGCTCGCCTTCGGTATCGTAATCGGTGGCGATCGTCACCTTATCGGCGTTTCTGGCGAGCTTCTTGATGAGGGCGACGATCTTCTTCTCGGTCGGCTTCTTCACGGTGGCGGCGTCGATCAGGCTCCGGGGGGTGTTGACGGAACTCCGCCAGTTCGTGTAGCCCGGCCCGAAGTCCACCTCCACCACGTGGCCCTTCAGCCCCACCACCGTCTTGTTGTCGAAGGTGTAGGTGTAGACGCTTCCCTCCTTCACGGCCCTGACCTTCTCGGAGCCTGCGAGGATATGGGCGATCCGGTTTGCTGATATGTTCTTCTCTGCGATGATCAGATGCACTGCCGATTACACCTCAGACGTCTCGATGTATTCCGTGACGATACGGCCGAGCTCACGCGGGTCCGCCCGACCGCGGGTCTCTTTCATCACCTGGCCGACCAGGTAGTTCAGCGCCCCCTTCTTCCCGCTCCGGTAGTCCTCAACCGCCTGCGGGTGCGCCTCGATCACCGCCCGTACGATCGCGGTGAACTCGCCGCCTGCCGCCTTGCCGAGGTTCAGGCGCTCCATAATCGCCTCCGGTGACTCGGGCGCCTCTCCCGCGGCGCACCGATCCAGCATCACCCGCAGGATCTGGACGGCGGCCCTGTCGGTGACGACGTCCTGCTTGATGAGCGAGAGGAGGTCGGCGAAATGGTCGGGCGGAACCTTCGCGATACTCATGCTCCGGTAGTTCAGCTCCCCGAGCAGGGTGTCGGCCACCCAGGTGGCGGCGAGGAGGGGATCGACGTGCGCAACCTTCTCATAGAAGTCGGCAACCTTCACGTCCCCGGTGAGCGTCCGGGCATGGATGAGTGAGATCCCGTACTGCTCCATAAACCGGTTCTTCCGGGCGGCGGGGAGCTCGGGAAGCTCGATTCCCGCTACCCAGTCCGCCACGCGCAGTGGTCGGAGATCGGGCTCCGGGAAGTAGCGGTAGTCGTGCTCCTCCTCCTTGCCGCGTGAGGATGTCGTGATGCCCCGCGCTTCCTGGAAGTGGCGGGTCTCCCGAACGATCGGGACGCCCCGGCGGATGAGGTTCTTCTGCCGGGTGACCTCGAAGGTGAGGGCCTTTTCGACGCCCCTGTATGAGGAGATGTTCTTGACCTCCACCCGGTCGTGCCCCTCGAGAGAGATGTTGGCGTCCACCCGCAGCGCTCCCTCCCGCTCACCGTCGAATACGCCGAGGTACTCCAGGATGGACCGGAGCTTGACGAGGAACCTCCGGGCCTCCTGCGGAGACCGGAGATCGGGCTCGGTCACGATCTCCAGGAGCGGGATGCCGCTGCGGTTGTAGTCCACCAGCGAGTACCGCGCCCGGTCGCCGCCGCCCCTGTGGACGAGCCTGCCCGGGTCTTCCTCGAGGTGCACGCGGGTGATTCTGACCTCTTTTTCGCGCCCCGCATCGTCTTCGATCTCGATCGTGCCGTTGATCGCGAGCGGCCGGTCGTACTGCGTGATCTGGAAGCCCTTCGGGAGGTCGGGGTAGAAGTAGTTCTTCCTGGCGAACTCCGACTCCTCCAGCACATCCATATCGAGGGCTTTCGCCACCCGCAGGCCATACTCCACCGCTGTTCTGTTGATGCGGGGGAGTGCGCCGGGGAGCCCCAGGCAGACCGGACAGACGTGGGTATTGGGCTCGTCGTCCCGGTAGTCGGTCGAACATCCGCAGAAGAGTTTCGTCCTCGTGTTGAGCTGGACGTGGACCTCGAGTCCGACGATCACCGTCATGCTGCCGCCTCCTCGTAGGCGTACGCCGCATCGATGACCTGTTCATCTGCAAAGCGCCGTCCGATCAGCTGCAGCCCGACGGGCAGCCCGTCCACCGTGCCGCAGGGGACGGATATGGCCGGAACGCCGGCCAGGTTCGCCGGCACGGTGAGAATGTCGGAGAGGTACATCGAGAGCGGGTCGGTCTTCTCCCCGAGCCTGAAGGCGACGGTCGGCATGGTCGGCCCGGCGATGATGTCCACAGACGCGAGGACCCGCTCGATGTCCTTCTCGACGTTCCGGCGGGCGACCTGCGCCTTCGCGTAGTACCTGCCGTAGTAGCCGGCGGAGAGCGCGAACGTGCCGAGCATGATCCGGCGGCGGACCTCCGGGCCGAAGTTCGCCCCCCGGATCTCCCGGAACGCCTCGTGCCAGTTCTTCCGGGCATCGACCGGCGGCCCGTAGCGGACGCCGTCGAAACGTGCAAGGTTCGAGCTAGCCTCGCTCGTGCAGATCACGTAGTAGGCGGCGAGGGCGTAGGCCATGCTCGGAATGCTGCACGGCACCGTCTCGGCGCCGAGATCCTCCAGCCGCCCGATGGCGTCCTTCACGACCTCCGCGACGCGGGGGTCCACGCCTTCGCCGAAGTACTCCTGGGGAAGGCCGATCTTCAGGCCCCGAACATCGGTGGAGGGCTGGTGAGTGTACGGCCGGTCGAACGATGTCGAGTCGCGGGGATCGTACCGGCTGATCACCTCCAGGAGAAGCGAGGCGTCCTCCACGCTCCGTGTCATCGGCCCGATCTGTTCGAGCGAGTTCGCGTAGGCGACGAGGCCGTACCGGGAGACCCGGCCGTAGGTGGGTTTTAAGCCGACGATCCCACAGAACGCGGCGGGGCAGCGGATCGACCCGCCGGTGTCGGTGCCGAGCGCCATGGGCACTAGGCCTGCGGCGACGGCGGCGGCGCTCCCGCCCGACGAGCCGCCCGGCACCCGCTCCCGATCGGCGGGGTTGAGCGTGGGCCCAAACCCGCTCGTCTCGGTGGTGGTGCCCATGCCGAACTCGTCCATGTTGGTCTTGCCCACAATCGCGGCGCCTTCGGCACGGAGGAGCGTCACCACGTGGGCATCGAACGGCGGGACGTACCCCTGGAGAATGCGGGAGCCGCAGGTGGTCTGGATGCCGCGGGTGGAGATGTTGTCCTTGACCGCGACCGCAACGCCGGCGAGCCGCCCGTCCCCGTAGGGCGCCTCTTCGCAGACGGTGATGAAGGCGTTGCAGCGGTCGTCGGGTTCGAAGTGCAGCGTTCCTGCCACTCACATCACCCTCGGAGCCTTGATGTAGCCGTCTTCCGTCGATCCGGCGTTTTTAAGAACCGATTCCTGCGGCAGGGAGGGGCGCACCTCGTCCTCCCGGAAGACGTTGGAGAGTTCGGGGGTCGGGGTTTCTGCGCCCTGCACCCGGTCGAGGATGTCGAAGTATTCGAGGATGGCGTTGAACTGGGAGGTGAACTCCGCCAGCTCCTCCGGAGTGATGCCGATATCCGCAAGTCTGGCAATATGTTCAATATCAGTCTCTGATACCATATTCCGCCCTACTGATCTGATTCAAGTACCCTTGTACCGACTTTTTATAACCGTTTTGACGTGCGAGCCGCCGGATCGTGCGCCATATCCCGCTCCCGTACTGCATCGCTTTCTTCTCGTGCCAGGCGATTTCGGCGGGAATGTGCCGTTCTGCTATCGCTCTGAGCGGGCGCTTCCGCACCCCGTCACGCACCCGGATCCCGGCGGGGATCGCCCGTGCAGCGCGCACCACCCGGACGTCCAGGTAGGGCAGCGAGAAGTAGGTGCTGTGGAGCGCAGCCACCGACTGGTCGCGCACCACCTGCAGCTGCAAGCCCGCGAAATCACGCTCGAGATCCGCTGCGAGGTTCTCGGACGACAGGTAGCGTTCGTAGCCTCCGAAGAGCTCGTCCGCACCCTGGCCGGCAAGGATGCGGGCGTATCCGTGTTCCTCCGCCCACTCTGCCACAAAGGAGAGAGTGGTGGCGATGGATGCATCCACCGGGTTGGTCGGATCCGGGATCACCCGGACCACCCGGGCGAGCGCCGCGGCGATCTCCTCATCTGTCGGGGTGACGACGTGGAGGCGGAGCCCCATCCCCCGGGCGGCCCGTTCCGCCCACTCGAGATCGTGCGCCTCTTCGGTGCCGACCACGACGCACTCGAGCCCTGCAAGCCCGGCGATCAGGCCCGAGTCCACGCCGCCCGAGAGCGCGACCACGCCCTCGTCGCTCCGGAGGCGCACGGCCTCGAGGATCGCGCTCTCCAGGTCGCACGGCGCCGCATCAGGCTCGATCCGCCCCACCGTCCGCCCGCCGCACCGGATGGTGCCCGGCAGGGCGGGTGCGAGCCTGATGCCGTACCGGTCGCGGGCGATGCAGTCGTTCCAGGAGAGCGCAAACTCGCCGCCGCAGCAGGTGAGCAGGGAGGGGTCTGTCTCGAGCATCCGCTCGACCTCCTCATAGGAGAGCCGCTCGCCGTCGTGCTCGATCCAGCCGTTCAATCGCAGATCGTGAATCATATCTACAGCCCAGTCTGTGCTTCGTATGAGGCGATGCCATGTACGACATCCAGACCTCAAAAGAGAACCACCTCTGTTTTTGAGTTGCTGGATTATAAATATAATCGAACATCCGGGCACTCCATCACACCCATTTCTGGCCGTTTGACGGAAGAGATCATCCCGAAATTCCGGGAACTTCTCATACGGGAGGGGTGCTCCCTCCCGTCAGGAGTTTCGTATGAAGATGAGGTCATCCCAAAACTCTC
>DAQY01000057.1 GCA_002503105.1 Methanomicrobiaceae archaeon UBA206
CACTGGCGTCGCTTGCTGCGACCGTGATCTGCGGGTGCGATTGAGGTGTCGGCGGAATCGGTTGAGAGATGCCGAATGGATCGAACACCAGTATGCCGATGCCAAGTCCTGTGGCAACCGCCGCTGTCAATGCGATTATCAGTATGAGGGGCAGGGTTTGCTGGCGGAACGTTGGCGGGAAGAAACGCAGCCCGCCGGTGTCGCGTTCACATACGTAAACTCTGCCCGGGAAGAGGGAATACACCCGGCGATAGCGCTGTGCCACAGCCTGAAGTGGCAAGCGGATAATATAAACTTTGCTTACAGAGCTGCCGGACGTGTGTATCGCGCTCGCAACATGCGCGGAATGGGAGAATCTTAAGTCTGGATGCGTATGCCGTGCAACCGCACGGTGTCTGATTTCTGGATAAAACGGTACAGGATTCTTACATCAAGACATAAGGTCGTACTGCTTGAGATAAGGCACAGAAGGCTATGGAACGGATGAGACGCACCGGGCATTCCACAGCTCCCTGCAGATCGGCAGGCGCGACCTGAGTGCGATTGAAAGATCTAAGATCTATCTTCGCAGAGCCCAGGAGTGGCATGGCTCCCAGGGCGCACTGCAGCGGTAAATGTGTTCGAACGGCGTCGTCATCGCCCTCTGACGCGGGCGCCCGGGGGGAGCTGAATGCCTGTCCATGCTCCGCATCGGACGGCATCGAGGCCACCCCCCCAAAGGGGAGAGACATGATATCGGGCCGGTAAAGGCACGGTTAGATCTCTCTGGAGAAAGAGCTCTCTGAGAATCAGGGAGTTCTCTGGAGTCTCAGATGACGATGCGACCCCGCAGAACGGCAAGAACCGGATTTCATGGACCTATCGCCTTGGAGGATTAGGGAGCTGTGACGGTTCGAAGTGCGAGCGAATGCGAGCTTGAGAAGATGCGAAACATCTTCGAGCTGCGACTGTCCTTCGGACAGGAGCATGAGAGAATGCGAACTATTTGCGAGCTGCTCCGCTTGCCCGAAGGGTAAGTGGAGCATGAGCACCGATCAGGTGCGAACGTGTCTTCCCGGTACGATCGACCGCCCGATCCCCGTGGAAAAGCCTCATGAGAGACAGAGCAGATCACAAAAGCATCCGGGTATGGCAGATCAGTTCGGATCAAAGCACTCTCGCTCAAGGGCATCGGCGGAAATGAGTCGCAATGGGTGTCAGATCGCAAGCACGGCCTTTACCGGGCTGTCTTCACGCGGAGGGAGCTTGCGGTCCTTCGACCATGAGCTCCCCGCGGTATGGTAGCCGGGGACATACCCGGATGTGTGGGGGATCTGGCCGATTTCTGATGCACTGCGAGGAGAACCTGAATGATAGTTTCCGGGCGCAACCTCTTTAATGGCAAACGCGAGACGGATGCATCCGGGACTATATTAGAGCGTTGCGTTTTCGACGAGCATGTATCCTGATTCGGATGCATCACCGATTCCGGGATAGGTTCGGGATAACTTCGGTGCGAAAGCATCGTTTCAGGCGCGCTATCGTCCGCACCTCCCGCCCCCTCCCGGACGCGATAGGATCGCCTATCGTCACACCGAAGGCTCCAGATCCCTCGCACGGTTCTCCATGCGATCGGTTCGCCGGGCGGTGAAGACGAGAAGGTCTCTCTGGAGGGGGGGGAACGGCTCCTGACACCCCTGCGGAATCCTCACCTCAATCAACATCGAGGAGCCGACAGGTTTTGGGACATCTGCCGTCCCATCGACGATACATCCTTTCGGCCGGGAGGAGTGGCCGCGTCGAACGGCGGTATTCATTATACGGCTGCATGGAGTCCGGCATGAGTCACCTGCACGTTCTTCGCGATGCATGATGCAGTCCGGTTCGATCGTGCAGGCGATGTGTATGTATACGCAAAATCCTGCGCGAACAGAACCAATCGTCCACAATCGATCGACGGTCGGTATATATCGAAGAGCGACGCGGTTTCATTCGTACGCGTTGTATTGGGGAGTACGGTATGACAAAAGATAAATAATTTGAATAGATCCCTCCATGTGCAACGCAGCACACGCACCGAAGCGAGGAATATATGATATTTCAGGCACTTATTGACGAAAAACTCGATATATTGCTTGCAGTGGCGGGGATCGCATCGTCGATCGGCGTATTGGTGTGGGGAGTGATGTACGACAGCTCTGTTGCTCTTCTCATCGGACTCCTCCTCCTAATATCATGCATCGCATGGTTACGGCTGAGGAAAGATGCATCATTGGATGTAAGCCCCTCAAAGGGGTTGGAACAGTATTATCCGGTCTCCATCTATTTCATCCTCTATGCCGCAAGTATATTCATCCTCGACTCTCGATCCGACATCTACCAGAGGCCCATTTCATTCTTTGTCGTGCTGTCGATCATGGCCGGCATCATTGCGACCGAGATCATTCTATCGCGGCCGTTGCGCAGACATATCGTTCTCATTCAGATCATTATTCTGGGGCTGCTCATCGGATGGTCTCAGGAGATGATCTATCCGAGCCTGGCGGGCATAGATCCCTGGTACCACGAGATGTTCACCACATCGATCATCGATTCCTCAGTGATACCTCAGGATCTCTCCTATACGAACTTCCCCATCTATCATCTCTACGTTGCATCCACCGGTCTGATGACGGGACTGAGCTACAAATTCGCAGCGATGTTCTCCGTAAGTGCTGCGCAGATCATCTGCAATACACTGTTGGTCTTCCTTTTGGGGACTTTTCTCTTCAAAAACGAGAGAGTTGGCACGATGGCCGCACTTCTGCTGGTGGTTGCGCCGAGTCACATTTATATGAGCTTCTGGTCGATACCGAACGCATTCGCCGTAATATTCATCCTCCTGGTGCTGTTCTGCCTGTACAGATATATCAGAACCGGTGAAAGTACCATGCTGATGTTTTCGATCATCGGCATGGGGACGCTGATTCTGACTCATACGATCACGGCACTCTGTCTGGCCATCATACTCTTCGTCTCCTCTGCGTCGTTCGCCTTTTACAACATATGCTATGCAAAGAGCAGGGGCGTATCGCCGCTGAGGTTTCCGATCGCCATCCCGATCGCATACAGTGCGGCACTCCTCGCATGGTGGACGTACGACCATGGTACGATAATGAAACTCGGTGAGCTCATCCGCTTCGGATTTCGTAAGGACGTATTTGCGCCCGATATGCTGGCATCAAACATTGAAATAGCACCGCTAGAGGCGGTGTCCAACGTCGCGGGCATGTACCTCTTTATAATACTCGCATTCATCGGTCTGTTCTTCATCCTTTCGGAAAAGCGGGATCAATTCAGCTTTAACATGGTATTTATCGGAGTTATGCCGTTTATGCTGAACTTTATTGCCGTTTTAGGGAACCTCTCGATCATCGAACACAGATGGTGGTATTTTGCCGAGGTACTGTTGAGCATCCCGCTGGCAATCTCACTGCTGCTGCTCGGCAAATGGAGAGAGACAATAAAATTGCCCGCCTCTCTCCTCCCCGCCGCTGTCGTTTTGGTATTGACCTTCTTCGTCGTCATGAGCCCCGAAGCGAATATCGACAATCACGCCTTTTCCCCCAACAGAACCAGCAGACTGGCATTGACCGAAGGGGACCTTCAGTCGATCGATACGCTGTCCCACCAGTGGGATGGGAAGATCATGACCGATATGTACTTCGCCAACAGCCAGTACTGGCGTGGCCGCAACATCGGTTCATTCTGCAACGTTTTAGTAACCAGAAACTACTCAAGCCTGGAAAACTCCCTCGTTCTCGTCGATGATATGATCATAGGGAAGCCCTTTTGCGTGTTCAGGAGCGAAGCCAGGTTCGACTTCGATATGAACGAAGATTTAACCAACAGCGGTTTCTCAAATAACTACGACTGCGGACAGGTGAACGGCTATGTGATGTCGCTTGGAAACGAACGGCGCTGACCGAATCTCCACACGAGGGATCCCCCCGCAAGAAGATAGCCCCGATATGCCCCGATTGAGGTTTCCAGTCGGTATTCATGGATCCTCGCACCGGTCAGGTGCAAGGTGTCCCGTGAATACCGGCTGAATCCCCATTTTCAGAGTATTCGGGCCGTCGCTCTGTGAGGGAGTACGATGATCGAGGGCCGGAGCTGGAGAAGATGTTTTTGCATCTTCGATACGTCCCCCCTCCCATATGAGATCTCCCGGAACTTCGGGACGACATCCACTCAAAAACAATTGCGGGCGAGACCGGATACCTGCGCTGTCTGCCACCGCCCTCCACGGGCTTCGCATCCGGTCAGACCGGTCAGATGCCGTCGGCTTGTTGCCGCACCCCCCTTTGCATCGGGCGCTCTACTCGATGAGCACCAGTCCGATCGACGTGATCTTTCCGTGGACGATCTTCCCGTACTCCATGTCCCGGCAGGGAACGACGTGCAGGTCCCACCCGACGCTGCGTGCGGTGGCAAAGACATCGATGCCCGATCCCTCCATGGTCGGGCGCACCAGATCCATGTGCCTGCAGAGACGGCGGACGCTCTCATCCACGATACCCTCGTGCTCCTCTGCCACGCAGTGCTGGTGCTCGCAGTAGATGCAGGGGTATGCCCCGAACCCGAATGCCTTGTGGAAATCGTCATAGAACGCAGTCTTTTCCATGAAATGAACCGTGCCGTTCACCCAGAGGATCAGGTCGCGGTAGAATGGATGAAAATCGAGCGGTATCTCATCCGGCTGCAGAACTTCGTGCCCGGGGATGCCGTCGAACCTGAGCAGCAGTCCGGTGCTGTACTCGGAGAGCATGCTCCTTGTTTCTTCGGGCGATGGCGCATACGGCGGGCAGCTCATATGCTTGCCGTACCCCTTGCAGCCGAACCGGCACTTGAACCTGACCCAGTCTGCGACGATCACGTCATGCGCTGCGATCGGTCGCGCCTGTGCGCCCCGTTCCCTTGCAAGAATGGAGAGCTTCTCGATCTCGTCCTTCAGCTCCGTTCTCATGGTGTTTCACGCTCACAGGGAGGTTCGGGGGCGCGCTCATTTAATAGTATGCCCGCGGCGCATCCGGCATGGACGTGCCGCCGGGTGGATCCTCACGGGATCCCGGCTCTGTCATCGGCCACATCCTTCCGGGGATCGAGCAGGACGGCGTGGGGCAGCCCCACCAGCGATACGGCAGCGAGCGCTCCAATAACCCCCCTCCCCCCATGGAGATACACGCCGTAGCGCTCCGCCGTCTCCTCCGCCGCCTCGCGTCCGACGACGCTGTTGCGGACCAGCTTCCCGTACCGCCGCAGACCGTTCGGGATGATAAACCCCTGCTTGACCGCAATCCCCCACTCGGAGGAGATCGCCTCGTCTGCGACGAAACGGACCGCAGACTCCTTTATCCTTTCCACGATCGCCGGCTCTACCGCCAGCTCGATGTACGAACAGGAGTTCCCTGCCGTCCGGTGCTCCAGCGCCGGGTTCAGCATCGCCACCCCGTGCCCGATCGGCATCACGCCCTCCATCTTGCTCATATGCTGGAGCAGTGCCAGCGCCAGCGCAAATGTCGCGCCCTCCTCCCCGCTGTCCGTATCGTCGGTGCCGACGGCGATGTAGGTCAGTGCCCGCGTGATCACGTCACCCTCGACGGTGGGGGGCGTACGCCGCACAGTGACGCCGTACACGCCATCGGCCATGGACATCATGTCGGTCAGAGAGTAGGCAGGTCCGCCGATGCACTTGATGTGCTGGACGACGTACTCGCCGTCGCGGCGAACGCCGGCGATACCGACGGCAGACGCCGGATCGAGGCCGATGGTCACGTCCCACCTGCCGAGCGCCGCTCGTTCCCGCAGAAGTGTCCCGTCATGGTAAACGGACCGAAGCGCACCGCCGGCGCGCGCATGGTGAAACTCGCAGAAAGCCGCGCATCCGCCGCTCATACATTCATGGTAGATCTCGACGAGAGCACCGTCGACAGTGGTGAAGATCCGCCGGCATGCGCTGGACGGCATGGCGCTGGTCGCCACGTAGTGGGCTGCATGCCGCCCCCGTCTCTCGCCCTTCAGGATGACGCACCCCTCTTCCGTAAGACGGTTGATCCAGTCCTGCACGGTGCTCCGGGGGACACGGATCTCCCCGGCGATGTCAGTCACCGTAAAGTAGCCCTTCTCAAGCGTCAGCCGTCGCATCAGCCTCAGGTAATGTTTCCGCCGTTCAAGAACCCTGGACATACCGATCGCGAATGGAGAGGAGATCGCTGATCACAGCGCTGGCCGTTTCGGTGGATCCGGCACCCCTTCCGATGAAGGTGATCTCTCCTGCCATATCCGTCTCCACCGTCACCGCGTTGAGCGTTCCCTCCACGACGAGAGGGTGCGTCTTCGGAATGATGCGGGGAGAGACTCTCAGCACTCCGTCGCCCGGCACGATCTCGCCGATGAGCCGAATGGTGCAGTCCTGTTCGTCGGCGAGCCGAAGCGCATCAGGCGTGAGGAGATCGATACCCGTCGTCTCAACGTCGTCGAGCGTTTTGTCGAGGTGCAGTACCGTATTGGCGAGTATCACAAGTTTTATCGCCGCATCGATGCCCTTCACGTCGTACGTCGGATCCGCCTCGGCATATCCGAGTTCCCGCGCCTCCATGAGCGCCTGTTCGTAGGTGAGCCCTTCCTCCGACATCCGGGTCAGGATGTAGTTGCACGTACCGTTCAGGACGCCGAGCAGCCTCGTCACTGTATTTCCGGCGAGCCCTTCCTGCATGGCGTTGATGAGGGGTATCGCTCCGCAGACCGTGGCTTCGTACTTCAGACAGACGCCGTTCCGCCTCGCCGCCGCCTGCAGATCGCGGTATGCGAGCGCTATCGGACCCTTGTTCGACGTTACCACATGCTTGCCCCGCTCAATCGCCGTTCTGATGTGGCTCGACGCCGGCTCTCCGGTCGTCACATTCGTGGGCGTCACCTCGACCAAGACGTCGTACTCGGCGGTTGCTACCACATCCATCGGCGTGATCCGGGTATCACCGCAGTAACCGGTCTTCTGTTTCCGTTCCAGTGCCGCTCCGATGTCGATTCCCGCATCATCGACGACGCCGCTCCGCGAGTCGGCGCACCCGGTGATGGTGATGCCCAGATCCTTGGTGTGGATCGCCCGTGCGATTCCCTGACCGACGGACCCGAATCCCAGAAGCACAATCCGCATTACATCTCCTCCAGCGGTTCGATGATGAGGATATCCTTCTGATCGGCCACTGCGCGGAGGATGTCGATCGCCTTCCTCATATCTTCGGCATTCACCGACCGGATGGTGATCCGTGCAGACGATGGGGCGTTGATCGCCGGCATGACCAGCGACATCTCCGTCACCTCCGCAAAGCCGGTGCGATCGATCCGATCGACTGTATCGGAGAGATCCGTATGCATCAGGTGTCCGATCAGGATCAGGGAGGACATGTGGAGCAGACGCTCCTCCCCTATGCGCACGACATTGACCCCTTCCGCCTTCAGCATCTCCAGCAGGCGATCGAGCCGCCCTTCGGGCAACTCAAGCACGATCTGGACGTCCAGCGATTCTGCTGTCGATGAGGCGTCGCGCTGGTGGATAACGGCGATGATGTTCCCGCCGAGCGCAGATATGGGCTTTAAGGCAGCAACCAGCTGACCGGGCGTATCCCTCATCTCCAGCTTCATGGATACCCGCAAAAAATCACCTTGGAGAATAGTTGACCTGCCCTGAAGATAAGTCTTTTACACGAGGCCGGGTGCATCTCGGAACAATTATCCGAAGATTCCGAAAAACCGGGTGTGGTCGGCTATCGCGCGGAGCCTGGCGCACCGGATACGATCCGCAACCCTTCCACCAGCTCCGGCAGAATCTCGGCAGGCATTCCCGCGACCATCTCGCTCTCCTCAATGCCGGAGTATCTCCGCGACCCGTCGCATCCGAGTGAGAAGTTCGCCTGCCCGGTCAGGTACGGCTGGGCGGTCGCATCCGCGCAGACGGACTGGATACCCGCCATCGAGGATTGAATGCGCCCTCCGAGCGTATAGAGTATGCTCTGCGCCAGTTTCAGCATGCCCCGGGGTTCGGCCACGATGATCACCACGTGCGGGTCGAATGGTGTATTCTCAAGCGGCGAATAGAGCGTTGCATAGGTCTCCCGTGCGGGGACGTGGGGTACCTGATTGATGGTCCTCATGCACGCGGCCCAGCTCCCGAACTTCCCCAGTTTGTAGTAGAATTCACCTGTCTTCAGGCTCTGCGTGAGGTCCAGCAGGCCCAGAGCCCAGCCTCCGCCCATACAGGTATGCCTGTCGGCGGTCGCATAGAAGACGGCGCCCTCCTTGCGCGCCATGCTGATCATCTGGCAGTGCCGTACCGCCTCCTCGAGCGGCTTCATCCCCTCGGGGATGGCCTCCGGGCTCTTTGCCAGCTTCACCGCAACGGGCGACCCGGTGAGCCCCAGGTGGACCTTGAGCGCCTCGGAGATCCCGGCGTACGGCATCTCCGTTCTCATCTCGTCTTCCATATCTTCCGACCCCTCCTACAGGGAACTGTCTTCTTTTCTGCCTATTAAACCATGCGTATGTGATAAACGAGACGATCAGAGGCGGCGCAGTTTTAAGTTCACCCTCTCGAAGAAATGTTTTCCGGTCTGCACAAACAGCGCCGGCTCGTCCGCCTTCCGGATGGAGATGGCGGTCTCTCTCTCCATCTCAAACGTGCTCTGTCCATCGATGACGAGATGTGCAGGCTTCTCCGTCTCCAGCCGTATCTCCAGCGTCCTGTCGGTGCTGATCATGTGCGGCCTGGAGGAGAGCATGTAGGGGGCGAGGGGTATGATCAGAAAACCCTCGATGCGGGGATCGATGATCGGACCTCCCGCGCTCATGGCATAGGCGGTCGACCCGGTGGGTGTGCTGATCAGGATGCCGTCGGCCCTGAACCGTTCGGCAACAGTCCCGTCCACGGTGACGGAGAACCGGAGCATTTTTGCCGGGCGGCTGGTGACGATGACCGCCTCGTTGAGGGCGTCGCCAAGCCGCTCTCCGTTTGCAGTGAGTGTGATGCGCATGCGGGGCTCGACCGTGAAGTCGTCCCGGTGCGCGGCAAAGAACAACGGGGCCTCGTCGGGCTCCAGATTTGCGAGGAAGCCCACCTCTCCCCAGTTGATGCCGAGGATCGGGATCTGGCGCCGCATCCGGTGGACGGCGAGGAGAACCGAACCGTCGCCGCCGACGATCACGGCCAGGTCGCCTGCGAGCTCCTCAAAGGGAACCCCTTCCCGATCGAGATGCCGTGCGGTCCCCTGCTCTAGAATCACCTCATAACCCAGCCGAATGAGTTCCTCCGCCAGGGATGAGGTATATGCGAGCGCATCTCTGTCGTCGATCCGTGATGCCAGTGCTACCTTCATCGCAGCCTACCTCAGGTATTCGATGACCTTGTTGTGCACCACGCCGTTAGTGGCGATGAGGCAGCGTCCGACCGTGACCTCATCAGGGAACTGAATGACATTTCCATCGAGATCCGTCACTCTTCCGCCGGCCTCCTCACAGATGAGCACCCCCGCCGCCGCATCGGTCACCCGCAGCGTCCCCCGAACGTCGATGAAGCCGTCGATCCTGCCGCATCCCACGTAGCAGAGCTCGAGCGCGGATGCGCCGAAGAGGCGCAACCGGCGCAGTTTCCTCCCGATGTACAGGACCGGCGTCGGATCGAACTTTCGTCCGTAGACGCTCATTGCAGATTCTTCGAGCAGCGTCGTCTGCGAGACGTGAATCGGCTGTCCGTCGAGGTACGCGCCTCTCCCCCGTAATGCATAGAACGTTTCGCCCGTTGCGAGGTTCTTGACGTATCCTCTCTGAACGATACCATCCTCTGCATACGCGATTGAGAGGGCGTAGAAGGGGATTCCTGCAACCGCGTTGTACGTGCCATCGATGGGATCCAGAAAGATCGTCCCCTTACTGCCGCCCATGGTTGTGCTGCCGAGCTCCTCGCTGACCAGCGTCCTGGAGGCCGGATGCCGGGCAAAGTAGTCGATGGCAATCTCCTCGGCGACCCTATCGATCCGTTTGGTGGGCGTTCCGTCCGCGCCCATCGCGATGTACTCGCCGCCTTCCGGTGCGCCCACCAGATCGGCGATGGTAACCCTGACGACCGCTGCCACCTCTTCACATGCCCGGATGAAGTCCATGGAATCCCCTGTAATCCTCCAATAGTTACGGTGGTATTTATGTAATGCAATGCAGATAAATTAATAGCGCGAAGATACACCGAGAGTGACGACATGAAGGAACAGACGGAAGTGGGTAAACTGAAAGAGGGACGCTATGTGGTCGTCGATGACGAACCGTGCAGGATTCTGTCCATCGCCACGTCAAAGCCGGGCAAACACGGCGCCGCCAAGTCGCGAATCGATTGTGTCGGGATCTTCGACGGCGTAAAGCGTTCGATCGTCCAGCCGGTGTCGGCCAAGGTCTATGTTCCGATTGTGGAGCGAAAGACTGCGCAGGTCATCTCGATCAGCGGCGATACCGTCCAGCTGATGGATGTCAAGGACTTCGAGATATTCGAGCTGACGGTCTCTGATGAGCGCCGCACCCAGCTCGAGGCGGGCAGGGATGTCGTCTATATCTCCTCCATGGGCAAGAAGAAGCTTGATTGATAGATACGTTGCAGGCGAGTTGCGGCGATAGGTACCGGCATGCACCAGCTGAAGCGCTACCATTTTGCAGATGCCGAGACCGTGTACGGAGATGCGCGGTACGTGATCTTCGGCGTCCCGTACGACGGCACCACCTCGTTCCGGCCCGGAACACGCTTCGGGCCGCATTCCATCCGTGAGATGTCCTATAATTTTGAGGCGTACGAGCCGCAGAGCGGTATCGATCTATCAGACGTGCCGTTCACCGATATCGGCGATCTCGAACCGGCACGTGCTCCTGACAAGGTCGTCGAACAGGTCGCTGACCTGGTGGGCGTCATCCGGGGGGACGGCAAGTTCCCGATCATGCTCGGCGGCGAACATACCGCCACCGTCGGCGCCGTGCGTGCACTGTCGCCGAAATGCTATATCGTCTGCGATGCTCACCTGGATCTGCGGGAGGAGCTGGACGGCACCGCGTACAGCCACGGGTGCGTGACCCGGCGCATCATCGACGAAGGAGTCCGCGATATCTTCATTGTCGGCGCACGGAGCGGGAGCCGCGATGAATTTGCACGAGCGGAACATCTCAACCTCTTCACGGCCGATGATGTGCGGAGACGGGGGATCGCCGGTGTCTTGCGGGAGATAACCGATGAGATCGGCGACGACAGCGTCTATCTCTCGATCGATGCTGATGCCATCGACTGCTGCGCAACACCCGGGCTCGGGACGCCCGAGCCGTTCGGCCTTGCGCCACTCGATATCAGAGAGGTGGTCCGGACCCTGGCGCCGCATGCTGTCGGGTTCGACTACGTGGAGGTCTGCCCTGTCGACGCCGGGCAGACGGCGGCGGTGGCGGCGCAGGTCGTACGGGAGTTCATCGTGCTGCACTGGATGAAAACCTGAAAAAACCGTTTTTCTTCCGACGTTTCTCCTTCATCTGTCCCGATTCTGCGGCAGGAGTGCCGGCGATCGGCACCCTGTCGGGAGCAGATGTCCGGGGACGGCAGCGCATGGTGGGGCGCAAAGTATGAGCTCTTACCGGAAGCGTCCCGGGATTGGAGAATGATGTCGATAGGATGGGCCGCCATAGAAGCCGGGTCGCGAAAACGGCCTCTGTCGGGCCTTCGCCTCAGGAGGGAGAGCGGCGGTTCGACGTGCGGCGGTCCGCAGGACCGGAGCCTGCTGAGCGCCGTCAGGTGCGAAGCATCTTCTTGCGCTCGCTGTCGCTCGCAGCTCGCACCTGTCGGTGCTCAAGCTTCCTTCAGGTCATACCTTCTCCCGAGATGCGATGACCGGGATGTGTCCGGGTTTGGAATTCGAGTCTATCCGCGGCGTATATCAGAAAAATCCCGGATAACCATCCAGAGACCCTGCACGGTGCCGGGACATCTCCCTGGAAAGGTCAGGGCACGGAACCCGGAAGAGCGCCGCGGGAAGACGGGTTTTTCTAAATCCCTCTTTTGCTCGAACCTATTCGGTAAAACATATATATAAAAGGGCGTCCAAACGTTGTGTGGCTGCTATGGAGAAAACGGATCTCGCCTACTTCGTCATGGCGGTCGGGGTCGTGATCGTCGCCGCCCTCGTGGTCAAACCCCTGGTTACGGGGGAGCCGGTCATCCTCTGGGCGGCAGAGGACGTACCGGTGCCGACCGTGACCGATGGTCGGAACGTACCGGTGGCACCTCCCTATCTAATCACGGCTACGCCGACACCGACATGGAGCGGCACCGCAGAGACCCTGGAGTTCGTCGATCCCGCGACGTACCATCTCACCCCAGAGCAGACGTCCCCGACGATCTCTTCTCCTCCAAATGAGCCGCCACCCGACACGACCACGGTCACCTACGCCGTCATATCAGGGCAGCGGTCGGGCACGACCGAGATCGTCCACATCCCGTTCCCTTACTGGTATCTGGACTACTCGGATATCACACCGATGAACTACATCTTCCCCAGCTTCAATGTGCAGGTCATGGATGCCAACGATCCGAACAGGTTCGTCCGGATCATCAGTCTCAACTACATGGACTTCAGGTCGTACGAGTATGCGCCCGAACAGTGCAAGCAGCAGTGGATAAGCAAGTTCTGCGAGGGGTACCGCGACTATTACTTCGTCATCAACACAAAATGCATCGACTCGTACACCCTCAGGATCAAAGTGCCGCAGAGATACGTCTAGATCCAGCTCTGTTAGAAGTCGTCCCGAAAGTACTTGTGGCTGGAGATCCACGCAGTTTGGAACACTTTTTACGTGCGCTCCAGGAGAA
>DAQY01000076.1:0-239 GCA_002503105.1 Methanomicrobiaceae archaeon UBA206
GTGTCCCCATCATCCCGGAGGATATGCTGGCAACTGTTGGCGTGGGTCTCGCTCGTTGCCTGACTTAACAGGATGCTTCACAGTACGAACTGACGACGGCCATGCACCTCCTCTCAGCTGGTCATGCAGAGTCTTCAGCCCGGCAATCATTCCGCTGTCCTATCCGGTGAGCTTCCCGGCGTTGAGTCCAATTAAACCGCAGGCTCCACCCGTTGTGGTGCTCCCCCGCCAATTCCTTT
>DAQY01000076.1:584-15170 GCA_002503105.1 Methanomicrobiaceae archaeon UBA206
CGACCGTACTTCCCAGGCGGCGCGTTTCACGGTTTCCCTTCGGCACCGCGGTGACTCGGGGTCACCGCGACACCTAACGCGCATCGTTTACGGCTGGGACTACCCGGGTATCTAATCCGGTTTGCTCCCCCAGCTTTCGTCCCTCACTGTCGGAGCCGTTCTGGTGAGACGCCTTCGCCACCGGTGGTCCCCCGAGGATTACAGGATTTCACTCCTACCCCCGGAGTACCTCTCACCTCTCCCGGTCCCAAGATTGCCAGTATCTCTTAGACGCCTGACGGTTAAGCCGCCAGATTTCCCAAGAGACTTAACAACCCAGCTACGGACGCTTTAAGCCCAATAATAGCGGCCACCACTCGAGCCGCCGGTATTACCGCGGCGGCTGGCACCGGTCTTGCCCGGCCCTTTCTTCAGGTGTTTTTTACACACCCGAACAGCCTGCGTTTACAGGCACTCGAGGTTCCCTTATCACGGTTGCCCGCATTGTAAAGTTTTCGCGCCTGCTGCGCCCCGTAGGGCCTGGATTCGTGTCTCAGAATCCATCTCCGGGCTCTTGCTCCCACAACCCGTACCGATGACTGGCTTGTTGGGCCGTTACCCCAACAACTACCTAATCGGCCGCAGATCCATCCTAGGGCGCCGGAGCCTTTCGGTTACAGGGCATTCCAGCATCTGTAACCTATAGGGTATTATCCCCAGTTTCCCGGGGTTATCCCCTTCCCTAGGGCAGGTTATCCACGTGTTACTGAGCAGTACGCCGAGGGCTTGACCCCTCTCGACTCGCATGGCTTAATCGAACCCCGATAGCAGTGACCTCTGGCAGGATCAACCAGAATTTGGAAGTATGCACACTACTGAACGTAGACGGAATCAGCGGTTACTGAACAGATTTCCGCATTGCCAATGCCAGCGTCAGAATCAACCCGCCACCCGGGCGTTCTCGTTGATTCTCCATCACAAGGGAAACAACATTTGTCTGGAGAATATTTATAGATTTTGTATTTTTCACTTGAATCCGCCGCACGATCTCGAACCCGTATTTCCGTTTGAGGGGGCCGATGCGCCTTTCCCCCACCAGAGAGGCGTTTTTCAGAGGGGTATGCAGGAAGCGGTGTGCGTATATTCCCCGATATAAACTTTGTTTCCCGCATCAGATTTGAGCGCAAACTCAAACCCTCACAGTTAAAAGGGCCCGACACCAGCCCCGCTGGGCGGGGCTGCACGGTTCGAGTCCCTGGTGATATGACTTTATCTTGTTGGAACTGATACCATATAAACATTCCCCACATGCATCAGGTTCGAGCGGCTGCTCGAACCCTCATCCCCGTCGCCGGCAACCTCCATTCTGTCGCCCATCCCCTCATGAATGAACGCAGGTGCCCCCGACTCGCTGATATGGGTTGGCATCAGGGCTATTTATACATTCACCAGCCCCCGGCGCACCCCCCCCGAGGGGTCCCGGGAAGACCCACCGGTCGCTGCGTCCGGCCATGGGTATCCGCGCGGACTGCAGGCGCATGCCTCCTCTCCTGCCATTGAACGACGCGGTCCGGCTGCATCTGATATTTTTTCGAATCGTTCGCGGACCATCTGCCCGCGCGCAGGAGCCGGGATGCCGACGGCGGCACCGGCTCATGCAGCATCGTCGGGGCACTGCTCACCGATATAGATCTCGCCGAAGAAATCGTTCTGCCAGATGGCGATCTTCCCCTCCAGCATCAGGAAGAGCAGCGGGATGTAGACCTCCGACTGAAGCCAGCCCATACGGGAAGAGAGCGTGTCCAGCGTCAGCACGGCGTTCCCCGCTGCCGCCTGCCGATAGTGCTGCATCACCGCCGATATCGCCTGCTGATAGCCTTCATTGTGGGCGAGGCCCACCACATCGTCCGCCCGGATGGGCGGCTCAGGCTTGTTGAGCACCGCAGTCCGCCTCCTCTGCCTGCGCCGCTGCTCCTTCTCGGCGATCTTCAGCTGCTTGATCAGTTCGTAGAGCGTGACCGGCGGCCGTTTGCGCAGGTTCTTCCTGCCCAGGCGCCGCTGGATCTCCCTCTCAAGCCGCTCCATGGGTTCGCCGATCTGGCCGGGCTCGAAGTCGAGATCGAGATCGAGATCGAAGAAGTCCGGCTCCTCCTCACCCGGAACGGCGTCCTCCTCATCTGCGTCGGGTTCATCGATGTACTCCGACTTCAAGCGGAGCAGCGTGGCCGCATAGAAGAGCGTCCTCCCGGATATGCGCAGATCCAGTTCCTTGCGGCGTTCGAGCTCCGCCAGGAACCGGTCCGTAACATCCACGATATCGATGTTCCAGGGATCCAGCTCGCCGCGTTCCGCCATTCCCACGAGGATCTCGACGGGCTCTTCATCCATTGTTCTTCACGCCGGTCACGTACGTGCTCTTGTCGGGTCGAATTGTCACGCCCACGATCCGGTCCGCACGCTCGATCATGGGCTTGCGGAGCGAGACGATGATGGACTGCGCATGGGAGGAGAACTCCTTGATCATGTCGGCGATGCGCTCGACGTTGCTCCCGTCGAGGAACATGTCCACCTCATCCAGAGCGTAGAACGGCGCCGGCATGTACCTCTGGATCGAGAAGATGAACGCGAGCGTGACGATCGACTTCTCGCCGCCGGAGAGTGCGGAGAGGAGGTGCACCTTCTTGTCCCGCGGCTGCACCGCAAACGTCAGCCCGCCTGCAAACGGATCCTCCTCGTTCTCGAGCACGAGCCTCCCGCTTCCCTCGGTCAGGCGCGCGAAGATCTCCTGGAAGTTTGCGTCGATGGCGGTGAACGCGGATATGAACGCGTCGTACTTCATCGTCTCATACTTCTCGATCCGCTCGATGATCATCGCCCGCTCCCGGGAGAGCACCTCCTTCTTCTGGGTTCGCTCCTCCACCCGCCGCATCACCCGCTCGTACTCCTCGATCGCCAGCATGTTGACCGCGCCGATCTTCTTCAATGCGCGCTCCGCCGCATCGATGCGGGCATCGATCTCGGCGAGATCGAGGTCGGTCACCGCGTCGCCCGCCGTCCGCCGCAGTTCCTCGAGCTCCTGCAGGAGCGCGCTCTCCCGCTCGTGGAACGCATCGATCTGCATGCGTATCCGCTCCGCCGCACCCGAGAGTTCGAGGAGCCGCCGCTCCAGCCCCTGGATCGTCTCCAGCATCCGGTCCCGCTCCTCCCGCAGATCCGCGATCTCCTGCGAGAACTCCTTCTGGCGCTCCTCCAGTTCCGCGATCCGCCGGCGCGTATCCTCGATCTGCCCTTCGGCCGCGAGGATCTCCGCATCGATCTCCCTGTTCTTCGCGTCCATCCGATCCCGTTCTGCCGCCAGCTCCTCCACCCGGTTGACGAAGTGCTGCCGTTCGCGCTTGGCATCGGCGATATCGGCGTCCTTGTTCCGCAGCCGCCTTTCAGCATCCTCCGCCTCCCTGCGGTACCGCTCGAGTTCTTCGGTCAGTGCCGGGATCCCGGTGTCCTCCAGTCTCTTCTTGAGATCGTCGATCTCCTTCGTCACCCCGGCGATCTCGTCGGCCGTCCTGGTGAGATCCGCCTCCAGCCGCGCCAGCTCGTCTCCGCCGGCCTTCGCGCTCTCCCGGATCTGGCGCAGGGTCTGCTCGAGGGTCTGCTTCTCCGATCCCAGCACTTCCGTCCGTTTCTGGTACTCCTCGATGAGCATCCGGTACCGGGCGATCTGCTCCTCTGCGATGCTGCGCTCCCCGCGCTTCTCCTCGACGACCGCGGCGGAACGGCGGAGCCCCGCCTCGATCTCCGCCGCCTCGCCCTCAAGCGCAGCGAGGGCCGCACGAACGCGCGCGATCTCATCGTCCACCATGATGCCGAAGCCCCTGACCCGCTTCGGCTGCGAACCCCCTGTCATGGCGCCGCGTTTTTCGACCAGATCGCCCTCAAGGGTGACCATGCGGTACCTACCCATCATCCGCCGCGCCCGCTCCAGGGTGTCGACCACGACGGTCGGGCCGAAGACCAGCTGGAACGCGCGCGCGAACCGGGGGTCGTACTCCAGGAGGTCGACCGCATACCCGATCACGCCCGGAACATCCTCGAGCGGCGCCAGCGGGGGGGGCTGGATCCTGTTCAGCGGCAGGAACGTGAGCCGCCCCAGACGGTGCTCCTTTAAGTAAGCGATCGCGTCCGCAGCGATCGCATCGGTCTCGACGATCACCCAGCGGAGCTTCCCCGCTGCCGCGACGTCGAGCGCGGTCGCGTATTCGGGAGGTGCTCGACCCAGCTGGGCGACCGTCCCGAACACACCATCCATGGCGAGAATCCGCTCCATTGCGGTGCCGTCTGCATCGCCGTGCGCCTGCTGCTGCGCCTCGTACCGCATCAGCTCCTGCTCACGGGTCTTGATCTCGTTTCGAAGCCGGTCGAGCGATGAGCGCATGGCAAAGAGCGAACTCTCCGCGTCCGAAAGTTCGCTTTCGATCCGCTGCTTCTCCGCCTCGCAGTCGGCCAGGCATGCGGCGTACTCCGCGAGCTGGTTCTGCTTGTTCGCAAGCTCCTCCTCGATCTGGCTGAGGCGCGCCTCCACACGCTCTCGCTCCGAGGTCCGCATCCTGCTCTTCTCGATGAGCAGATCCTGTTCACGGAGGATCTTCGCCCGCAGCTCCTTCTTCGCCTCAAGGTCGCTCATACGGGCGAGGAGCTGGTCTCTGACGCCCTCCATCTCTGCGCTCTCCTGCTGAATCCGCTCCTCGATCTTCTTCATCCGTTCCCGGGTGGTCGCGAGCTCCATCGCGAGGTTCGCGCGGTCGATGCTCAGGTTCCGGATCTGCTCTGTGCACCCGGCCACCCGTTCCTCGGCCCGCCTGCTGTCCATGTAGATGCGCTTGACCGCCTCGATGTTTCCGTCTTTTTCGCGTTTTAAGCGCTCGATGGTCTTTTCAGCGAGTTTAACGCCGCTCTTTGCCTCCTCGAGCTCCCCAACGAGCCGCAGATACTCGGGGCCGCTCTTGCGGCTGATCTGCTCGTCGATCTCCTTCAGGGCGCCCTGCGCCCGTTCGAGGTCCTCCATGCGGGCACGCTCCTCCTCGAGGTTGGCTGCCAGCGCCGCCTGCTGGTCGCGCGCCAGCTCCTGCAGGGTGCCCATCTCCTGCTCCTTCTGGCGCACGAGCGCGGCACCCCGGCAACGCTGGAGTTCCTCCAGCTGCTCCTGCCACCTCCGGTACTCGAGCGCCTGCTCGCGTTCCTGCTGGAGCTCCTCCACCCGGTGTGCGAGCTCGTGGAGGATGAACTCTTCGCGCTCGATCCGCTCGCGCACCACCTCCAGCTCCGAGAGCGCCTGCTCCCGCTTGTGATCGAATTCAGCCACGCCGGCGATCTCGTCGATGATCTTCCGGCGCTCGACGTCGCTCATCTCCATGATCCGGGTAATATCGCCCTGCATCACGACATTGTAGCCTTCCGGTTTGATCCTGAACCTTGCCAGAAACTCGATGACGTCTCCCTGTTTGCAGAGCCGGTTGTTCAGGTAGTTGTAGCTGTAGTACCCGGTGGGAGTGCGCTTGATCCTCCGGCGGATGACGGTGCCGTCCGAGAAGGTGACGGTCACCTCGGCGGTGTTCTTCCCCGTATTGACGTTGAGCAGATCGGTCAGCCTCTCGGCCCGCAGCCCCCGTGCGCCGGAGAGCGCGAGCACGAAGAGGATCGCGTCGATGATGTTGCTCTTCCCTGATCCGTTCGGGCCTGAGATGACGGTGAAGCCTTCAAAAAAGGGGATTTTCGTCTTCCGTGCGAAAGACTTGAAGTTGTCGATCTCAAGCTGTGTGATGTACAAGGATCAGTCTCCTGCTACTGGTTGGCGATATCGGTGGTGTCGTCCTCTTCCGCATGGATGATGCTGCCGACGGATCTTCTGCCCTTGCGCTGCTCCACGAAGGCGGTTCTGCCCGGCGACTCCGCCTTTCTGCCGCCCATAACCCTGCTCTCGAACTTCGTGCTCGCAACGATGTATTCGGAGGGTTTCCTGCGCTCGGGCTTCAGCGTTCCGTCGTTCTGCATGATCAGATCCATCTCTCCGCCGTCCCCCGCGTCGGCGCGCGCATCCGCCTGTTTTTGGGCCGGTTCCCCGGCCTTCAGGGCATCTGCCCGTCCAGGGTGCGGCACCCCCCCGGATCGGCGCGCCTGCACTGCACGGGGCTCGATCGTCGTCTGAACCTGATTCTTTCTCGGTTCCGCCTCCAGAACCCCTTTAACACGCTCTTCAGCCTGGCGGTTCAGCTCCATGACGACCGACTTCACATCCAGCAACTCCTCCGTAAGCCCTTTTACCAGCGCTTCCAGTTCATTCACCTTCTGCGCAAGCTCGCGCAGACGCTCGTCGTCCGCACCCGAGACCGCAGTCCGTTCTGCCTCTTTCAAACTCTCCACCTCTTTCTCTCTCTCCGCAAGTTCCCGCTCCAGGAATCTGATCCGCGCATCCTTGTGTGCCATCGTCTCCCTCAAATTTAACCTTGATAATAATTACGTATTAGTATTACCTTGAATCTCGCGAAAGAAAGAATATTACCTCATCGCAGCAACTTTTTTGTACATGTCTAGTTTGGCAAACTTCGATCCCGATGTCGCGGCGATCATCGAGAAGGAACGTCTGCGTCAGTTAAACGGATTGGAGCTGATCGCTTCAGAAAATATCGTCAGCAAACGTGTCCTCGAAGCAATGAGCTCCATTATGACGAATAAGTATGCCGAGGGATACCCCGGCAAACGATACTACGGCGGTTGCGAGTTCCACGACATGGTCGAAAACCTGGCACGCGACCGATTGTGCAGCCTGTTCGGAGCAGAACATGCAAACGTGCAGCCCCACTCCGGAAGCCAGGCAAACCAGGCGGTATATTTCGCATATCTCAACCATAAAGACAGGATCATGAGCCAGAGCCTTACGCAGGGCGGCCACCTCTCCCACGGCTCCCGGGTGAGCATCACCGGGCGGTGGTACTCCATCTTTCACTACGGCGTCGATCCCGAAACGGAGATGCTGGACTATGCCGCCATCGAGGAGATGGCGCGGATCGTCAGACCGAACCTGATCATCTGCGGCGCCAGCGCCTATCCGCGCGAGATCGACTTCAAGGCGTTCCAGGAGATCGCCGAGACCGTCGATGCCCGCTGCATGGCCGATATCGCTCATATCGCGGGCCTCTGCGCGACCGGCCACCACAACTCGCCGGTCGGCGTGGTCGACGTCGTGACCACGACCACGCACAAGACCCTCCGTGGGCCCCGCGGCGGTGCCATCATGTGCAGCAAGGAAGACGCCGTCACCATCGACCGCTCCGTCTTTCCGGGAATGCAGGGCGGTCCCCTGATGCACGTCATCGCCGCAAAGGCGGTCTGCTTCAAGGAGGCGATGCAGCCGTCATTCACCGAATACTGCGGCCAGATCATCAGGAACACCCGAGCGATGGCAGAGGTCCTCGCAGATGAGGGTCTCGATATCGTCTCCGGCGGTTCCGACAACCACCTGATTCTGCTCAACCTGACAGGCCTCTCCACGGACGGCGCGCACCTGACCGGACTTGAGGCAGAGAACGCGCTGGGCGAAGCGGGCATCACCGTCAACAAAAACACCATCCCCCGCGAGCAGCTCAGCCCGTTCGTCACCAGCGGACTGCGCATCGGCACCCCGGTGGTCACGTCGCGCGGCATGAAGGAGGAGGAGATGCGGCAGATCGGTCACTGGATCGCCCGCGTGCTCAAGGACGTTGCCAGGGATAAGAACTCCAAGAAGGCGATCAGAGAAGTGAAGGAAGAAGTCACCGCCCTTGCGAGCAAGTATCCCCTGTACCCTGAAGAGATATGATACTGGATGGCAGGAAACTCTCCGAAAAACGGCTCGAGATGCTCAGGGAGACGATCGAGGAGTCAGGGCTCTATCCCCGCCTCGCAACCGTCATCGCGGGCGAAGACCCGGCATCGAAGCTGTACGTCCGCATGAAGCAGCGGGCGTGCGAGCGAGTGGGGATCGGATCGGTCGGGATCGAGCTACCTTCGGATGCGTCCACCGGGCGGGTGCTCGAGGCCGTGGGGCGCCTGAACGGCGATCCCGATATCGACGGGATCCTGGTGCAGCTCCCTCTCCCCGATCAGATCGATGCCGCCCGCGTGATCGAGGCGGTGGCGCCCGAGAAGGACGTGGACGGGTTCCACCCCTGCAACCTGGGGCGCCTGCTATCCGGCAACCCGGTCTTTGCCCCCTGCACACCCCGGGGCATCATGACGATCCTCGAGGAGTACGGCATCGAGACGGCGGGGGCGCATGCGGTGGTTATGGGCCGGAGCATCGATGTCGGCCGCCCCATGGCGATCCTCCTCCTCAACGCCGACGCGACCGTCACCATCTGCCACTCCCGTACCCGAAACCCCGCGGACGAGACGCTGAAAGCGGATATACTCATCAGCGCGGTCGGGAAAGCGAAGTTTGTCGGGCCGGAGATGGTGAAGCCCGGTGCGACGGTCATCGACGTCGGCATCAACTACGACGAGCACGGCAGACTCTGCGGCGACGTGGACTTTGCGGCGGTACAGGAGCGGGCAGGGGCGATCACGCCGGTGCCGGGCGGCGTCGGCCCCATGACCATCGCAACGCTGATGGAGAACACGTTCACGGCAGCAAAGTTGAGGGCATGCGACCCTGTTCTGTGAACCGCATCCGGATCGGCGGGGGCGCCCCCGTCCGCCTGATGGGCGTGATCAACTGCAGCCCCGAATCCTTTTACCGCGGCTCCTACACGCCCGTCGAGGATGTGCGGGCGAGGGCGTTTATCATGCGAGAGCAGGGTGCGGAGATCATCGATATCGGAGCGCGGAGCACGGCTCCGGGGTCACCGCCGCTCTCGACCCGCGATGAGGCGGAGCGGATCGATGCGGCGCTCCGCGAGCTGGACGGCAGCGGGATCACGGTGTCGGTGGACACCATGCACGCGGAGGTGCTGGAGGTCTGCCTCCGCCATGATATCCACGCGGCCAACGACATCAGCGGGCTTGTCCACGACGACTATGCCCGGCTGGTTGCCGATTCCGGGCTGCCCGCCTTCCTCATGGCAAGCTGCAAGCGGCCGGGGGACGCCGTCGGCCTCGCCGCCACAATGCGGGCGCTGGAGGCGGTGGTGAAGCGGTGCGGCCGGTTCGGGATCGACGGATTCGTCCTCGATCCCGGGATCGGGCGATGGGTTCCGGAGCGGACGCCCGAAGACGACTGGGAACTCTGCCGCCATTTCGAGGATTTCCTGGCCTTCGGCCGCCCGCTGCTCGCAGCAGTCTCCCGGAAGTCGTTCATCGGGGATCTCCTGCGGATGCCGCCTGAAGGGCGGCTCGCGGGCACCCTCGCGCTCACCGCGATGCTGGTGGAACGGGGGGCGTCCGTGGTCCGGTGCCACGACGTGGCGGAGACGGCGGACCTGCTCCGGGTCTATCAGAGGATGGTGATGCCGTGACAGAGCGATCATTCAGTGTATTCGGACTCAGAACCGGTCTCATCAGACCCGGCGACGACATGGTGCAGCAGCTCCTCGCCGCCTGCGCGGGATCGGGGTGCGGGGAGTTCCGGGACGGCGATATCGTGGTGGTCGCCGAGTCCGCCGTCGCCACCGCGGAGGGGCGGATCGTCCGGCTCGAGGAGGTCGAACCCTCCGATGACGCGCGCAGGCTCGCCGGGCAGTACCGGATGGATCCGCGTCTGGTAGAGATCGTCCTCGATGAGAGCGATCGCGTCGTGGGCGGGATCGAGGGGTTTCTGCTCTGCATGAAGAACGGCACGCTGCTGCCCAACGCCGGCATCGACGTCTCGAACGCCCCGCCCGGCGCGGTGGTCCTCCTCCCCCTCGATCCGGACGGGAGCGCGAAGCGTATACGCGCCGGGATTGCGGAGCGTTGCGGTGCCGATATGGGCGCGGTCATCGCCGACTCCAGGACGCACGCGATGCGCCTCGGATGCAGCGGGGTCGCCATCGGGTGTGCGGGCATACCCTCGGTGGTCGATGAGCGCGGCAGGACGGACCTCTTCGGACGGGAACTGCGTATCACCAGGCGGGCGGTGGCGGACTGCATCGCGTCCGCGGCAGAACTGGTGATGGGAGAGGCGGACGAGCGCATACCCGCTGTGGTGGTCCGGGGGACCGGCCTTCCCATCGGGGACTACAACGGTGTGGCCGCGATCGACGCCTCAGAATGCCTCTTCATGGGTGTTGCGCTTCACGCTCACCCGGCCCCTGTCGATCGAGAGAACGAACCCTAGGCGCTCCAGATACTCCCTGCTCCTCCCCTTCCCGTGGATCAGGATCTCGACGAGGTCGTCCTTCTCATCCATGTCGGTGGACATCCGGAACGAGTCGATCACCTCGACGGAGAAACCGCACTCTTCTGCAATCCGCATGTGGTCCAGGAAGCTGGCGCCGTAGAAATCGGCCCTGAAACACCGGGGGTTCTTGACGAAGATCGCGTTCGTGCCGCCGCCCCTCCCCGGCACGATCGCCATGTCTTTTCCGGTGGAGACGATCCGCTGCAGATCCACCGCCTGTACCAGCGGGATGTCGGCCATGATGATGAGAACGGCACAGCGGAACTGCGAGAGCGCCCAGTCGATCGCCTCGTTCAGCGGCTCCGTCCTGACGGCGACGGGCGCCTGCTCGTGCTCGAACGGATGGGTGCAGAGGATCGTGGCGCTGTATGCGGACTTCGTTACGGCGGCGATCACGTCGTCGAGCATCGCACGGGCGAACGCCTCGCGCTCCTCCTGGTCGAGTATGCAGGAGAGGCGTGTCTTGGGGTTGACGGGCTTGAACGGGATGAGCACGTGAAAATGCATTACAGGGTATTGACCGGTAACCGTCAAAAAAGCATCGAACTCGAAACGCACAGGGCCCCATTTCCGCCGCTTTTTCCATGAACCCGCGATGGACCTCCCGAAGAAGCGCCCCTGCGCCGGAGTGAACCTTGATGATGCATCCTGACGAAGAGTACAGACATGCGCCGCCGCACGATCACCTTTTCGAGGAACGTATTCCTCCCCCTGACGACCGTATGCCGCAACCAGTGCGGCTACTGCAGTTTCCGCACGCCGGTGCAGGAGGGGTGCATTCTGCCTCCCGGCGATGTGCTCCGCACCATCGAGCGGGGCGCGGCGCTCGGGTGTACGGAAGCGCTCTTCACGTTCGGGGAGCGGCCGGGCAGGGTGCCGGGGTTCACCCCGATGCTCGAACGGTTCGGGTACTCCGACATTCTGGACTACGTCTTCGACCTCTGCGGGGCGAGCATCGAGCGCGGGCTCCTCCCCCACACCAATGCCGGGATCCTCACCTACGACGAGCTCGAGCGACTGCGGGAGGTCAACGCCAGTATGGGGCTGATGCTCGAGACCACGGCAGAGGTTGAGGCGCACAGGCACTCGCCCGGAAAGGACCCGGCGGTGCGGATCGAGATGATCGAGAATGCAGGCAAACTCCGCATCCCCTTCACGACAGGTATTCTGGTCGGGATCGGCGAGACGATGGAAGACCGGGAGGAGTCGCTCTTGGTGATCCGCGATCTGCACCGGCGTTACGACCACATCCAGGAGGTGATCGTGCAGAACTTCTGCCCGAAGGAGGGGACGCCGATGGCGCAGGCGCCCGTGCCCGATGCGGACGAGATGTGCGTTGCGATCGCACTCGCCCGGGAGATTCTTCCGCCCGAGGTGGCCGTGCAGATTCCGCCGAACCTCGCAGACGCGAGGCGTCTGATCGGCTGCGGCGTCGACGACCTCGGCGGGATCTCCCCGCTCACCGTCGACTATGTGAATCCGGAACACCCGTGGCCGCAGATCGACGAGCTGAAGCATCTGGTCGGCGCCGCCAGGCTGCAGGAGCGCCTCTGTGTGTACCCGCGGTTCATTGAGAGGGGGTGGTTCCACCCGAACCTCGAGCCGCTGATCCGACGTCTTGAGCAGCGGCTGCGTGCAGCCAGCCGCGCAGGAGCACCGTAAAGTCATTCAGCCATGCCGACCAACAGTACAGATCAGGAGGCATGGGCGATGAGGCAGCTCGACCTCGTATATGAAGGCAAGGCGAAGTCCGTCTACCGGTCCGACGAACCCGACAGGCTCATTATGAGGTTCAGGGATGACATTACGGCGTTCGACGGCGAGAAGAAAGACGTACTGAGCGGCAAGGGGAGGTTCAACGCCGAGGTCTCCGCGTTCTTCTTTCGGTACCTGGAGGAGCACGGCATACCGACCCACTACCTGGGCCTGATCGACCAGAGCGCCATGGTGGTGCGCAACCTGGAGATGATCCCCCTGGAGGTGATCGTCAGGAATATCGCGGCCGGATCCATCGTGCGCCGTTACCCCTTCAAGGAAGGCACCCTGCTGGACCCTCCGGTCATCATGATCGACTACAAGAGCGACGTCCTGCACGACCCCATGCTGAACGACGACCTGATCCTCGCCCTGAACCTGGTCACCCGTGACGAGCTCGACCTGATCAAGGCGATCGCGCTTAAGGTCAACGAACTGCTCTCGGATTACCTGGACGCGCGCGGCATCACCCTGGTCGACTTCAAGATGGAGTTCGGACGAAGGGACGGAGAGATCTGCCTGGGAGACGAGATCAGCATGGACTCCATGCGCCTCTGGGACAGGGAGACCGGCAGGTCTCTGGACAAGGATGTGTACCGCCTCGGGAAAGGAGACGTCATCGCCGCATACGCCGACGTGGCGAGGCAAATCCTCTCCGAACCCGCAGGAGGGGCGCCATGAAGTACGACGCGACCATCACCATAGCGCTGAAGGAAGGCATGCTCGATCCCGAAGCACGCGCCATCCAGCACGCGCTCGCCGCTCTGGGGTTCGAGACCGAAAAGCTGACGACAGCCCGCCTCTTCCGGATCACGCTCGATGCGCCGGACAGGGACGCCGCATATGCCGAAGCGGAGCGGATGTGCGAGCGGCTGCTCGCCAATCCCGTCATTCACCGCTATACCGTCGAGGTTACAGGATGAGGTTCGCGGTCATACAGTTCGGCGGAAGCAACTGCGACCGCGACACGGTCTACGTCCTCCGCGATGTCTGCGGCGTCGATACCGATCTCGTCTGGTACAAGGAGGGGCTGAAGCGACCCTACGATGCGGTGATCCTCCCGGGAGGATTCTCGTACGGGGACTACCTGCGGGCGGGCGCGATCGCCGCACGGACGCCGATCATGGCGGACGTCGTCCGCCATGACCGCGAGGGGGGACTGGTGCTGGGGATCTGCAACGGGGCCCAGATCGGCTCGGAGAGCGGCCTCGTCCCCGGTACGTTCACCCTCAACGCATACCCGAAGTTCGTCTCCCGCCCCGTGTACCTGCGGGTCGAGAACACCGCCTCGCCCTTCACCTCCCTGTACCGACAGGGCGAGGTCGTCAGGATGCCCATCGCTCACAAGGAGGGGAGGTACGTCGCCCCGCCGGACGTGATCGAGCGGTTGTTCCGTGAGAACAGGGTGGCGTTCCGGTTCTGCGACGAGCACGGCAGAGTGACACCGGAGAGCAACCCGAACGGCTCGATGGAGGGGATCACCGGCGTGCTCAACAGTGCAGGCAACGTGCTGCTGATGATGCCGCACCCGGAACGGGCGTCGGAGAAGGTGCTCGGATCGGAGAGCGGCAGACAAATATTTAACTCGATGATCGCCCATATCGAATGTCGAGGCAGCGGGAACAAAATCAGCAATGGAGCAGAATCATGACCGAAAACGGAACGATCGAGCAGATACGCGCCTGGGCCAAGAAGTACGCGAAGGAGAGGGGGTGGGTGCTGAATACCGACGAACGTCAGCTGAATACGGTCCTCCGCGGTCTTGCCCGGAACAAAGAACGTTTAGGAGAGCAGTACTGCCCATGCCGTCTGCGAAGCGGGGATCCGGAGAAGGATCGCATCATCATCTGCCCCTGCATCTACCACGAAGAAGAGATCGCGAAAGAGGGTAAGTGCCACTGCAACCTGTTCTTTAAAAAAAGATCCGAATGACGGTGCCGCCCGGACATATGCGCGCCCATCCGGGAACGCCGTGGCGCATCCTCATCGTTTCTCAACCGGCGGCCACCTACGGCTGGAGCCTGCGACCGTGCACGACGACGTTGTAGATCGCGTAGAAACCGACGATCACCGCACCGACGTAGCCGATGGTGGCGAGGACCGAGACGTACCGCGGCAGCTGGACGTCCACCACCCGCAGCACCAGTGACGAGCCCACGACGATCGCCGCGGTCACCAGTCCGATGACGATCTTGTCGCTGGTGCGGTCGAGGCTCCCGACGATCCTCTGCAGGCTGTTCTTTTCGATCTCGATCGAGACGGCCCCCTCCGATATGCTTCTGAGCGTCTCGTTGACGTTGTGCGGCATGGCGATCAGGCTCTCGGCGGCGTCCCTCACCGCCTGCGCCGTATCCACCAGTGTTTCCACCGAAAACCTCTGCTGAGCGGATATCTCCGCGATGTACGGCCGGATCTGCCGGTCGAAATTGAAGGAGGGATCCAGTTCGGTGCCGATGTCCGACACCATGATGATCACCTTCACCATCAGCATGAGGTTTGCCGGG
>DAQY01000089.1:0-7704 GCA_002503105.1 Methanomicrobiaceae archaeon UBA206
GCATGAGAAGACCGAAGGTCTTCGAAGGTGCCCCCCCTCCCGGCAGAGGCGTTTTGGGATGACCTCGCGGAACGAAATGTGTGTTCCACACACCCACCGTTATAATAAACAACACATCTTTGTTGCAGAACCCGGAAAAAGTCTCTGCGGCCGGTCTTATTCATTCTCTCTCAGGAGGGACCGCACCTCGCTGGAGAGGACCGGCAGGTAACCTTCGACGACACCCCAGACAACCTCGTCGGATACGGTTGCGTACCCGTGAATCAGGCGATTCCTGAACGCGATGATCAGGGGCGCATCGGAGATCTTCTCCTGAAGATCCGGCTCCTGCCGGAGGAGCTGGTTTAGCGCTTCACCAATGATCTCGAACTGCCGCTCAACGGCGGACCTGAGCATGGGATCGTTGCGGTACTCCTCATATGTCCTCCCGGCGGTGAACTGTGCGATATAGTCTGCGGCCTCTGCAATATCGTAGAGGTACTTCCTGGCCTCACGCGACAGCATAGATATCCCTGCAGGTCTCTTCTACGGACTCACGGAAGATCGGGTTTCTGATCGCGGATAACTCCACGAGATCGACCTCGCGGCCGAAGAGGTCGGCCAGGTCTTTTGCGAGACCGAAGTAAGCCTCTGCGTGCTCCACCGGGGTCATCGGTTCGAACTCGACGACAAAATCGATGTCGCTTTCCGCAGGGTCGAACCGCTCGCCCGCCGCCGAGCCGAAGACCCCGAGTCTTTTCACTCGGCGGCGTGCAGCAATGCGGGCGATCTCGCGGATCTTCTCGCGGATAATTGGGTGCATCAAACTCCTCTATGACGGTATTACCATCCGGGAAGCATTATCTCTTTCGGATGAGAGAGGACAGAGCGACGCCCCCGCATCACTCCCGCTCCGCCCATCCGGGACACTCCCCCGGCTCCCGGCACCCCTCGCACGCCGCCGTCCGGAAAGTTCCCTCTTCCAGCCCCCGGACCGCACGGGCAATCTCGGCAAAGACCCGCTCCTCGTCCACCGCAACCTTCACCCAGCAGTCGGCATCGACGAAGTAAAGGTAGGGTGTGACCGAAGCCCCGAGGATCTGAGCGGCGGCGTGCCGGTAGATCGTCATCTGGATCGCGTGGTCTTCGACGTCCCCCGGCGTCCCGGTCTTGTAATCGATGAGCAGCCAGGTGCCGTCCGGACGCTGCACCAGCCGGTCGATGATACCCCGGCACACAACGGTGTTCACCCGCGCCAGAAACGGCACCTCGCGGCGGTCCTGGACGGCGCCCTGCATCAGGGGGGACGCAAGGAACCGCTCGTAGAGGTCCCGCAACTCCTCTGCCAGGCCGGGGTCCAGCCCGTAGCGCCGCAGCACCGCGGCGGGATCCCGGCCGCGGAAGACCTCGTGGACGACCAGGCCGCGGGTCCGCGAATCCTCCTCCCCGGCGCCGAACCCCGGCCGCCGCGACTCTGTCGGGCCGCGGAGGTACGCCTCAATCTCGCTCGCCGAGTAGACACGCTCCCCCTCCCCATCCCGGGGTATGCCCGCCGGGACATCCGCCTCGGGAACGTCATCCGGCAGCGGGAAGTACACGGGAGCGGTCTCCTGCACGTCGACCGGGATTGCGGCCGGGTCAAGGGTGATCGGGATCCGGAGCGTTTTCCCGCCACCCAGTGCGAGTTCAGCTTCGCCCCGGGCATAGACCTCATCGCAGAGCCCGAGGCAGTGCGCGAGCCAGGCCATCCGGGTCTTCCCGTCCGCGAGGCTCTCCGGGACCTCGGCAGGCATCTCCCCGCAGAGGACGAGATGATCCTTCGCCCGGGTGACCGCGACGTAGAAGAGCCGTTTGCGCTCGGCCTCCTCCTTCTGCCGGTGCTCGTCCTTGAGGAGCCGGAGGACCGGTGTCTCCTCGCGCTCGTGGTCGTTGGCCGGATTCGGTATCGAGACCCCGAGCAGCAGCCCGTCCTCCACCATGATGGTATCCCCGCCGGAGCGCGGCGTCTCTGCGAGGTCGGGGACGACCACGACCGGGAACTCGAGCCCCTTTGCGGCGTGCACCGTCATGATCGAGACCGCGCCCCGGGGCGCAACGTCGACGGGGGCATCCCCCTCCCGCTGTGCGTCGTCGATGCAGCGGCCGAGTTCCGCGACGAACTCCGGGAGCGCAGGCCATTCGGCCTCCCTCGCGATGGCGATGAGCTTCTCGACGTTCGCCGCGGCCTGCTCGCCCCCGGCCATCCCGCCGAAGACGACGGAGATCCCCGACTCATCGACGATCCGGCGGATGAGGCGGGCGGGCGGGAGCCTGCGGGAGAGCGAGAGCCAGCCCCGGAGGGTTGCCGCCGCCGGGGCATCCTCCGCCTGCAGCCGTTCCCAGAGGGAATCCCCCGTCGCCCGGGCGATATGAAAGAGCCGGGCATCGGAGAACCCGAAGTAGGGCGACCGCAACACGCCGTAGAGCGCCGCGTCGTCCAGGTGGTTTGCCAGGAACCGGAGGATGTTGTAGAGGTCGTAGACCTCCTGGCGCTCGTAGAACCCGAGACCCGCGTGGACGTGGTAGGGGACGCCGTACCGGGCGAGCGCCCACTCGTAGTAGGCGAGGTTCGTCCGCCGCTCGAGCAGGACGGCGACGTCGCCGTAGCCCGCCGGCCGGACCTCCCCGCCGCGGCAGACCGGTTTCTCCCCCCGCTCGACGATGGCCCGGATCTTTCTTGCCGCCATCTCCGCCTCGGCCCGGCGGCCGGCAGCCCGGTCTCTGAACTTCGGGCAGAGGAGGAGTTCAACCGAACCGGCGTCGTTGCAGCGGTTCGCACGCAGCGGTTCGTAGAGGAACTCCCAGGGCCGGCCAGCCTCCGCCATCAGGGCGCCGAAGACAGCATTCGTGAACCCGACGACCTCGGGCGTGCTCCGGAAGTTGACATCGAGCGCGACCGTCTCCCCGCCGAGGTCCTGCTCGATAAGGTTACGGGTATGCGAAAACTGCGTCACGTCGGCCTCCCGGAAGAGGTAGATGGACTGCTTCGGGTCGCCGACAATGAAGAGGTGCGCTGGCTCCCGGGCGGGGTCGCCGAGGATGGCGCGGATGATGGCGGCCTGGACGGGATCGGTATCCTGGAACTCATCGACCAGGACGAACCGGAACCGGTCGCGGAAGTGCGTCGCGAGGATATCCTCGCGGTCGCAGAAGAGCCGGTGGGTGCGGTGGGCCAGATCGTCGAAGTCGAGAGCATTGCGCCGCCGTTTCTCGGCCTCGACTGCATCCAGAAAGGCCGAAAAGACCGTGCCGAGGTCGCGGAGGAAGTCGAGCGTCGCCCGGGTGAAGGGGTCCGCCGGGTCGAGGGCGAGCGAGCAGGCGTCCGCATGGTCCCTGACGCACTGCTTGAGGACGCCGTAGGCCGCTCGGAGGCGCTCGAGGTCGTCCCCCGCCCAGTTCGCCTTCCGCCCCATCCGGGCGGAGAAACACCGGTCTTTGTGTACCTCGGCGAGTGCCGCGACCGCAATCTCACCGGCGAGGTGCGGTTCGATCGCCCGGAGGTAGGCCTCCGCCGGGTCCCGCTCGCCGGGGTAGCGGGCGGCGAGGTCGCGGAGCGTCTCGATGGCGTCGCCGGCACGGGTGAGGAAGGCCTCGAGCGCCGCCTCCCGGTGCTTCATCACGGCCGCCCGCCAGGCATCGAGCACCTCCTCCTCGCTCTCTGCGAGGGCGGCAAAGAACGCCTCCGCAGCCCTGCGGCGCGAATACAGCGCCTCAAGGTAGTTCTTCAGCTCGTAGGCCCCGACCGCACGGAGAGCGCCGATCACCGCGTCCCGGCACTCTGCGGGCGGATCGCCGTGGATGAGGTCGTCGATCGCCTCCTCCCGGAGCCGGAACGCCTCTCGCTCGTCGAGGACCGCAAAGGCCAGCCCCACACCGGCCTCGATGGGGAACTCCCGGAGGACGGAGGCGCAGAAGGAGTGGAAGGTCGATATCTTCGCCCACAAAAAATCGTCGCGGATCGCGTCCCACTGCTCACCCTCCTTCTCCGCGATGGCCTGGCGGACACGGACCTTCATCTCGCCGGCCGCCTTCTCGGTGAAGGTCAGCGCGAGGGTCTGCCCGACGCCGACCCCGCTCTCGAGCAGGCTGAGGTACTTCTGCACCAGGACGTGCGTCTTCCCCGTCCCCGCTCCGGCGGTGACGCACTTGCTCCTGCTGTGGTCGAGCGCGGCTCGCGCCTGGCGTTCAGTCAGTCCCATCGGTCTTCACCTCCTTCCCTGCGGCAATCAGCCGCAGGGCGTCGAACCGGCAGATCGTCCGAAACCCGCAGTAGGCCGGGCAGGGGCCGGCGTCCGACCGGGGCGGGAAGCGTCCGCTGCGTATCCCGGCGAGGTAGCGCTGCGTCCAGGAGAGGGTAGTCCTGACCATCTCCCGGACGTCCTCAACGCTGTTCCGCTGCGACCCCGGAAAGCAGGAGAAACAGCCCTCAAGCCCCGCGTCCCAGAAGACCGGCCGGTTCCGGACCTCCCCGCGCCTGAGGACGTAGTAGGCGCCCGCGGCTCCTTCCATCCCGGTCAGCGTCTCGACCGCCAGGAGATAGAGGGGAAGCTGGAGCGCTCTGCCAGCCGCGATATCCCTGAGCCGGGGGTGCGACGCCCCGGTCTTGTAGTCGGTGATCATGAACCGTCCGCCGGGCAGCACATCGACCCGGTCGACCCGGCCCCGCAGGCGGATGGTCTCCCCGCCGAGCGGGATCACGACCGCCTCGGGTGTCGACAGCCCGTCGACCTCCCCCGGCACCAGCGGGAGGCCGAACGAGACCTCGAAGGCGTGCGGGACGAGCCCGGATACCGCGATCTCCACCTCGTGCCGGAGGAACCGCTCGAGCAGCCCCGTGCCCGCCGCGGGCGACCCGAGGAGGTGCTCCCTCTCCGCGACCCACGCAGGGGTTTCAAATGTGAGCCGGGCCGCCTCCTCCCGACCGGCGTCGAGGAGCCGCCGGAGGGCGTCCTGGTAGCACGCTTCGGTGACCGGGCCGTTGCCGTCGCACTTCCAGCCGGAGTAGAACCGGTAGGCGATCCGGTGAACGAGGTACCCCCGCTCCCGCGCCGTCAGGTCGGGGTCGGCATCGGAGAGGGGCGCGATGCCGAGGACCCGCTCCAGGTAGAACCGGAACGGGCAGTCCGCATAGGTCTCGAGCGCCGTCGGCGAGAAGACCGCCCCGTCGCCGAACCGTTCCGCGAGCGCCGCGACGATCGCCGGGTCGTCCCCGAGCATGCCGTCATAGGGGGAGTCGTAGCCCCCCCTCCGGTGGTAGCTCTCGATGTTGAGCCGGCGGACGGCCTCGCGGGCAGATAGCCCCGGCGGCGTCCGGGCCGGGAGTTCCCCGCGGGCGAGGAGGGCGCCGGCCCGCCGGGCGGCTGCGAGCCCGGAGTCCGGGAAGTCGTCGCTCCCCCATGCTGCCGGGGAGAAGGCCTCCCGGACAGCGTCCACGAACCCGGAACGCATCAGCGGCGTTGCGCCGTCGGCCGCGGGGTAGCTCAGATAGACCCGGGAGCGGGCGGCAAGAAGGGCCGCGATGAAGTGGTAGCGCTCCTCGCGGAGGATGTCCTCCCTCGACCGCGTCGCAAGGCGCCGGGTCTCGGCATCGGTGGAGAGTGGAAGCCGGGTCGTCAGCCGCGGCATCGCGCCCTCGACGAGGTCGCCGATGAAGAGGTAGGGAACGACGAGATGCGCAACCTCCCGGACGCCGACCACCCGGACGCCCCCGGGATTCCGCCGACGACCGGTCCGGGTTCCGGCGGCAAGATGCCCGAGCAGGGAGGAGAACTCCGAAAGGGGCACCTTCTCCTCCGGGAGCAACCGGGCGAGGCGTTCGAGCGTCGCGAGGAGGTCGACGAATCCGCCGAGGTCGCGCGCCTCATCCTCGAGGAGATCGGGATCTCCCTCCTCCGGCATCACCGGGGCCTGCCACCGATCGAGGAGCGAGCGGTAGGCGGCGAGGTGCCCGGCAAGCGTCTTCGCCCCCTCGAGCGCCGCGAGGTCGGCGAAGAGGTCCCGGACGACGCCCCGCGCTGACTCGATGGCGGCGACCTTTGCAGCGAGCCGGGATCTTGTGGGTTCCGGCGTGTCCGGCCTCGCGCGTTCATCCTCAAGAGCAGAAGCCAGTGCAACGAGGCGCTCGTCCCAGGCGGCCGCTCCGGCGGTGATCCGGGCCTCCCGAGAGAGGACGTCAAGCTCGCAGCCGCCGGTGCTTGGCAGGTAGGGGGAGGTCGTGAGGGCGACGACGTCCTCCCGCCGGTAGCCCCGGACCGGGACGGCGACGACATCGAGCAGCGCCCGGACGAGCGGGGATGCGGAGAGCGGCCGGCCGCCGGACGCGGTGTACGGGATCCCGAAATCGGGGAAGACCTCTTCAACGCAGGGAAGCGCCGATGCGAGATCGGGGAACGCGACCGCGATCTCGCCCGGCCGCACGCCGCCGGCGGCCAGGTCGCGGATCTCCTGCGCGATCGCCCGGACCTCGTCGAGCCGGTCACGCCGTTCTGCGACGCGGACGAACCCGCCGCAGTCCTCGAGGCCCCGCCGGGAGAAGAGGGCGGCGAGGTGCGAGCGGCGAGCGTCCGGGGTATCCCCGGAAACGACCGCATCGGGCTGCAACCATCCGCCGTCGTCGGCAAAGACCGCCGGGTTGGCGCCGTAGGGCACCGAGTAGTGAAACTCATCTGCAGACTCCCGCAGCGCAAGGAGCAGGTCGCGTTCGAGCGGCATCGGCTCGAAGAGGCCGTAGACGAAGACCGTCCGGAACCCGCCCGTATCGGCGAGCAGCCGGACCGCCCGGGCAAAGAGCGTGCTCCCGTCGACGAGGTCGTGCTCGTCGAGGAACCGGAGGTAGGCGTCGAAGAGGGCGGCGATCTCGGCGCTTTTAGCGCTCGCGAGGGCGCCGAGGGCGGCCGGGTAGTCGACCTTCCGCATGATGAGTACTTCAAAAAGGGTCGCGAGTTCGTCGACGGCCACCGCCCCGGCGAGGAGCGGGTACCTGCCGGCAGCGAGAAGGCGGGCGAGGATGAGCCGGGACTCGGTCCCGGAGATCAGCGTCTCTGACGCCGCGCAGTCCAGAAAGACCTTCCGGGCGAACCCCGAGAGGGTGGTGATGGCGTCGGCGACGATGGGGATACCCTCCTCCCCAACGAGCGACCGGGCGATCTCCCGGGCGAGGTGGGAGGTCGGGACGATGAAGGCGGTGCCGAACGGGTCGCGGGCGGAGGCTTTCCGGAATTCCGCGATGAACGCGTCGAGCCCCTCTCCGGGTAACCGGCGGTACAGAACGGCGTGAGACATCCGGCAATCTCTCCTGGTGAGAGATAGGGGCCGGAGGAGGGATGAGTGTTGTTATTTGGGTCGGGGCGAACCGGGAACAGTCTTCCCAGAAAAACGGCCCGGGAATTCTCAGGGGCAGGACCGGCTACTGCCGCGGCCGCCTGCTCGGCCTCGCAGCAGGCGACGCCCTCGGGACAACGCTCGAGTTCCGGCCTCCCGCGACGTTTGAGCCCGTCACCGGAGATGGTCGGCGGCGGGCGGTTCGGCCTTCACGCCGTCGGCACGGCCCGATCTGCGTCGGATGATCGAGAGACCTGCGTACATCAGGATGACGGCGGCGGGCAGGCGATGTCGCTGACGAGGATCATGCCGGCGTTGTTCGGAGAGAGGTTACTGTCGACGACGATATGGTAGATATGGTAGATA
>DAQY01000089.1:8015-14641 GCA_002503105.1 Methanomicrobiaceae archaeon UBA206
AGATATGGTAGATATGGTAGATGTGGCCGATGCCGGCGCTGACGAGGAAGATGCTCCCGGCGATGATCGTCGCAAGCCAGAAGGAGTCCCTGAACCGGAACGCGAGCAGGCCCAATGCGCCGACGGCGAGGTTGGCGAAGCCCACCTCTTGCTGGAAAGGGTTGCCCGGCGGCCAGCCGATGGAGGCGGCGATCTCGTCCGCCATGAAGGTGTGACCGAGGAAGCCGATGACGATGGACCAGAGGAGGACGATCTCCAGCCCTCTCTCGCCCGAGAGTTCTTTTCCGCCTGAGGGCGAGGTGCAGAACAGAGACGATCGCGGTGAGTACCAGGATTGAAGTCCGGAGAGAGGGAATATTCGAGGTTTTCCTTCCTGCTGGATAAACTTTTTTTTTAGCTGACCACGAAACTCCGGATGCCAGGGGAAAAAAGCCGGGATACGGAGGCGCCGCAGGTGCGATGGATCCGTGAGTGTCGACCGAAAAACCCAAAGTCAGGGCATATCGGGGGGCCATCTTCACGCAGGGGGGCGCTCCGGTCTGCAGGACCGGAGCATGAGAAGACCGTCAGGCTTCGAGCTGCGATGGGGGTCCTCCTCCCGGCACAGGAGTTTCGGTACGACCTCCGGATAAAAGACCTGGTGCCGAACGCTTTCGGGATGCGACACCGAGGGGGGATTCTGTCCAAAAATATGCAAGCCGCTGGAGGGATTCGAACCCCCGACCTGCTGATTACGAATCAGCCGCTATACCACTAAGCCACAGCGGCGGTATATGCCTTAAGCATATTCGGCACCAGGAATTAAAAAAGTATCATCCGGCATCGGCGTGCGTGCCGCTGCGGACGCCCGCGCACCGGCCCCTGGCGGAGCGTGCGCCGGGCGATCCCGTCACATGAGGCGGCAAGGCGCGGCGGCAGGGCCTGCCGTCGCCAGCCCGGGCGCCGTCGCTCCCGGGAGGCGTCCCGCGCTGAGCGCGCCGCAGGCGAGCATGAGGACGACGAAGAGCGCCGTCCCGGTTCGTGCCATCGCATCTCCCCGTCTGTTCATCATCCCTTTTTCCGGGGAGAGGTTGTAAGTGTTTCTGAACGGAGATGCGGGCGCTGCCGGTGCGAGACCGCTCCCGACCGGCCGTCGGCACCGCATTTTAGAATCCATACGCATAAATAACCCGAACCGGAGATCACTCATGCATGGAGCGTGGGGGAGTCCTGCGGGCGCTGCCGGTGCGATACATTGTCCTGGCCGCCCTCGTCGTCGCCGCCGGCGCCGCCGGGTGCCTGGACGAGCCGGACGAAAGCGCCGGGGCGCAGTCCCCGCCTGCCGCCGCGCCGACGCTGACGGGCACGCCGGCATCGCTCCTTCCCATGGAGCACCACGACGGCGGGTTCTTCAGCATCGATAAACCGGCCGGGTGGCGGCTGCTGACCGGCGGGGCGTGCAGCAACTTCGCCTTCTTCATCCGGGACCCGGAACGGCCGCTGCGGCAGATCTTCTACTACGGCGAGGTGGGTCCGGTCTACCTCACCGAGGCGCAGCGGCAGATCGATTACGACTACATGGCCATGGGCGGGTACCCGATCGCCTGGATCGACATGCCGGCGATCGAACCGCTCACCCCGTCCGGCTTCCTCGTCGTGCTCCACCGGGTGCTGGGGAGCAGCATCGCCCGGTCGTTCATGCCTGACGCGCCCGCGATCAGGGACGTGCGGATCATCTCCGCGACGCCGCAGCCCTCCCCCGTCCCCGGCGGCTCGACCGAACTGATCCGTGCGCTCTTCGTGGAGGATGGCGCCGTGGGAGAAGGGCTCTTCCACGTCACGGTCGCCCCGGTGATCCCCTGCACCGGCAGCCCGGGCGGCGGGTTCGGCTACGCGTTTGCGTTCACCGGGATCACGGCGCCGCAGGACGAGTTCGCACACCTGGAACCGTCGCTCCTCGCCTCCCTCCGGAGCTTCACCCTCTCGCAGTCGTATGTCGATGCCTGCCTGCGGCAGCAGGCAGCCGCCGGTCAGGGCATTCTCAGGGCTGGCCGGACACTGAGCGAGACCTCGGATACCATCATGGAGGGCTGGGAGCAGAGGAACCGTGTCGACGACATCCTCTCCGGGAAGTGGAGCGACGCCATCCTCGGGCGCGAGCGGATCTACGACCCGGACGCCGGCACCGTCTACGAGGTGGAGGCGGGGTTCTACGAGTGGTACGACCTGCACCGCTCCATGTACGAGATGAACCGTCTGCAGCCGCTCCCCGACGGCGACTGGGATCTCTGGATGCAGGCGCCGCGCGACGGGAGCGCCATCAGATGAGGGACCGTCTGCACGGTGAACGGCCATGAGCGGCCTGATCAGCGTATCCGACGTCGTCGCCTGCCATGTCTGCCCCCGGCGCTTCTACTTCGAGCGGTCGGTGCAGCGCGAGGAGTCGCCCCGCTACGCCGTCTGCAAGCAGATCTCCGCCCACCTCGGGAGTCCGCTCGATCCGGAGCAGATCTGGCAGGAGGTGCTGACCGTCCTCCCCGCCGCCGACAGCGAGGCACGGGCGTTCTTCGACGAATGCATCACCGCTTGCCGATCGGGCCGCTGGCGGGAGCCCGAGGAGTTCGACGTGCTGGTGGAGTCGGAGCGGCTCGGCATCCGGGGCCGGGTGGACAAGATATTCCCGGACAGAACGTTTGCCGTCACCCGGTCGAGCCCCGCGCCTCGCGCCGGCGTCTACGGCGCCGACCGCCTGCGGATCGCCGCATACGCGATCTGCCTGCAGGAGACCTTCGGAGGCGCCGTCGAGGGAGGATACGCGGAGTACATCCCGAGCGGTGTCGCGCGCTTCGTCGCCCCGCAGCCGCGCGACCGCCGGGAGCTGCTGAAGGCGATACGGGCGGCAAAGAAGGTTATCGCCGGCGACATCCCGAAACGCCCCCTGCAGGCACCCTGCGAGGGCTGCCCGCACGCCGATCGGTGCCTGACCGGCGCCCGGCGCCTCTCCGACCTCCTGTGATCTTCGCGCCGGCGGGACCTCACCCTTCCAGCAGCGTCTTTGAAATGATGTACTCGCCTCTCGCCTCCCGGGTGGTGCCGACGATCAGCCACCGCTCGTCGCCGTGCTGCTCGACGACGCCGCGGGCCTCGATCACCTCGCCGGCGAGCGCCTGCCCGGCGTAGGTGTGGGTGAACGAGAGGACCCGGTCGATCCCGTCGTGCGCAACCGCATAGACCGCCGGGCTGTCGAAGGCGAGGGAGGCGTCGGTGACCGTCGCCTCGACGGTCGCCCTGCCGATCACGCGGCCCCGCCCGACCGGTACGGCGTCCAGATTATCGTAGGATCGGGCGTAGAGCAGATCGAAGTAGGTGCCGTCGATTTCGCCGCGGTTCCACTTTCGCCGCTCGTGGGGCACGAACGTCTCGAAGGCGATCTCCGGGGCCCGCTTTTCGTAGACGCGCCGCCACATCTCCTCGCTCATGCCGGCAAGCCTCCCCGACAGCACGAGCCGCCGGAGCTGCCGCTGCGCCGAGAACCAGGCGTCGCCGTAGACCACGAGATCGATATCTGACGACTCGTTCTCAAGCCCGCAGAGGAGCGAGCCCGTGCAGCCGTACGTCGCCGGCGGGAGGTCGAAGAGCCCGAGCAGGCGCCGCACCCGGGCGTTGCGGGCGAGGACGTTCCCGATCTCGTCTTCGGGCTTGTATACCCGCCGCACGTCGGCGTTCGGGACGCGATGGAGCGTGTCCAGGTATTCGGGCCTGTGCTCCCGGATCCAGGCGAACGCCTCGTCAAAGTCGTATTTCCGGTAGCGCCGGCCGGCAGGGTCGACCCGCTCCCCCGCAGGGTCCGGCACGTAGCGGAGGGTGCACCCGATCCGGTCGCCGCTGTCGTAGGCCGATACCGCGTAGAGGCACCCTTCTCTGTCCTCGATGAAGTCACGGAGCCGGATCGGTTTCATGGCAGTCTCTCACTGCAGTGCCCGGAGGAACGCCTCCACGTCCTCCCATCCCTTCCCCTTCCGCAGGATGCGCCGGGTGGTCAGGTCGACCACCGTGCTCGGCATCCCCGGCAGCTCCCCGCCGTCCACCAGGAAGTCGTGGGGGACGTAGACCCGGTCGGGCCTGGTCGGCGGCTCTTCGTCCGCGAGGTTCGCGCTCGTGGCGGTGATGGGGGCGTCCAGCCGCTCGATGATCCGGATGGCGGCATCGTGCGCGGGCATCCGAATGCCGATGAGCCCCGTCCCGCCGGTCAGGATGGCGGGCAGGCAGGACTTCGCCGGCAGGATCACCGTCACCGGGCCGGGGAGGAACCGCTCGATGAACGCCCGCGCCGCATCGTCGACGCACGCGATCGCGCGGAGCATGTCCATATCGGAGACCGCGACCGATATGGGTTTTGAAAGCGGGCGGCCCTTCGCCTCGTAGACCCGGATCACCGCATCTTCCGAGAGGGCGTCGGCTCCGAGCCCGTAGACCGTCTCCGTGGGATAGACGATGATCCCGTCCCTCCGCAGCACCATGACTGCCCTGTTGATAGGGTCCATCAGAATTCACGACCGCGAACGCGATTGATGTCGAAGATCGCCCTGTCGGAGACGTGCATGACGGCGAAGACTCCGGCCTGGATCGGGTCGGTCACCACCAGATCCGCGTGCTGCGGGACGCTGCCCGCCATCTTCAGGGCGATCACCGGTATGCCCGCATCCCGGACGCGGTCGACGGCCTTCGAGACCTCCCCGCCCATGAGCGACCCCGCCAGCACCAGGATCGAGGCCCGGGGCAGCCGCGCCACCGCATCCACGGCGAGCGCGAGATCGTGCTCCCCGACGAGCGGGATCGTGTCCACCGAGATCCGCTCGCCGCGGATGTTGTGGCGGTCCGCTTCGTTCACCGCGCCCATCGCCACCTGCGCCACCTGTGCCCCCCCGCCGATGACGATCACCCGGGAGCCGAAGATCCGCGAGAACGGCGGATAGGTGGTAACGTCGTGGACGGACGGGATCTGCAGCAGATCCGCCACCAGCTTCCCGGGGTCGCCGCACTCCCCGAACTCAAAATAGAGGTACGCCTTCCCCTCCCGGGGTCCGGAACCGATGATCGACTGCTGGATCATCAGAATATTGGCATCGTGCGCCGCCATAATGGTCGCGATATCGCGCAGCACACCGGTCCTGTTCTCTGCGATGATGCTGAGCGCGTACAGATCGGGGGGGGTCGTACCGGACGGAATGATGATCACGACTCCTGGCAGGGTTCCCCGGATCGCACGGCTCCTGTCGCCGGAGCCCCTGTTCCTGCACCATACAGCACGATAATCCTCTGGGTTTTGGTGATGTCTGATATAATTTTTGCATTCAGATTCGTTATAGGTTTTTGCCCGGCAGGCTCCGGCAGAGACGCGTTTCGCCCCGGGGAGCGGGCGTCGGGATGGCACACGATTATGAGAGCGCGGGACCCACAGTACCGCAATGGAGCAGAACGTGGACCTGATACGGAGCACGGATATCAGGACATCTGCAGGCGTCTTCACCCTCACCCTCACCAGGGAGGACTTCTCCGGCACCTATCCCGGAATGGTTCGCTACACGCTGCGTCTCGTATCGGACGGGCAGACGGTCTCTGTCTTTCGAACCAATACCTACGAATATTCCCCGACGGTTCCGCTGAAGGCGGAGAGCGTCGCCCTGCAGAGGGCGGACGAATGGGAGCGGAACCTCAGGGCGAATCCCCGGGATTTCGCCGAGTACCTGGCATGGCGGTACCGGCCCAGGTGCATGCCGATCGTGCCGGCCGCCGACGTGATGGTGGTGCAGGGAAGCCCGAGGGCCGACGGGAACAGCAGCATCCTTGCCGGGTGGTCCGCGGAGGCGGCACGCGATCTCGGCAGAACCGCTCAGGTGCTGTACCTGGGGGATATGGACATCAGGCCGTGCATCGGCTGCTACCGGTGCTACAACACCGGTTTCTGCACGTTTGAGGATGACCTGACCGGGGTCATCCATGCCGTCAAACAGGCCGAGCTGCTCGTCATCTGTTCGCCGGTCTACACCAACACGGTGCCCGGCGGACTGAAGATCTTCATCGACCGCTTCCAGGCGTACCATGCCGAGCGGACGCTGACGGGCGGAGGGCCGGGGCCGAAAGGGCTCCTGCTCTCGGTTGCGGGAAGGAGGGGCCGCGCGAACTTCAGGTGCGTCACCGCCGTCATAGACGCGTTCATGAGGAATCTCGGGATCGAGCCTGCGGGCGAGATACTGGTCGACGGCCTGGATGAGATACGGGACGTCAGGAGGATCCCGGGGCTTGAGGAGCGGGTGCGGGCGGCGGTTCAGGCGTGCCTTGCTCCGTCCCGGTAGGGGCGGCTGCGCCTTTTTTTCCCCAGGACAGGTGCAGGATGTTTCGGTCGCCGCGTCGTCGCTCTGCTGCGCTCTGCACCGGTCGCCCGGGGGTCGATGGGGAGCCGAGCCGATTCTGACGGACGCATCCGAAAAACCGTCCTGGAATCGACGACGCGTTCGGATCGGGGCACATTTTCGTCGACACCGCACGCTGCATACCCCTGATGTCGCCCCGTACGTGCGGAGGTCATCCCAAAACTCTTGTACCGGGAGGAGGACACCTTCGCACCCGGAGGGTGCTCATGCTCC
>DAQY01000089.1:15010-60058 GCA_002503105.1 Methanomicrobiaceae archaeon UBA206
CCGCCGTTCCGCCGGATGCACCTCCCGGTCCTTCGCACCTGTCGGTGCTCAAGCTCCTGCCCTTCGGCCAGTCGCAGCTCACACCTGCCGGTGCTCATGCCCCGGCTGTCCTTCGGACACCCGGAGCACTCCCCCGCGATGCGATAGCCCCACCATGCCAGGATCGAGGTTTCAGTCAGTATTTATGGTTCGTTCATTTGAAGAACTGAACGATCATACTGCTCAGATCCGCATTGACACTCGAACGCCGGGTAATTTTTGGATGAGTTCAATGGGGGGGGGAAACGTCGGGAATTCGGACCGAAAAACCCCGATGCGATAGCCGGGATTCGAACCCGGGTTAGAGGCTTGGGAAGCCCCTGTCCTGCCGCTGGACTACTATCGCCCGTGTAACATATACTGTTAGTCTGCAGAAAGATAAAGATTGTTTACCCGGGTCCGGTGGCGATCGCCGCCGGCACCCGGAAGAGCGCCGTGAGAGAACGAACCCCCCTCCAGAGCCTCTGCCCCGTATTCGGGGGAACGCCACCGTACAGTGACGGCAGCTCCCCTGCTCCCGGCGGCCCGGTCCGGACCACGGCACCGCCGCCGTGCCGCCCCGCCCCGCCAGCGATACCCTTAATACACCCGCTGGAGAACATAGTGCAGCACTTTTGATGTAAGTGCTGGCTATGGTAAGTCCGACGTGCCCGCAGAAGCACTGCCCGCAGTGGCTGGGGATTACAGAGTAGTCAGTCCATGAAGGCTCTTTTCGGGACTTACATAGAGATAGATGGAGGTGAACGAATGGCAAGAATGCACGCTCGGCGCCGCGGAACATCGGGCTCAGTCCGCCCCTACCGGAAGGAGGCGCCCGGATGGTCCAGCACCGATGTACAGGAGATCGAGAAGATCGTCGTCAATCTCCGGAAAGGTGGCATGTCGAGCAGCGAGATCGGTCTGACGCTCCGGGACAAATACGGCGTCCCCGACGTCAAACTCGCGACAGGCAAGCGCGTGGCTGCGATCCTCAGAGAGAACGGTCTGGAGTCCGAGATCCCCGAGGATCTCAGGAACCTGATGCGGAAGGCGCTCGGGATGAGAAAGCATCTCGCCGAGAACAGGAAGGACCTGCACAACAAGCGGCAGCTCCAGCTCACCGAGTCCAAGGTGCGCAGGCTGGTCCGGTACTACATCAGAACCGGGCGGCTGCCCGAAGGCTGGACCTACAAGCCGGAGACCGCGGAGATTCTCCTGTCCAGATGATCCATGTCCCTTGATGCCGCTGCCGCCCGCCTCGCCGACCACCTGCTGGAGCAGGAGTTCGTTGAGGTGCTCGCACACCATGACGCCGACGGGATCGCCGCCGCATCCATCCTCTGCCACGCCCTGTTCCGCGGAGGCCGGCAGTTCCGGTTGAGGATCGCGCCGAGCATCGCGCCGGAAGATCTCCCGAAGGAGGGGAGCGTGCTGCTCTGCGACTTCGGGTCGTCCCTTGCAGATCTGCCCGAAGGCGTGATGGTGGTGGACCACCACGTCCCCCACTTCGAGGGCGAGTACCACGTGAACCCCCACCTCGAAGAGATCGACGGGGAGCGGGAGCTCTCGGCATCGGGAGCGGCGTACCTGGTGGCGCAGCACATGGGGGACAACCGGGACCTGGTGGGCCTGGCGCTGCTCGGCGTCATCGGCGGAGGCCAGGAGTTCGCCGGCCTGAACCGGGATCTCCTCAGCGACGGCATCGCGAACGGTTTCGTGGCGCCGCGACGCGGCATGCGCCTTGTCGGCAGAGACCTGACCGAACAGCTGACGCTCGCGATCAACCCCTTCATCGCCGGGATCAGCGGCGACGAATCCGCCGCCCGGACGGTCGTCGAACAGTGCACGACCGACGACGGCATCGACCTGGAGTCGCTCATCTCGCTGGTTCTGCTCCGCATCAGCCCACAGGCGTCGCTCGGCGCCATGTTCGCGATCTACGGCACCATCTACGGCCTGGCGCGCGAGGTGGTGGACGAGGCGCACACCCTCGCCGCACTCGTCGATGCCTGCGGAAAAGCCGGCGCCGGGGACCTGGGCGCGTCGCTCTGCCTCCGGTCGACCTACGCCCTGGAGAAGGCATGGGGCGCTGCGACCGGCTACCGGCGGGCGGTCATCGCCGCCGTCAGGAGCGCCCGCCGCCTCGAGGAGGACGTCGCCCTGTACGAGGTGGACGACGGTGCGATAACCGGCGACGTCGCGGACGCGCTCACCTGCGACCGGATTCATCAGGACGGCCCGGTCTTCGTCGTCGGGCGGAGAGGCGACAGGTACTCGGCGTCGGCACGCTGCCCGCCGGGTGTGGACGTCGACCTCGAGGCGCTGATGCGGACGCTCGCCGAGACGTGCGGCGGCCGGGGTGGCGGCCATCGCAGCCGGGCCGGTGCATGGATTCCGCCGGGCGGGCTCGATCGGTTCCGGCAGCGCCTCGTGCAGGAGGTCGTCCCGTGATCCGGGTGGACGGTACGATCAGCACCCCGCACCCGCGGGCGGCGTGCGTGGCGGCGGCGCTGGCGCCCGACAACCTCTCCCTGATCCGGACACGTGCGGCCGACGGAAGCGTGACGACGGATCTCTCCGGCACCCGGCTGCGGTCGATCATCGCATCGGTGGACGATTATCTCATGAATCTGACAATAGCGGAGGATATATGTTCGTACGTTTCGCGTTAAACGCGGACCTTCACTTCAGCAGGGAGCTCCCCCCCGAGGCGGTCGAGGCCGTGGCGAAGACCGTTCAGGAGGCGAACACGACCCTGTTCAGGCGGGGCGTCCCGGCGGAGGCGACGGAGGAGCAGATCGGAAAGATCACGCGGTGGAGTGCGGACGGTTCGGTCGTCAGCCTGAAGATCGAGAGCGGTCCCTACACACGGGCGCACGATGCCCTCTTCCGGTTCAGACGATCGATCGTCCGGGCGATGGGGCGGCACCGCCTGGGCCTGCGCGATATCCGGATCACCGCGTTCCGCGTCCTGCTCCCGGACGAACTGCCCGACGCGGCGATCCCGAAGGTGCCGTTCATCACGACGGTCCACCGCCTGCCCGGCGCCGTCGAGCTGGAGCTCGACTGTTCGGCATCGGATCTCGAGAACCGCGTGCCCGACCGGATCGTCCGGCTGATCGAGGAGAAGAAGGAGGCGCTCTCCTACGGCGGGAAGGTCGAGCACTGGGAGCTCGTCTTTGAGAGCGGCGCAAAGCCCAGGGTCTACAGCGGCAACCCGACCGAGGAGATGCTCGCGCGGGGGTGGATCAGGCACGGCGCATCCAGGGGGCAGTGGATCTACGCGCCGCAGGCGGTGCAGCTCTTCCGGGCGCTCGAAAAGATCGTGATCGACGAGATCGTCACACCGCTCGGCTTTTCGGAGATGATCTTCCCGAAGCTCGTCCCCTGGGAGGTCTGGATGCGGTCGGGGCATGCGAAGGGCGTGTACCCCGAGATCTACTACGTCTGCACCCCGAAGACCCGCGACCCCGCCTATTGGGAGGAGATCGCCGACTACTTCAAGGTGACCGGGAAGGTCCCCGTCGAGCAGATCCGCGAACGGCTCGACGGCCCGATCGGTGGCATGTGCTACGCGCAGTGCCCGCCGTTCTGGCCGTTCGTCCAGGGCGAGACACTCGCCAACGACTCCCTCCCCGTTCTGGTCTTCGACCGCAGCGGCACGTCGCACCGCTACGAGAGCGGCGGCATCCACGGCATCGAGCGGGTGGACGAGTTTCACCGGATCGAGATCCTCTGGCTGGGGACGGCGGAGCAGACGATCGAGACCGCAGACCGGCTCCATGAGGCGTACGTCCGCGTCTTCGAGGACCTGCTGGATCTCGAGTGGCGGTCGGCGAAGGTGACCCCCTGGTTCATGGCGCAGGAAGGCATGGTCGGCGGGTCCGGCAGCGCGGAGGTCGGGACGCGGGACTACGAGGCGTACCTCCCGTACAGCGACTCGTGGCTCGAGTTCCAGAACGTCAGCGTGAACGGGAACAAGTATCCGAAGGGTTTCAACGTGAAGATCCAGAGCGGTGCAGACTGCTGGTCTGGCTGCTCCGGCATCGGCCTTGAGCGCTGGACTGCGGCGTTTCTCGCCCAGAAGGGCTTCGATCTCTCGAAGTGGCCGGAGGCGGTGGCGCGGCTGGTCGGAGAGCCGAAGGAGGTCTTCAGGTTCCTGTGAGGATCGCGGATGGCGATGGTGAGGATGGTCGAACATACCAGATCGATGGTCAGAGTGAAGTGATACCATGGCAAAGAGGAAACAGGTTGGAAGAAGAGTTGAGGGCTGGAAGGCGAAGAAGTGGTATCGTGTCTTCGTGCCCGAGACCTTCGGCAGAGTGGAGATCGGCGACACGATTTCGGCCGATCCCGAGAACATGATCGGGCGCGTGATGACGGCGACGCTCGGAGAAGTGATGCAGGACTACTCGAAGTCCCACATCAAGATGAAGTTCAGGATAAACAGCGTGGCGGGAGACGCCGCACATACCGAGTTCGTGGGCCACGAGGTGACCCGCGACTACCTGCGGTCGCTGGTGAAGCGCCGGGCCTCCCGCATCGACACCATACTTCCGCTCATCACCAAGGACGGCAAGAAGCTGCGGGTGACGGTTGTCTGCCTCACGCTGTCGCGCGTCGACCGGAGCCAGGCGCACGCGATCCGGCAGGCGGTCGCGCAGCAGATGCTCGCCCGTGCGGCGGCGAGCTACTTCGACACGCTGGTGAAGGAGATCATGTCCGGGGACGCCGCACGCGACATCTTCAAGATCGTCAAGACGATCTACCCCATCCGCCGCGTCGAGATCATCAAATCCAGGCTGGAACGGATCGCTGCCAGATAAAACCGGCCGTTCGGCAGGCGCTGGACGGGATCGGGGATGCAGTCCCTGCAAAATCCCCGGCACCAGCACGCTTTTTGTTTCCCCCTGGATTCTCCGTTGATCGTTCCGCAGTCCGGCGAGTGCGGTGAAGTATCGAGCAGGGGACGACGGTGCACCGATCGTCCAACCATCATTTTTATATATAATTGCGGTGATATGAGGGCCCGGGGAAGAGCACGCCGGCCGGAGCCGGGGGGTGAACACCTTGAATCTGACCCGTAACGACGAGCTTGCGGAGATCATGGGGAAGCTGCGGGCTGTGCGTTTGAAGGAAAAGGCGGAGCAGCAGACGATCGCCCTGACACTGGTCCGGAAGGCGCTGATCCGGTTCTGCGACGACTGGAAGACGATCAGAGAGCGAAGAACGGAAGAAGGCTGGCTGTCAGCGGCGGATGAGTGTCTCGACCGGTACGCTCACCAGATCTACGATATGGCGCGCGAGGTCTGTGACCTGCTTCCGGACGATATGGCATGCGATATTCGGGCGCTCTGCACCGAGATGATCAAGACGGCCAACATCCTCCACATGATCGGATACGATGAGGAGTACCAGATACGGGGGGACAGGCTCGCAGAAGAGGTACTGATGCACTGCGAGAGGTACGAGCGCAGAGGGAGGAGGGGATCTCCCGTGCTCGTATGACATGGGGGTCGCCCCGGAGTTCCGGGACGACGCCGTGCACAACGGCTCTGTAAAAAAAAACTTCTGTGCCGACCCATTCCAGCGGATTCGCTGCAGGGATGCCCCGTACCCCCCCCACGTGGGCAGACCGCCGCGGACGGTGGTACCGGGACGGGAATCGCCAGGGGTGGGGGAGCGACCGTCCGAAGTGTGATGTTTGCCCGGAAGGCAGGCGGAGCTGGAGAAGACAGAAGACAGGAGTGTTTCGAGCCCGTCTCCCCGCGTGGCGGTCGGCCGCCCCCGTCCCCCCCGGGATGCCGGTGAGCGTTGCGGTGGAGAGGAAGCAGGGGGACCAAAAACCTGTCAACCTCGCCTGCACGAGGTTCTCTACAGAGCCGATAACGGTACCGCGATCCGAGCACTGAAGGGCCCTGCACGGTCCCGGGATAACCTTCGCGCACCATCTTTCAGAGGGGCGACGCCCCGCCTACCCGGCGGTCCGGTGCCCCGCGCCGGGAAGAGTAATGTAATCTTCCTGTACGTCCGATCACTATTTCGATGACTGCCCGAAAGATCGTATACATGGTACTGGACGGCATCTCCGACCGTCCCTGCCCCCAGTTCGGCGGGCTCACACCTCTGCAGGCCGCCCGCACCCCCGTGCTGGACCGGTTTGCCGCCGAGGGCATCTGCGGCATCATGGACACCATCGCCCCGGGCGTGCGACCCGGCTCCGATACGGCGCACCTCTCCCTGCTGGGGTATCCGCCCGAACGGTACTACACGGGCCGTGGTCCACTGGAGGCCGAGGGTTCCGGCATCCATATGGCGCCCGGCATGATCGGATTCCGCTGCAACTTCGCCACCATCGATCGGGCTGGCCGGATCATCGACCGCCGTGCTGGCCGGATCCACCATACCGAGCTCCTGAGCAGCGCCATCCGCGAGGGCGTGGATCTGACGGCGCACGACGTTGCGTTCAGGTTCGAATCCGGCGCCGGCCATCGGGCGGCGCTCGCGTTCGCCGGCGAGGGGCTGGGAGACCGGGTCTCGTCCAACGACCCGAAGGCGGAAGGCAGGGAGCCCCCCGCCATCGTGCCGCTCACTGACGACCCCGCGGATAAGAGGACGGCGGACGTCTGCAACGACTTCATCCGGCAGTCGCGCCAGATCCTCCTCGACCATCCGCTCAACCTCGAGCGGCTGGAGCAGGGGCTGCCGCCCGCGAATATCCTCCTTCTCCGCGGCGCCGGAAAGATGGGGCACTTCGAACCGTTCTCCGAGCGGTACGGCCTTTCGGGCAGCGTCATCGCCGCAGCCACCCTGATCTCCGGCATCGGGATGGTGGTGGGCCTGGAGCATATCCCGGTGCCGGGGACGACGGGCTCGGTTGATACGGATCTGGACGCAAAGGTGGCTGCGGTCGTCCGCGAACTCGAGCGGAAGGAGTTCGTGCTCGTCAACATCAAGGGTGCGGACGAAGCGGGGCACGACGGGAAGGCAGAGGAGAAGCGCGACTTCATCGAGGCCATCGATGCGGCGATCGAGCCGCTCGGCGCGATCGAGGGATGCCTGCTGGCCATCTGCTCCGATCACACCACGCCCTGCTCGATCGGGGACCACAGTGCGGATCCGGTTCCGGTCGTCATCAGGGGCGAGGGCGTCCGTGCCGACCGGGTGCAGGCGTTCGACGAGATCGCCTGCGCCGAGGGGGGGCTCAACCGCATCCGCGGTGGCGATCTGATGCCGATACTGCTGGATCTAATTAATAAAACTCATAAATATGGCGCATGAAGATCTTAGCGGCGGCAAGCAATGGAACACCCAGGAGATCGCGACTGGTTCAGGAGGTGCTCTCTCCCTGACAGCACGGAACTGCAGGAGAGAATGCTGAAGACCGATCAGGACATCATCGTCGGCGACCGCTGCCAGATAGATTACGGGATTTCAGGGAAAGACGTCGTGATCTGTGAATTCTGTAAGGTAAACGGCAATATCATCGCGGATGGGGACGTCAGGATCGACAACTGGTGCGAGGTTACGGGGGATATCGTCGTGGGCGAGGACGCCTACCTGGGCGAAGGCGTGAAGGTCAGGGGCAAACTGATCGTCCGCGGCGATCTCGACATCGGTGACAACGTCCAGATCGAGCGCGGTTTTGAGGCAAAGGGCTGGATAGCCATCCGCAACCCCATGCCGGTCATCGTCTACATCGTGATGTACCTGGTGGCGCTGCTCGGGATCGAGAGGGAGGACGAGCTGAACGACTTCATCGCCAGGCTCTGCGGCGAGGAGAGCGCCTGCTCGACGCCTCTGATGATTCCCGCGGGCACAGTGCTGAACATGGAGACCTTCGCCGTTCCGGACAGTATGACTATCGGTTCGCACTGTCGCCTCCACGGCAACATCAGGGCGGCTTCCATCGCGATCCTGGGGAACACGACCGTCTTCGGCAGCCTGCAGGCGAAGGATGCCGTCACGATCGCAGAAGGAGCGGCGATCCACGGCGACGTGCGGACTGACGGGGACGTCAGCGTCGAGAAGGATGTGCATATCCTCGGTGACGTCTCCTGCCGGAAGCTGGCACTTCACGAGGATGCACGGGTGGACGGGGTCATCCGGGCGCCGCAGGGGCTGAAGATCGCGAGGGCGGCATGAAGGTTGCGAGGCTGCTCGAGCTGGACGGGTGCCGGCTGGTCGAACCGTCGTTCGCGGACCTGATCGATGACTGCTATACATCGGTGCTGCTGCGGACGGTTCCCGACGGGGCGCGGCTGCTGATCGACGAGGGGGAGAAACCGCTTGCGCTGGCGCTTCACGACGACCGCGGATGGCATGTCGCCTCATTCCTCTTCAGGGACCCCACCCTGGCGGCGATCGAGTGCTTCGAGCGCGTCGGCGGGGATATCTACCAGGAGGACCGGGAGGTCTGGCTTGCGGCGGTCCGCGAGTACTACAGCATCGAGATCTGCCGGCACGTCCCGCCGGCGCTTGAGGATCTTCCCGCCGACCGGGCCGCAAAGGTACAGGACCTCGTCGCGGACGTCTGGGGAGATCGGGACGGCACCCGGTGTCTGGACTGCTGCTCCGGGTCGGGTGTCGGCACCGCAGCGTTGCGTGCGTGCGGCATGCGGGCGCTCGCCTACGACAACGATCCCGCTCTCCTCTCGCTCGGCCTCTCGAAGGGAAGGCTCGTCCCGGCCGAAACGATCTGCATCGACGCCCGGATGGCGACCACCTACATACGACCCGTCCCCCTCGGCGCAGCGTTCATGGCGGGAGAGATCTACTCCTACAACAGCGACCTCTGGGAGGCGATCATCGCCGAGCTGCTGGCGCTGACCGACGAGGCGCTGATCACCGTCGGCACGGGAGAGGAGATCGGGCTCGTTGCGGGATGGTGCGCCGGGCGGGGACGCGACGTCGAGACCTTCGAGAACGATCGCGATCCGCTCTACGACCGCTGGTGCTGCATCGCCAGGCGCGGGTAGGCGAAGGTCGAGTACGACAGGCCCCTACCGGTTCATGCTCTCCCCGCACTCCAGTTCCGCGATGATCGCAGCCGCGTCGTCCATCTTCCGAACGAGCCGCTGGATCTCGCACAGCCGCTCGACGCCGATGAAGTGCTCCGCCATCACGCGGGCCATGTCGGTGAGCTCGATATGCCCCGCCCTGCGGCGCACAAGGCCGTAATCGAGGAGGGTGGGGAGCACCGGCTCGAGCGTTCCGACCATGGTACGGTTCATCCTGATGATCTGCTGCTCGTCTCCGCCGCAGACCACGACGTTGGCGACGAACTCCTCCGAGCTCTGCTCGAGATCGTACTCGGGCGCGACCTCCTCCATCTCGCCCCGCAGAAGCCCAATGGCCACCTCGTCCTCGGTCCTGGCGGAGGTGCGGGAGTAGGAGCCGCCGGGCTCGGCCAGAACCACCACCGTACCGAGGTCATGGAAATCGGGCCGCCCGGCCCGCCCCATCATCTGGTGAAACTCCTGCACCGTCAGCCATTCGATCCCCATGGCGAGTGCGTCGAAGATCACCTGCGACGCCGGGAAGTCGACACCGGCGGCGAGCGCGGCCGTCGTCACTACGGCGGCGAGTTCGCCGTTCGAAAACCGCGTCTCCACGTCCCGCCGTTCCTGCGCGGTCAGCCCCGCATGGTAGGCCGCCGCCTTCTTCCCCAGCGCGTCGGCGATCACATGGCAGCGGGCGCGGGAGTTGGTGAAGACGATCGTCTGGCCGCGGTAGCCCTTCGACGACCGGTGCTTGTACTCCTCGGCGACCATCTGCTTGATGAAACCGATCTTCTTCTGGCGCTCCACGAAGAGGAGGTGGCGCTCCAGCGGCACGGGGCGCTCCGCGTACCGCACCAGCCGGGCCTGCAGCTTGTCGGCGAGCAGCCCTGGCAGGCCGATGGTGGCCGAGAGGTAGAGGTACTGCGCCTGCGGCGCGATGTGCTTGAGCCGGGCGATCAGGCCGTCGAGGCGGTGCCCTCGCTCGGGGTCTTCGAGCATCTGCACCTCGTCGATCACCACGGTCCCGATATCCTTCATCGTTCGTCCCGACCGGAAGACGTGGTCGATCCCCTCGTAGGTGGCCACCACCAGGGGGGCGTGGATGTCCCGCTCTCCGGCCGGGCGGGTCTCCGGCAGGTTGAGGCGGCTGACGCCCACCTGCAGGGAGACCTTCACCAGGTGGCCGTACCGCTCCCGGAACCGCCTGTACTTCTGGTTGGCGAGCGCCACGAGCGGCACCAGAAAGAGCATCCTTCCCCGCCCTTCGAGGAAGTTCTTCATCCCGGCCATCTCGCCGATGAACGTCTTTCCGCTGGCGGTGGCCGAGACGATGAGCAGGTGCCGCCCCTCCAGCAGCCCGGCGCCGACCGCCAGCTGCTGGGTCGGCATGAGGTGCTCCACTCCCGTCGCCTGGATAAGGGCGGGGGGGAGTGGCAGCTCGGTGATATGGGCGGTCTTCACCACTTCGTGCGCCTCAAGCCGGTCGAAGAGGGTGCGGGAGCGGTCCGGCCGCTCCGGCGCCACCGACGCCAGCACCCGGTCGAGATCCCGGATCTGAGTGAGGAGTTTCTCCATATGGGAGAGGACGGACCTTCCGAACCGTCCTATGTAGCCGAGCTCCCTGCGCATCTCCCGCTTCGCGCACTCCATGCAGATCCGCTCCTTTCCGTATCTGACTCCGTTCGTCGCGTCGATCAGCGTGTATCGGTCCTCGAGCTGGCAGAACCGGCAGACGTCGACTCGGCTGTACGGAATCTGGAGGTCCCGGAGGAACGACTCGAGCTGCGGAGTCGTCCCGGCGATCTGCACCTCCGATCGGCGCAGCGTTGCGATCAGGTCGCGCGTCGGAGTGGGTTTCAGCTGTCTGGCGCGCCTCCTCACCCGGAAGTTCTTCGGCCTGTGGCCCCTGGGGGTCGGCACGAGATCGACGAACCCCGACGCCGCCACACGGCCATCTTCCACGAATAACAGTTTATATGCGCCTTTCTGAGGCAGAACGACAACTTTCATGCGGCGATCAGGTCATGGATCGTGTAGGTGAGCCCCACCGTTTCCAGACGCTTCAGGAAGTCGGTAAACTCCTCGTCCACGATGAGAATAGCGCAATCCCGGCCGTGAAACGCCGCCTCGACCACCCCCTCCCGCGACCCGAAGAACATATCCGGCTCCCGCCCGGCCTTCATGAGCGCCGCATACGCCTCGAGCCCCACCGCCGCCACCATCTCGGTGCCCCTGATGGCGTCGAGGAGGAGCTCTGTCCGGACCATCCGCGACCCCCCCCGCTCCACCCGGGGGACCTTGCAGACCCGGACGACTCCTTCCCGGTGGTCGATGATGCCGCAGAGCCGGGCGACGCCGACGTCTTCCCCGGCCTTCGCATCCATGGTCGCCTCCCCCATGGCGCTCTGCTCCCGGTGCGTGGCGTAGAGCCATCCGTTCTGCATGAAGACGCCGACCCGGTCGCCTTTTCTGATGTCTTCAGCTGCGACGGCGGTCCAGACCGCGACCTGCTGGATGATGTCCTTCGTCACGTGGCGGGCGTAGGACTCGAGCGCCTCGGCGTTCTTCAGCACCCATTCGACGCCTTTCTTGGTCACCTCGTACCTGCCTCGCCCGTGGGCGGCAACGAGCCCCTCCTCCACCATCTCCCGGATGTACTCGGAGACCGCCTGCGGCGTAATCCCGAGCTTCTCTGCGATCTCCTGCTGCCGGATCGCAGGCTGATGCTCCGCTATCTCCACCAGTATCTGGAAACGGGTGGCCTCCCGTTTGCTCCGCAGGATGATGTACAGCGGATCTTCACGAATTTCTGTCAAGCAGCACCATTCCCTGCCCTTTCACGTCGAGATGGGGGACCCGCTTGGCAACCCCCTTCACGAAGATGGGGCTGACACCGTACTTTCGCGCAATATCGCCGATCGACGTGATGCCGGATGCGATATCCTGCTCGACGCCGTCGACGACCTTCCGGAGGCTCTCATCGTTGGATGTCGCGATATGCAGCACGTCGCCGATATCCCGCATGGAACACTGGAAGTTCGCCCTGAACTTGCTGTACGTCGTCCGGTACTCCTTCATCGGTTTCTGGCCCGGTTCGGGCATTCTCCACTGCTCTTCGATGAGGTTTCCTTTCTTAAGGATGGCGAGACATTCGGAGACGCGTTCGCCCCCGACCAGCGCGGAGAGTTCTTCTTCGGTCAACCAGTTCTTGTTCAGAAGTTCGTAGATCTTCTTGTATTGTGTGTTATTGAACGTTATGAGAAGAGGAACGAGTTCGATCGGATCGTTCAGAATTTTAATATGCCCCGTCAATGCAATACCCTATCGTTATATCGTGGTATAACTCCATAAATTTTATTCAGATTTTTCGATGCGAAAGAGTGGAACGATCACCATCAGAGGCATCGTCCAGGGGGTCGGATTTCGCCCCTTCGTCTACGCGAAGGCCAGGGAGTTCGGAATCACCGGAACCGTCAAGAACCTCGGGAGCGAGGTGGAGATCCGTGCATACGGGGACCGGTTCGAGGAGTTTCTGCGGGCGGTATCGCGGGGAACACCGCTGTCCCGCATTGATTCGGTGGAGGTCGCCGATCTGCGCGGTGAGCCCCCCGCCGACTTCCGCATTCTGAAGAGCGGAGCGGGCGGCCTCTCCGGATTCATCCCCGCCGACGTCGCGATCTGCGACGAGTGCATCGCCGACATCGACACGCCCGGCGGAAGGTACGAGGGGTACTGGGCCACGTCGTGCGTGAACTGCGGACCGCGCTACAGCATCATCACGGCCATCCCGTACGACCGTGAGCGGACCTCCATGGAGGAGTTCCCGATCTGCCCCGCCTGCAGATCGGAGTACGACGATCCGCTCCACAGGCGGCACCACGCCCAGACGATCGCCTGCGCCGCCTGCGGGCCGACGCTTGCGCTGCTGCGGGCCGACGGTACGGCCGTCGCGACGAACGATCCCGTCGGAGAGGCGGCGAGGCTGCTGGATGCTGGCGCGATCGTCGCGATCCGGGGCATCGGCGGCTTCCATATCGCGTGCACGGAGGAGTCGGCGGACGAGCTGAAGCGCCGCCTGGGAAGGTCCGAACAGCCGCTGGCGGTGATGGCGACGCCCGGTGAGGTCGAGCGGATCGCACTGGTCTCGGACGAGGAGAGGCTGGCGCTCCATTCACGGGAACGGCCGATCGTGGTGGTGCGGAAGCGGGATCCGGGGTCGCACACCGCCGTCAGCAACCTCCACACCATCGGATGCATGCTCCCGTACTCCGGCCTGCACCACCTGCTCTTCTCCGCACTGCGGCACCGGCTGCTGATCATGACCAGTGCGAACATGCCGGGGTACCCGATGATCACCGACCTCGAGCAGGCCACCTCGCGCCTTGCCCGGCAGGTGGACTATATCCTGACGCACAACAGGCGGATCGTCAACCGCTGCGACGACTCCGTCGTCCGCGACGGGTTCGTCATCCGCCTCTCCCGCGGGCTCGCTCCGAAACGGGCGCCGATCGATCTCGGCCGCCGGTGCATCCTGGGGGTCGGACCCGAACTGAACGCGAACGTCTCCATCTACAGCGGCGGATTCTGCATCACGTCGCCCCACGTGGGCAACGTCAGGAATCCGTCCACCCTCGCCTACCTGCAGGAGACGGTGGAGAAGATCGGGGGGCTGATCGGCGCCCGCTACGACCTGATCGCCCACGACCTCCACCCGCAGTTCCTCTCCACCCGCTACGCCCGCAGGCTGGCGGACGAGTTCGGTGCCGGGCTGCTCCCCGTCCAGCATCACCGGGCGCACATCGCCGCCGCCACCCGCGAGGAGTGCGTCGGCATCGCCGTCGACGGTGTGGGCTACGGCGACGACGGCACGGTCTGGGGCGGGGAGGTCTTCGCCGGGCAGGTACCCCACCTCGAGCGGGTCGCCCACCTCGAGGTCGTCCCCATGCCGGGGGGCGATCTCGCCACGAGGTTCCCGGAGCGGATGCTCTACGGTATCCTGCCGGAGGACGAGATCGTGCAGATGCTGGCGTCGCGGGGATGGACGGAGATCGAGCTCGACGTGCTCGTGCGGCAGGTGGAGAGAGGGGTGAACCTCTCATGGACGAGCAGCGCCGGAAGGGTGCTGGACGCCGCCGCTGCGCTGCTGGGCGTCTGCCGGGAGCGGACCTACGACGGCGAGCCGGCGATGAAGCTCGAATCCCGGGCATACGGGGGGCGGCCGACGGCCTGGGAGATCGGATACCGGTCTTCGGGCGGATGCGAGGTTCTCTCGACCCGCTCGCTCCTTGCAGAGGCGCACCGCCGCCTGCGGGCGGGGGAGGCGGTGCAGGAGATCGCCGCGTCGGTGCAGTACAACCTGGCGCGCGGCATCGCTGCGATGGCGATCCGCGCCGCGGAGGAGCGGGGCATCCCCCGGGTGGCGCTCTCCGGCGGCGTCGCCTACAACCATGCGATCCGGGAGACGATCAGGAGCGAGGTGGCCGGAGCAGGGCTTGCGTTCGTGGTCAACCGCGAGTACCCGCTCGGCGACGGCTGCATCAGCTACGGGCAGGTCGTCTACGGGGGGAGCGCGGAAGACTGAAATCCGGTCCTGCGGACAGTCGCAACAGTCGCAGCTCGAAGCCTGACAGCTTCTCATGCTCCTGCCGGTGACTGCGGAAGGAGCGGCGTGGAAAAAACGAGGGGTTCTGCAGAGCCGAAAAATAGGGGGTTCAGCCGAAGAGGGCGCCGAGACCGGCGATGCCGCTCTCTTCCTCCTCCTTCTTCTCCTCCTCTTCCCCCTTCTCCTCTTCTGCCGGAGCCGCCTCTGCGGGTGCCTCCGTGGGTGCGGCGGCGGGAGCGGCGGCGGTGACCGGTGCAGCGGCAGCCTTGCTGATGGCTTCCTCGATGTTCACGCCCTCGAGCGCGGCGACGAGCGCCTTGACCCGCGCGTCGTCGGCGGCGATGCCAGCAGCGGTCAGGACAGCGGTCACATTCTCTTCGTTCACTTCCTTTCCTGCGCTGTGCAGGAGCAGTGCAGCATATATATACTCCATGAAATTCACCTCACGTCTGTATACTTACCCGAAGAGGGCGCCGAGACCGGCGATGCCGCTCTCTTCATCCTCTTCCTTCTCCTCTTTCTCCTCTTTCTCTTCCTCCGGCGCGGCCTCCTTTTCGGCAGGCGCCGCGGGAGCGGCGGCGGTGACCGGTGCAGCGGCAGCAGCCTCGACAGCCCGCCGCGCCGACTCCTCGAGTTCAAAGCCCGCGTCGGCGGCTGCGAGCGCGAGGGCGAGCGTCTCCCGGTACACCCGGCCGATGATCAGGTCGACCACGCCCTTCTCGTAGATGCCCGCCTCAACGCCCAGGTTCCGGGCCTCCTGCACCGCCCTGCCGATGAGGGCGCTGGCGGTGAGCCGGGTCGGGACGGCGGCGTTGACCGAGAGGTTGAACGCCTGCTGCGCGGCGAGCATGATGTTGTTGAAGTACGCCTGTTCGTCGACTGCCAGGAGATCGGGCGTGAAGACAGTCCCCCCGTAGTGGACGGCCTGCACCATGAGACCGACGTCCATCGGTCTGATGTCGAGTTTTGCGAGCACCTCGGCCATCTTCCTGCTGATCACCTCGCCCCTCCTGACGACGGTCCTGGTCTCGCGGATCCTGACCTTTCCGCCCTCGATAGCGGCCGGGATCCCCGCCTGCTGGAGTTCGCCCACGATGGGGCCCGGCTTGAAGCTGGTCGGCCCCTTCTGGACGACGATGTCTTCCGGTGCGATCTCGCCCGGCTTTGCGGCCATCTTCGTCTTCGTCTTCTCCAGCAGCTTGAAGAGTTTGAACGGGTTCTCGTTGGTGAAGATCAGTGCGCTCTGCCCGGAGATGTGCTTCTGCAGATCCCCCATGGAGCCGCCCATCTCTGAGAACGCGTGCTCCATGAGCGTATTCCGGGTCATCATCACCACGGCGATGCCGCGCAGGTTCCGCCGGATCTGCTGAAGCTGGGTTGCGGGAATGCCGTACATGTCAACGAGCCCGACGGCGGCGTATTCGCCGGCGAGACGCTTGATCTCGCTCACCTCTCTCCGTTTCCATGCCGGCAGGTGTCTGGTGTACAGCGCCATCAGATCACCCTCACGGCCGGCCCCATCGTCGTCTTCACATAGACCGAACGGATATTCATCGCGCCCCCTTCCAGCACGGACTCGACCTTCTGCAGGATCGCGTCGATATTCTCTGCGATCTCTTCGGGGGGCATATCGACCGTTCCGACCTTTGCGTGGAAGACCTTCTTATCTTTCGTCCGGACCCTCACGGAGCTTCTGAGACGCTGGACGATCGGCCGGATATCCGTTCCCGGAGGAATCGGCATCGGCATCTTACCGCGCGGACCGAGCCTGACGCCGAGGTGGCGGCCGATGAGCGGCATCACCGTCGTCTCTGCAAGGAAAAACCGGTAATCGTCCGCTATCCTGCGCGCCTCGCGGGGTTCGCCCCCGAGCCGCTCGACCTCCTCAGGCCCCATAATCAGGTCCACGCCGGCCTCCCTCGCCTGCGTGACGATGTCACCTTTTCCGATCACGGCGATCTTCACGTTGTTGAAGCCGTTCGGGAGAAGAATCGTCTCATCGATCCGGTTCTTGGGCTGCGACATGTCGATGTTCCTGAGGTTGACGGTGATGTCCACGCTCTCATCGAAATTTCGACGTGGCGCCTGCTCAAGAGCCTGCTTCACGGCTGCCTCTACGCTGGTTCTCTCTACCATCCCTTTCCTCCATAGTACGCGACCTCACGATCTTCTATGGTTCTCTGTAGATCTATTCGGCGAGTACGCTGTCGTAGACGCCGTTGTCGATGGCCTGCAGCATCTCTTTGGGCTTCAGGCCCTCGACCGTCACGCCGACGGTCACGCACGTCCCGACGACCTCCTTGACGGCGGACTTCAGGTCGTAGGAGAGCATGTCGTCGAACTTCATGCGGGCGATCCGGACAGCGGCCTCGAGCGGCAGATCGCCCACGATCTGGATGTTGGGCTCGGGCGACCCCTTCTCGATACCGACCTCTTTCATCACGAGCGCCGTCGTGGGCGGTATACCCACGTCGATCGTGAAGTTCTTCTTCTCGTCGACGGTGATGATCACCGGCACCTGCATGCCGTTGAATTCGGCTGTCTTCCTGTTGATCTCGTCGACGACGGCCTTCAAGTTGATACCGAGGGGTCCGAGCGCAGGTCCCAGTGGCGGTCCTGCAGTCGCCTTGCCGCCGGATACCAGTACCTCGACCACTTCTGTCATACGGTTCACCAGCTTCGCCCCGGAATGGGGATCAGCTTGGATTACCTAAGGTTGTGCTGAAACGATTTAAAGGTATCAAAAGATGGGAAACGCGGAGTTCGGTCACCCGGCCTCTTCGCTCCGCTCGACGACCCGGACAGAATCGCCACGCACCGTGATCGGAATCGGCACCATGCTCTCGTAGAGCTCCACGGTGATCTCCTCTTTTCCCACATCGATCCGCTTGACGACCGCCTTCTCGCCCTTGAACGGTCCGGCGATGATCTCGACGATCGTCCCCTCGGTGATGCCGCTCACCACCGGTTTCGGCACCAGGAAGTGCTCGACCTCCGACAGCGCGGTAGCGCCCCGGACGACCGCCCGCGCGTGGGGGATCATCTCCACCAGCTGCTCGATGCGGGCGATGGAGCCCGGGCTCTCGACGAGGACGTAACCCTTGAGCTCCTCGGGGACGATGACGGCGACCACGTGGATGTCGCTCTGCTCCCGGATCAGCCGTTCGATGTTGTCGGCGACCGTCCGCTCCTGCTTCGCCGTCGTCTTGATGGCGTAGATCTTATTCTGGTACTCGCTCATACCCATCAGTGCGGCATCACCTGCAACAGTTCGTAGGTGGCGAAGCCGATCAGCCCCACGAGCAGGATCCCCGCCGCCGCCACGGTGGCGATCTTCGAGAACTCGTCGCGGGTCGGCGTCCGGGCCAGCTTCAGCACGCGCCAGTATTTCCTGAAGAGCTCCTCTTCGAGCTTGAACGACCTGATATTGTCCGCCACCCTCTCCTTATAGTCCATCATATACGCTCACTTCAGGAAGTCGATCTCAAACTGCTTCATCATGCGCGGGATACTCTTTTCGTTTCTCCCATATATTTGTGGTGACCGCACCCCGGTCACGACCAGCAGTGTGCGCATCTTGTGCTGCATATCGGGGTCCACCTGCGCCCCCCAGATGATCCGGGCATCGGGATCGATACGGTCGTAGACCTCCTGGACGACGCCTTCCGCCTCCACCATGGTCATATCGGGACCTCCGACCACGTTGACGAGCGCCGCGGTCGCGCCGGAGATGTCCACGTCGATCAGCGGTGAACGCAGCGCCTTCTTCACTGAATCCGCCGCCTTGTCCTCGCTATCGCTCTCGCCCATGCCGATCATGGCGACGCCGCCGCGCTCCATCACCGTCCGCACATCGGCGAAGTCGAGGTTGACGAGGCCCGGCATCGTGATCAGCTCGGTGATGCCCTTGACCGCACGCATCAGCACCTCGTCCGCGACCTTGAACGCCGCGTGCAGAGGCAGCCGCGGCACGACCTCCAGCAGCCGGTCGTTCGGCACGACGATGACGGTATCGGCCATATCCCGCAGGCGCTCGAGGCCCGCCTCAGCATTCTGCATCCTGATGGAGCCTTCGGCGGTGAACGGCAGGGTGACGATGGCGATGGTCAGGGCCCCCTCCTCCCGTGCGGCCTTGGCAACCACCGGCGCCGACCCGGTGCCGGTACCGCCGCCGAGGCCGGTGGTGATGAAGACCATATCGCACCCTTCGACGGCCCGCCTGATGTCGTCTTCGTTCTCGAGCGCCGCCTCTTCGCCGACCTGCGGGATCGAGCCCGCCCCCAGGCCGCGGGTCCGCTGCCGCCCGATCAGGAGCCGGGTGTCCGCCTGCGTCCTGATAAGATGCTGCGCATCGGTATTGAGGGCGATCAGCCGTGCCCCGTGGATGCCCTCCTCCGCCATGCGGGTGACGGTGTTGGAGCCAGCCCCGCCGCACCCAATCACCGCGATCTCCGTTCTGAGATCTTTGAGGACGTCTTCAAGTTCCCTATCCGTCTGGGACGGCTCAATGAAGCGCTGCTCCTCTCGTGCCCGCGAAAGTGCCTCTTCGACGATCGATTTCATGCATATCTCTCCAATCCCCGGATGCGTATCCTTTTTATGCTCTCTGTCTGCACCATTTCAGGTGTGATTGTGCGCCCGTCCATCTCAACCGCATTCCCGCCTGCCAGCACACCGAAGAGCGGTCCCTTCGGAACCCCCAGCCTGCGTGCTTTTTCCGGGTCGAACCGCATTCTCCGGATGACCAGGTGATCACCGCTGACTGCGGCATTTTCATTGATAAGTATCAGTTTTGCGCACAAGGTAGTTAAATCATTTGCGAGTCGAGAGGTCTCGTTTTCAAGTGTAATAAACGTCGGTAGGACCTCGATCGAGCCTTTTGAGAGGTGGGCTACCGGCAATTCGTCCAGGGCATTCAGGAAACCGTCTTTATCAAATTTCAAGGTTTCTTCGACCAGATCGGGGTCGACGGTGACGGCTGCGGGCGTCCCGGCTCCCTGGAGGCGGTGGAGGCGGACGCGGCAGCCGGGTGCGATCTCGTCGGCGAACCGGCGGATCCGGAGGTATGTGTCCCAGTCCGCCGCCCCGATATCGAGGATCTCAGACTCGGTCAGGCGGATCAGCCCCAGATCGTCCAGCAGCCGCTCGATGAGCGCCGCTTCACTCCGCGAGAGCGCCTTTTTATCCAGGTATGCGGCGACGGCGCCGCTCGCGCCCTGCATCCGACGGACCAGACCGGGATCCAGGACGCCGACCTGGCGCGACGGCATGATGTGGCCGAAGGCCCCCCGCGACTGCAGGGCGATCTCGGTCTGGCGGACGGCGTAGTGCGTGCCCCCGAAGCCGATGAGATTGATCGTCTCCTGCGGCTCTGCAGAGAGGATGCTCTCCGCCACCGCCCGCCCGGCGAGCGGGTCGTTCCATTCGGCAGGAGTGGACCCGATCTCGACGAAGAGCGACGGGGTGGCAAGCGCCGTCGGGCCGTGGTGGGTCACCTCGTAGGAGACGCGGTACCCCTCGGGGGCGTTCCGTGCGAGGTTCTGCAGGACTGCGTGCATCCACTCCGGGGCCGCGGGGGCGAGCGACCGGGCCTCGCCGCCGAGCTCCGCGGCCCCGTAGTTCCCGGTCACGTGCACGGTCAGGGCCGGTATCGGCTGCCGGCTCGAGTGCCGGGAGACGAAGATGATCAGGTCCGCCCCGATCTCCTCGTCGATCCGGTCCTGCTCGATGAGCCGCCCCTCTACCTCGTGAAACGCCAGGTCGTGTCGCTCGGCGAGCGGCCAGGGTCCGGCGCGGTTCAGCAGCTCCAGGAGGTGGCGCCGGATGTGTGCCCCGGCAGGGTCCTGCCGGGAGCTGACGAGTGCGATCCGCATGTCTGGAGTTACGTTGGCGCAGAGGATGCTAAATGGTAATGGTTGATCGGCCGTGACAGTAAATCCTATCTCCCTGCAGGCGGACTATGTTTGTACCATGGATGCAGAGAAGATACGGAGGGCATTCGAGGCGTACGGCATCAAAAACGAGATAACGTGCCCGCAAGCATTTGAGATAGCGGAAAAATTCGGCATCCCGAAGATGGATATCGCGCAGTACTGTAACCGGTGCGAGCCCCGGATCAAGATCCGGGGGTGTCAGCTGGGCTGCTTCAGATGAGCCTCTTCTTACGGGTCGTTCCGGTCGGCGAAGCGGTGGAGACCGTGCGGCGGATCGCCCCCCCGCCGGGGCGTGAGGAGGTTTCGCTCGTGGACGCGTTGCACCGCGTTCTGGCCGCCGATCTCCGTGCCGACATCGATATTCCCGGGTTCGATCGCTCCACGGTGGACGGGTATGCGGTGTACGCCGCGGATACGGTCGGTGCCGGGGAGGCGATCCCCGCCATGCTCCGTTACCGGGGGCGGGTGACGATGGGCGGCACGGACCCGGGCGAGATCGCGCCTGGGTCCTGCGTCTACGTCCCCACCGGAGGCGCGCTCCCGCGGGGCGCCGACGCAGTGGTGATGATCGAGTACTGCGAGCGGGTCGGCGACGACGTGCTGGTGCGCCGCCCGGTGGCGCCCGGAGAGAACGTGGTCCTCCGGGGAGAGGACTTCCGGGCGGGCGAGGTGGTACTGGAGCGGGGGCGGGTGCTCTCCCCCCGTGACATCGGCGTGGCGGCGGCGGTGGGCGTCGACAGGGTGAGCGTCGCCGCGGTGCCCCGTATCGGGATCATCTCCACGGGAGACGAGCTCGTCCCCGTCACGGCGTCGCCGCGACCGGGCGAGGTGCGTGACGCGAACTCGTACCTCTGCGGCAGTTTCGTGACGGAGCGGGGTGGCCGCCCCATCTACCTCGGCATCGTCCGGGACGACCGGGAGGCGCTCGAGGCAGCGATCGCGTCGGCGCTCCGGGAGTGCGACGCCGTCCTGGTATCGGGCGGCAGCTCGAAGGACGAGCGGGACACCACGGCATCGGTGATCACAGAACTCGGCGAGGTGCTGGTGCACGGCATCGCCATCTCGCCCGGGAAGCCCACCATCATCGGAAGAGCGAACGGCAGACCGATCGTCGGGCTTCCGGGCCATCCGGCCTCCGCGTTCGTCGTGCTCGTGGCGGTAGTCGACCACCTGCTGGCAGCGATGGTGCAGACGCGTGTTTCGCGCCGCACGACCACGGCCCGCCTGACCCAGAACATCCCCTCCGCCAGGGGGCGGGAGGACTACGTGCGCGTCCGGGTGGAAGACGGCAGGGCGACGCCGGTCTTCGGGAAGTCCGGCCTCTTAAACACGCTCGTGCAGAGCGCCGGCCTCGTCCGGGTGCCCGCTGGCCGCGAGGGCCTGGAGGCCGGCGAGGAGGTCGAGGTGATCCTGTGGTGAGGCGGTACCTCTCCACGATCTCGCTTGCGGAGGCGCTGGATCTCATCGGCCGGTCGTACGCGTGCGTGCCCGGCACCGCGACCGTGCCCCTGGAGGAGGCGGCGGGGCGGACCACCGCCGCCCCGATCTTCGCCCGGTTCTCTGTGCCGGGAACCCATGTATCGGCCATGGACGGGATCGCCGTGCGGAGCGAGGAGACCGTGGGCGCGAGCGAGCAGCACCCGGTGACGCTCTCGGATGCGGTCCGCGTCAACACGGGCAATGTCATTCCGCCTGGCTACGACGCCGTGGTCATGATCGAGGACGTCTGGATGGGAGACGGCACCTTCACGATCCGGAGACCGGTCAGCCCCTGGCAGCACGTCCGGCCGGTGGGGGAGGATATCGGCGAGTCCGAGATGATCCTCCCGTCACGCCACCGGATACGGCCGCACGATATCGGGGCGCTCGCATCCTACGGCGTCGCCGACGTCGCGGTGCTCTCGGTCCGCGTGGGTCTGATCCCCACGGGGAGCGAGCTCGTCCCCCCGGGCGAACGACCGCCGCCCGGAAAGGTGGTGGAGAGCAACACCCTGATGGCGGCGGCGCTCCTCCGGGAGGCGGGCGCGGACTGCCGCCGCTACCCGATCACGCCCGACGAGTACGAACTCGTCCGGGACGCCGTCCGCCTTGGCGTCGCCGAGAACGATGTCCTGCTGGTCTCCGCCGGGTCGTCGGCGGGGACACGGGATTTCACCGCAGACGTGATCCGGGACCTCGGCGAGGTGCTGGCGCACGGGGTGGCGATCAAACCCGGCAAACCGGTCATCATCGGCAGGATCGACGGCAAACCGGTGATCGGGCTGCCCGGGTACCCGCTGGCCGCGGCGACGGTGCTCCGCGAGATCGTCCTGCCGCTGCTCTCCCGCTACGGCCTCGTGCTCCCGGACTTCGGGAGCGCTGCGGCACGCCTGACCACGACCCTCCACTCGGAGATCGGGACGGACGAGTTCGTCCTGCTCTCGGTGGGCCGGATCGGCGATGCGTGGGTGGCGGTGCCCCAGTCGCGGGGTGCCGGCGTGCAGATGAGCGCTGTCCGGGCGAACGCGTACATGCGGATCCCGGCGGCGTCCGAGGGCGTCGAAGCGGGGGAGATCGTCACCGTCCGCCTCCGGGTCCCGCTCGATACCGCCGAGGAGGCGCTGCTGGTCACCGGCAGCCACGATCCCGCGCTCGACCGCCTCGCCGACCTGGTCAGGAGGCGCGGGGTCGACCTGCACTCCATCCATACCGGCAGTATGGGGGGGCTGCTGGCCCTGAAGAGGAGGGACTGCCACGCCGCACCCATGCACCTCCTGGCCCCGGACGGGACCTACAACGTCCCCTACCTGCAGCGCTACCTGCCCGGCGAGGATATCGTGCTGCTCTGCATCGCCGAACGGCAGCAGGGAATCATCTCCCGCGAAGGCATCACGTTCGGCGAACTCCCGGACCACACGTTCATAAACCGGCAGAAGGGGTCGGGCACCCGGATGCTGCTGGACCACTGGCTGCGGAAGCACGGCATCGCCCCGTCTTCGATCGCGGGCTACGACCGGGAGGTGACCACGCACCTCGCGGTGGCGCTGGCGGTGAAGACCGGAGAGGCGGACGCGGGCATGGGCGTCTACAGTGCGGCGCAGGCGCTGGGGCTCTCGTTCGTCCCGGTGGCGACGGAGCGGTACGAGCTCGCCATGCACCGGGCGCTGCTCGGCGATCCCCGGGTGTCGGCGCTGGTCGAGACCGTCTCGTCGGATGCGTTCAGGCGGATCCTCCGGAGCCTCGGCGGCTATGAGACGGACGGGACAGGCGGCCTGCGCGAACTGCGAGGATGACCGCCTCTTCCGGGGTACTGCAGGCCACCACCCCCTCGATCGACCAGGTCCGGTACCCGAAGACCGGCGTATTCGTCTTCAGCGCGACGGCGATCTCGGAGAGCGTTCCGTATCCTCCGCCGATGGCGATGACGGCGTCCGCCGACTGGACGAGCACGACGTTCCGTGCATGCCCCAGATTCGTGCGGATCACCACGTCCAGGTACGGGTTGCCGCCGCCGGTCCCCGGGAGGATGCCGACCGTCAGCCCGCCCCCCTCCTTCGCGCCCTTGCAGGCCGCCTCCATCACTCCCCCGAGGCCGCCGCAGCAGAGCGTCTCCCGGTTGCTGGCGATCAGGTAACCGACGGTCTCTGCCGCCTCGTACTCCTCGTCGGAGCACTCCTCTCTCCCGATGACTGCGATCTGCATGCATCTCCATGGACCGGGGAGCAGAAAGAGGTGCTGGTCCCGCATCACCGGCCGCCGCCGGCGGCACTCCAAAACAATTTGTCTCACGAGGACAAACAGTACCCCAGAGTGTGCATATGAGGGATACAAGGTGAAAGAGGTCACCAGCGGCTATACCGCCCGCGAGATCGAACAACGGGTCCAGGAGTTCTGGAGGACGCACGATACCTACGCACGGATCCGGGCGCTGCGCAGCGCCGGGGAACCGTGGTTCTTCGTCGACGGGCCGCCGTACACCACCGGCCACATCCACCTCGGCACCGCCTGGAACAAGATCCTCAAGGACGCCATCCTCCGGTACAACCGGATGCGGGGGAGGAATATCATCGAGCGGGCCGGCTACGATATGCACGGGCTGCCCATCGAGGTGCGGGTGGAGCACGAGCTCGGCTTTACGTCCAAGAAGGACATCGAGGAGTACGGCATCGCCGCGTTCGTCGAGCGGTGCAGGACGTTCGCCGAGACGCACCGGGACATCATGAGCGAGCAGTTCAAACGGCTCGGCGTCTGGCTCGACTTCGAGAACCCCTACCAGACCATCAAGGAGGACTATATCGAGGCGGCGTGGTGGACGCTGAAGCAGGCGGACGCACGCGGCCTCCTGGAGCGCGGGTACCGCGTGGTGAACTGGTGCCCCCGCTGCGAGACCGCGATCGCTGACTCCGAGGTGGAGTACCGGGACGAGACGGACCCTTCCATCTTCGTCAAATTCCAGGTTGCCGGAAAAAAGAACGAATACCTGGTGATCTGGACCACCACCCCCTGGACGCTCCCTGCAAACGTGGCGGTGGCGGTGCACCCCTCGTTCACCTACGCCCGCGTGCTGGCGAAGAAGGATCTCTCCGAGGAGATCTTCTGGATAGCGGACGAGCTCGTGGAGCCAGTGCTCAGGATGGGGAGGTACCGGGACTACGAGGTGCTCGAGCGGGTGCCGGGGAGCGCGCTCGTCGGTACGGAGTACGTATCGCCCCTCGCGGAGCATGTACCGCGCCAGAAGGAGATCCGGCACCGCGTCATCGCGGCGGACTTCGTCGCCATGGAGAACACCGGCCTCGTCCACATCGCACCCGGTCACGGGTGGGACGATTACCTCATCGGCATGCAGGAAGGCCTCCCGATCTTCTGCCCTGTCGACGGCGGCGGCTGCTTCACCTCGGAGGCGGGCCTGTTCGCGGACATGTACGTCCGGGACGCAAACGACGTGGTGATCGACGCGCTCGGCGACGCCCTCCTCGCACGGCGGACGGTCGTCCACCGCTACGGCCACTGCTGGCGGTGCAAGACCCCGATCATCTTCCGGGCGACGGAGCAGTGGTTCCTGAAGGCGACCGAGATCCGCGACCGGATGCTGGAGGAGATCGCCGGGGTCCGCTGGTATCCGGAGTGGGCGGGCAGCGAGCGCTTCCACGATTTCGTGGAGGAGGCCCGCGACTGGTGCATCTCCCGGCAGCGGTACTGGGGCATCCCCATCCCTATCTGGGAGTGCGACCGGTGCGGGGAGTATACCGTCATCGGCACGATCGCGGACCTCGAGCAGCGCTCCGGCACCGTCCTCGACGACCCGCACCGGCCTTTCGTCGACGCGATCGTCCTGCCCTGCGCCTGCGGCGGGGTGATGAGGCGCGTGGAGGACATCTTCGACGTCTGGTTCGACTCTGCGGTGGCGTCGTGGGCGACCCTGGGGTTCCCCCGGCAGCACGATGCGTTCGATGCGTTCTGGCCGGCGGATTTCATCACCGAGGGGCAGGACCAGACCCGAGGCTGGTTCTACTCGCAGCTCGGGGCGAGCACGATCGCGTTCGACCGCTGCCCGTACAGGAGCGTCCTGATGCACGGGTTCGCGCTGGATGCAGAGGGACGGAAGATGAGCAAGAGCTTCGGCAACGTGGTGACGCCCGACGAAGTGATGAACCGGTTCGGCGTCGACGTCCTCCGTCTGTACATCCTCTCCGCCAACGCCCCCTGGGACGACCTGAAGTTCAACTGGGAGGGGGTGAAGGCGACCCATCGCGCCCTCAACATCCTCTGGAACGTCTACCGATTCCCGCTCCCGTACATGATCCTGGACTCGTTCCGGCCGGAAGCGGGCGCGGACGCCCGATGGGACGGCTCGTTCGTGCGGGATCAGATCCGGAAGATGCCGGACGAGGACCGCTGGATCGTCTCCCGGGTAAACGCGCTCGCACGGCAGGTCGGGGATGCCATGCAGGATTACCAGCTGCACCGGGCGACGAGGGCGCTCATCTCCTTCGTGCTGGAGGACCTCTCCCGCTGGTACGTGCAGCTGGTGCGCCCCCGGATGTGGCTCGAGGAGGATTCGCCGGAGAAGCGGTACGCATACGAGACGTCCTACTACGTCATGCGCCGCCTGATCTCGCTCCTCGCGCCGTTCGTCCCCCACGTCGCCGAGGAGATCTACCAGAACCTCCGCCTGGAGGGCGATCCCGGGAGCGTCCATATGCTCGACTGGGCGGGGGCGGACGACCTCCTCGTCGACTCGCACCTCGAGGCCGCGATGGAGGTGATCCGTTCGTTTGACGATGCGGTCGCCACTGCCCGACAGACGGGGAGGCGGAAGCTCCGCTGGCCGGTGAGGGAGTGCGTCGTGGCCACGGAGAGCGAGCGGGTGAGGAGGGCCGTGCAGGACCTGAGGCACCTCGCCCGCATCCGCGCCAACGCAAAGACGGTGACGGTGGTGGAGGGGGTCTGGGATCGGATCGGCTGGCGCGCCGAGCCGGTGATGCAGGCGATCGGACCCGCCTTTGGCAGGGAGGCGCCGAAGGTGAAGGTCCTCATCGAGCAGGCGGACGGCAGTGCCCTCAAGGCCGCCATCGAGCGGGCGGGCGCCGCCCGCCTGGACGGCTACGAGATCACCGCACGCCACGTCACCTTCACCGAGACGCTCCCTGAGGGCGTCTACTCCGCCCCGATGGATGGCGCGATGGTCTACGTCGATGTGACCCTGACGCCCGCGCTGGAGGCCGAAGGCTACGCCCGCGAGGTGATCCGCAGGCTGCAGGAGATGCGCCGCCAGCTGAACCTGAACGTGGACGACTTCATCACGGCGGACGTGGTGGTCGGCGATCCGCGGGTGGCGACGCTCGTCTCGGACGAATGGACGGGCAGGATTGCGCAGGAGGTCCGGGCGGAGGCGCTCACCATCCGTTCGCCCGGGGAGGTCGGGGGGATCGAACGCCGGTGGGCTCTCGAGCGGGACTGGGTCGTGGAGGGCGTATCCATGCGGATGGGGGTCTCACGCGCCGGTCGTGAGTGACCGGACGAGATCCCTCCCTTCGGGAGCGGAGAAGAGCGGCGGTTCGTCGAGCACGCGGACGACGCTCCGCGTGGTCTCCACCACCTCCCCAGTCAGGGGGTTGTAGCCTTCTTTTCCCGTGATCTCACGGTATACAAGGGTGCCGCGCCGCTGCCACGCGGGCGTTGCCGCCAGGTTCACCCCGCGTGCGAACATCATCTCGTGCATCGCCGCCGACGGTATCCCCTGAAGGGCGGCGGCGGCGTCGCGGGGGCTCATTCCCTCCTGGACGAGCGCGTGCTGACAGTAGGCGTTGATATGGTTCCGCCACGCCTCGTTCTGGCGCTGGATGAGGTAGTCGACCGCGAAACCGGCGGTCGCCAGGATGGTGCGGGCGTCGAAGGCGACCGGCACCCTGCAGCCCAGTTCGATCGTCAGCGCGCTCGCGGCGCAGGCGGCGGTCACCGAATCGATCTTCTCCACACGGCCGGAGAACGGCGCCGTCAAGAAGAAGAGGCTGATCTCGTCCGAGAAGGTGTAGGCAAAGACGGGGGACAGACCGCTTTCGGTGAGCAGGCGCCTGCAGACCGCGGTCATGCTCGCATGGAACGCGGGATCGAATGGCTTCTGCAGGTGCAGGGCCCGGGAGAGCCGGTGGAATGCACGGCCGTCGAGCCTGACAAAAAACGGCGGAAATATTGCTAAATTGGAGAACAGCTCCCGGTTTTCCATACCCATATCCGCCGGCAGGGAGAACGGAGGGACGGTCCCCGCCTGTTACTCGTCCTTCTGTGACGATCTGAAGACACCCGCGATGTGGCGGATCAGGACGATGTCCCCGATACTCTTGACGATGCGGAAGGGTATCCGTATCCCCTTGTACCCCTTGAGATCCCCGATCTCGGGGTTGAGGTTGCCCACCGCGAGGGAGTCGATCTTCTTCCCGTCCACATCGATCACGACGTCATCGACATTTCCGACGTATACCGCCCGGTCGGTATACACATGCAGTCCGAACAGCTCAGTGATCTGAGTTCTCATCGGTATCCTCTGAAGGTATATTACTATAAAAGTTAAAAAGATACTCCTTTTCATGGACCCCTCCATACAGGTAGGAAGAATAGCGGGTATACCGGTCAAACTGCACTGGACGCTCCTCCTGGTCATCCCTCTTTTTGCCTGGATCATCGGGAGTCAGATCGTGCTCACCACCGAGCTCCTGGCTGGTCTCTTCGGCGTCTCGATCGAGCTCTCCCTGATCACCGCCGCCCCCATGCCCTACGTCCTGGGCACCATCGTCGCGCTCGGCCTCTTCGTCGGCGTCTTCATTCACGAGATGGCGCACTCGCTCGTCGCCAAGTCGAAAGGGATCAGGATCAACAGCATCACCCTGCTCATCCTCGGCGGCATCTCCTCAATGGAGGAGACCGTTCCCGACCCGGCGGTGGAGCTACCCATGGCCCTGGCGGGCCCGCTCACCAGCCTTGCGCTGGGCGTCGCCAGCAGCGTGCTCGTCTACGCGTTCGCCGTCCTGGTCCCCGACGCTGCGACCGCGGGCGTGCTGATCTTCATCTTCGGATACCTGGGGCTGCTCAATATCCTGCTCTTCGGGTTCAACCTGCTCCCTGCGTTCCCCATGGACGGCGGACGGGTGCTCCGGGCGTGGCTTGCACGGAGAATGTCGCTGAACCGCGCCACCAGGATCGCCGCGGATGTCGGCAGGGTGTTTGCCGTTCTCTTCGGTATCGTCGGGTTCCTGCTCTTCAACCCCATCCTGATCATCATCGCGTTCTTCATCTATATCGGGGCGAACCAGGAGGCGACGTCGCTGCGGTACCACCTCCTCCTGCGGGACGTGTCGGTCGCGGACGTGATGAGCAGCCCGGTCGTCACCGTCCCGCCCGACATGGGTGTGGAGAAGGTGGTGGAGATGATGTACGATACCAAGCACCTGGGGTTCCCGGTGGTGGAGGGCGACCGTCTCGTCGGCATCATCGCGCTCTCGGACGTCCACAAGATCCCTCCGCAGGACCGGGGGCGTCTGCGGGTGGCGGACATCATGTCCCGGGACCCGATCACCCTGGCCCCGTCCGCCCCGCTCACGGACGCGCTGCGGATCATGTCCTCAAAGGACATCGGCAGGATACCGGTCGTCGCCAACCGTGCGCTGGCGGGGATCGTCACCAGGACGGACGTGTTGCGGGTGATGGAGCTGAAAGAGGCCTAAAAGACCAGCAGATCGTCGATCGGCGTCGTTCCGGCGACCGCCCGGAACTCCTCTCTGTTTTTGAACGGCCGCTTTGCGGCGATCGCCGCCGCCTTCCTCCTCCCGACGGACGGGATCCATCTCAGCGTGCCGACCGGCAGGGTGTTGATCGGCACCGGGCAGGGGAGCGCCGTCACCGACCGCATGCCCCAGTCCACGACGACCGCATCGAGGACCGTTCGCGCCGGGAGCGGGAGCGGAATGCCCACCAGGATCGGGTACGACCCCATCTGCCGCCCGAACGACGGCGTGCCCGGGACCTCGACGATCACGTCGCAGAGCACCGTGCCGGCGGGGAAGACGCGCCGCAGCATCGGCCCGTCGAAGTACTTCCGCGTCCACTCCTTGAAAGACCGGAAGCGGGCGTTGTGCATCCCGAGGGTATGCCGGTCGTAGGCGGGCGTGCCCGGAAACGGCATCAGCTGCCGGATGTTCACCCGGCGCACCAGCAGTCCCGCCTCGAGCACCCGACGGAGGAACGCCTCGTTCAGATCGAACGTCCCCGGCGTCTCGCCGGCAAGACCGATCACGAAGTTCAGTCCCGGGAGGAGTTCGGGGACGCCGTCGCGGCGCTTCGCGCCGACCTCGTTCACGATCTCGATGGCGCGGAAGACCTCCTCCGGCATCGCCTTGAGGTTGTTCGCCGCCACGACGGCGGGATCGGCGGTCTCCATGCCGAACGCCGCGACGTCGCCAGGCGTATGTCCGGCCACGATCACCTCCAGCGCGGCGCGGGAGGCGTCCTCGTGGCGTGCGATCGTCCCCGGGTTGATGTTGTCGATGTGGAGCGTCTTCAGCGCGGGTGCGCTCTTCCGGACCGCACTGAAGAGTTCGCCGATCAGATCCGGGCGCGGCGCCGGGAACTCTCCCCCCGTCGCACCGTAGGTGAGGAGGTCGGGCTGGCGGCCCAGGCGGAAGTGGCGGGCGCCCGCCCGGTGGAGTGCGGCCACCTCGTCCGCGATCCCCTCGACGGAGCGGTACGTCGGCGGCCCGTAGAGGGGCTCGGTGCAGAAGGAGCAGCCCCCCGTCAGGGCACGCGGGCAGCCGGTGGCGGTCTCGAGCTCACAGATCACGTGTGGATACGCGGGGTGCTGCGCGATGATCCCGCTGCCCGCCACGCTCCACCGGTCGGTGAGCGCGTAGTCGGTCCTCCCGACCGCCGCCTCCCCGCGGAGGTAGGAGTCGAGCGCCACCGCCGGCGATCCCGAGAGCATGACGTCGAAACCGGAGACCGCCTCTTCGATCGCCTTCCGCCCGCCCTGCGGCGAGTAGCCGAAGGCGATGGGCCCGCCGATCACTGTCGCGGGCGCCCGGAGCAGGCTGCCGATCTGCTGGATCTCGGTCAGCGTTGTGGGCTTCCCGCCGAGATACGCGCCCGGCACGGTGAGCCCCGCGATCATCACCACCAGATCCGCGCCGCCCAGGGACGCGACCAGACCGGGGTCCGCCCGGAGCTGGTCGATGGTGACGTACCGCGTCGAATGCCCGTGCTCCCGGAGCACGCCCGCCACCGCGCGGACGTAGGGGGAGATGTACGGCGCCACACCCAGGCAGGCAGGTTCGTCGACGTACCCGTCGACGATGACGGCGTCAGAGGTCATAGCCGATCAGGTGCAGGAGCTCCCGCGCCCAGAAGAGCTTCCCCCGCTTGATCGGGTCGACGTTCGGGTCCGCCAGATCGAAGCCGATGATCCGGATCCGCGCAGCGCCGAGCTCATCCGCGGCGAAGACCGCCCGGTCGCCGTCGGTGAACCCTCCGAAGTTGTGGACGCCGCAGAGGGGCGCCGCCTGGGTGGTGGCAACCAGAGGTCCGGGAAACCGGGGCACCCAGCGGCGCAGCAGCGGTATGTTGTCCCCGTGGGCGTGCACCACCATGATCGTGCCCTGCCGGTTCAGGTCAACGAAGAGATCGGTGGCGCCGTCCAGGTCGGTGAATACGGCATCCGGGCGGATGCCGTGGTCCGCCAGCACCCCGGCGGCGGCGTCGGCGGCGAAGATGCTCCCCTCGATCAGGTGCAGCTCGTCCGGGAGACACGGGGCGTTGCCGCAGACCGTCACCACCCTGCCGCGGGCGAGCGCTTCGAGGAGCGCGATCCCGTCCCGGTCGGCGAGGGCGGAGAGCATCCGGGCCGCCTCCTCGTCCGCTTCCCGTTCAAAACCGAAATAGTCGAGGATCCGTGAGTACAGGGGTTCCCATTCCTCAAATCTCATCCTGTTTATCCTCGTTGTCGAGTCCGACGATGCTCGTGAACCTCTTGAGGATCGGATCGATGATGAGCGCGAGCAGTTCCTCCTTGTTCCTCACCATGGTGAAGTAGTTCAGCGGGATCATGGCGGCGGCCATCGTGGCGTGCCCCCCCGCCTCGCCGATCGAACCGAAGGCCTCCGCCATGACGTTGCCCAGGTGCAGGCGGATATCCTTGTTTCGGGCCGAGATTATGATGTTCTGGTCTCCGATACCGTAGACCAGCGCCGTATTCACGCCCTCCAGCTGGATCAGCAGATCCGCCGCCTGGGGGAGGGCGTCGCGGTTCCTGATGTACCCGACGTTCGAGAAGAGGTACCCGCTCTTGATCTTCCGATTCCGGATGGCGCTTCCCAGAATCTCGACCGTCTCCAGCGAGATCGACGGCGACGTGATCTTGTCGAGGAGTTCGGAATCGGTCAGCGGGAGGAGGAACGCCGCGTAGTTCAGGTCCTGGGGCGTCACGTTCCGCTTGAAGTCTCTCGTGTCCGCCCGGATGCCGTAGAAGAGGGCGGTCGCTACCGGCATGCTCACCGGGATGTCGAGCTCCATCAGGTACTGGGTCATGATGCTGGCCGTCGCGCCCACGCCCGACCTGATATCGACGAAATCCACGGCAGCCGGAGGCTGTTCGCCGTTCTTGTGGTGGTCGATGATGATGTTGACGCGGGTGGTCTTCGCCAGCTCGTTGTTGATGCCAGGCGCCGAAGAGTCGACCAGGGCCAGATAGTCGCACTCCTCCAGGATCTGCGGGGTGAGACGTTCCATCTTGATCTCGAGGAGGTTAATGAAGGCGCGGTTCTCCTGGTGCCCGATATTGCCCTCGTAGAGGATGCGGCAGTTCAGCGCGTTGTTGCTGGCATGGTGGGCGATCATGGAGAGCGCCATGGCGCTGGAGATCGCGTCAGGGTCGGGGTTGATGTGGGTCACAATGCCCAGCGTGCCCTCCCAGGTGGCGAGGAGGTCGTAGAGCCGCATGGCAAGGCGCGATGAGTGCAGCCTCCTGATATGGTGGATGGCGGTCTTCGCGACCACTTTCTGCGGGTAGAGGACGATGTCAGCGCCCTCCTTCTGCAGGAGATCGATGCTGACCGGATCGACCGCCCGCGCAATCACGTGGGTTGCAGGGAAACGGGTCTTGACGGTCTTGAGGGCGGCAAGGTTCGCGTCCTTGTCGTTGCTCAGAATGAACGCCACCTCGGGGACCGGCAGATTCTTCATGAAATCGGGGTCGCGAAGATCCCGGACGAACGCCTCGTACTTCCGGTCCCTGAGATCCTCCACCCGCTTCTCGTCGCGGTCGATGATGATCAGGTCCTCATTCTCCTGCTGGAGCTCTTCAGCGACGTTGTAGCCGGTACTCCCGCACCCGAGTATGATGTATTTGATCCGGTCTTTCGAAGCACTCTTCGAAAAGTTCTGGACCACATCAGGCATGCGTATAATGGTGAAACTTCTCATCTTATTAATAGGTTCCATTTGGTTGTTTTCGGGAATAGTCCGCAAGTTTTATTTTTATTCCCGTACCATACTGTTGAGTCATCACGGGTGGGCCTGTAGCTTAGTTCGGCAGAGCGACGGACTCTTAATCCGTAGGTCAGGGGTTCAAATCCCTTCAGGCCCGTTTCCTGTAACGGTGGCGAACCCTTCTCCGCCTGTCCGGTCTCGATATGGGGATTGCGCACGTCCCGGAGACCCGCACGCGTTTTCGGACGACCCCGGTCTGACACCGCCGGTTCCGTGCATTCTCATCGTCGTGCAGACAGTCCGGTGCTGCGGCCTTCCGCGTGGCAGATAAATACCACTGCTACTTAAAGTACGCTATTGCGGCAGAGAGCGATCGGTGCCGCAGATGCGGCAATAATCGAAAAACAGGGTTATATATCCGCTATTCCGGACGTCTGCCCGCACCCCCTCTTTTAGTCCCCGATCTTCACCAGCATCTCCTCGAGCGTGGGATGGTGCGACTCGATCCGATCGATCACCCCGCCGTCCGCCGTGATCGCGGCCGTGATCGCGTTCAGATCTTCGATCGTCCGCACCGTTGCCAGGTACTGGCCGTCGTGGGCGGTGTACTCCACGGGCGCGCTGAACGCGCCCGGGTCGGGGAGCCTGAAGTGGATGTGGTAGGTGATCGAGCCGAACATCTCCCGGAGCTCGCGCATGGTGCCCTGCGCGACCGCGCGTCCGCGCCGGAGGATCAGCACGGCGTCGCAGATCTCCTCGACCTGGTGGAGGTTGTGCGCCGAGAAGACGACTGTCTTCCCCCGGGCCCGGAGATCCTTGATGTACTCGATGACGGATCGGGAGGTCATGGGATCGAGGCCCGAGGTCGGTTCGTCGTAGACGAGCAGGGAGGGATCGTGCATGAGGGATCGTGCGATTGCCACCTTGCGCTTCATCCCTTTCGAGAGCTCCCCGATCTTCTTTGCGCCCGCATCCAGGGAGAGCGAGGAGAGCAGGCGCTCCCGCCGCTCCCTGATCGTCGCCGCATCGAGCCCGTAGATCTCCCCGAAGAACGCGAGGTACGCGTCCACCGTCATCGTCTCGTAGAGGCGCGACTCCTCGGGCAGGTATCCGAGTGTCCGCTTCAGTTCGAGCGGGTGTCTGACCACATCGATGCCGTTGACCGTGAGCGTGCCGGATGTCGGTGCGATCAGCCCCGCCATGATCTTCAGGAGCGTGGTCTTCCCCGCCCCGTTATGCCCGATGATACCGAGGATGCGGGCGTCTTCTAGATCGAAGCTGACGCCGTTCAGCGCAGGGAAGTCACCGTAGTATTTGACGAGAGAGCGGGCGGCGATCATCCTTTCCGTATCATCTTCTTTTTACCAGATTCCAGATATAGGTTATCATGGAGAGTGATCGGTCCTCTGAAGGGGTGCGGAGTCCGTATGGGTGCACTATCCTCGGTCTGGACGATCGCCCGGTGGGAGACGAGGCGGTCGATGAGCTCGATGGGCAGGGAGGTCCTGCCTCTGGCAGCAGTCCTCCTCGTCCTCCTGGTGCTGGTGACCGGATTCGCCGCCCAGAGCGGTATGCACCTGCAGGACGGTATGTACCGCATCGCGGTCGACGATCCCGACGTCTTCCAGATCGTCGCGGCGGACGAGCGTTTCTCCGCGTACCGCACCGATGCCGGCCTCCGGGAGAACCGGCACGCGTACGATATCGTCATCCTGCAGGGGGAGGTGTACGCCGCCGATACCGACAGGGGGCGATCCGCTCTCCGGGCGCTGGAGCGGGACTACGAAGCCTACGTCTCATGGGTTGCGAACGCACAGCCCGATCTCTTCGCCGCATACCCGCTCTGGATCGATCTCCGGTACGTGAAGAGCGAGCTCGATTTTGCCGCAACCCAGAGCGGGCGGCAGGTGGGGGCGCCGCCCGACCCGTCCGCCCCTCCGGTTCCCGAGGGGCCTGTGGAGACGGTGCACCCGCCGTCTCCGGCCGCGGCGTTCTCTGAAGCGGAACTCAGGGAGAGCCTGCGGCGGGACGCCGCCGATCATCCGCTCGCCCGGTATGCGGATCTGCTCTCGGCCGATACTGGCATGGAGACCTTCAAGACGCCCTCGCAGCTCTCGCCTCCGCTCCCCTTCGACTCCATCATCCTCGTCTTCGTCTTCATCTTCCCGCTCTACTTTACCTCCCAGTTCTTCATGATGAGCATGGTGAACGAGCGGGTGGGCAGAACGGGCGAGATCCTCCTCTCCGCCCCGATCCGGCCCGCGGCGATCATTCTGGGCAAGGCCCTGCCGTACCTGGCAGCCATGCTCCTGATATCCACCGTCGTCACGCTGCTGAACGGCGCATCGCTGCTGATCCTCCTCCCACTCGTCCCCGTGATCCTCTTCTTCCTGGCAAACGCTCTGATCATCGGTATGTCTGCACGCAGCTTCAAGGAGCTCTCCTTCCTCTCCATCTTCTTCTCGACCGTCGCGACGTCGTACCTCTTCTTCCCGACCGTCTTCGCAAACGTCCACGTGGTGAGCATCGTCTCGCCGCTCACCCTCGTCGTCCTCCAGCTGCAGGGCGACGGGTTCACCGTCGCCGAGTACGTCTACTCGACGTCGCTCTTCTTCGCAACCAGCCTCGTGCTCCTCTACGCAGGCGCAGCGAACTTCAACGAGGAGCGCCTCTTCTCGGAGCAGCGGCTGCTCCCGCGTCTCGCCGACTTCGTCGCGGCGGGCGTCTCGGAGCGGCGTCCGCTCCTCTCGCTCCTCCTGCTCTCCGCATTCGCCGTCCCCTTCGTCTTCATGATCCAGATGATGGCTCTCGTACTCCTCTTCAATCTCCCCATGCCGCTCTCCCTGGTCCTCCTGATCGTCGCCGCGGCATTCATCGAGGAGTTCGCGAAGTCCGTCGGGATCTACGCCGTCTTCCGGATGAGACCCGCGTTTCTCTCGGCGCGGAACGTGCTCGCCGGCTCGTTCCTGGTCGCGCTCGGCTTTCTCGCCGGGGAGAAGATCCTGCTCTTTGCGACGCTCGCGCAGATCGTGGATTCGGTTTTCGGCAGCGTCCTCTTCCTCTCCCTGCAGGTGCTCTGGATGCCGTTCCTCCTCCACTTCACCGGCGTTCTCGTCGTCTCCTCTGCCCTGAAGATCGGCGGAAGGCGGGCCTACGGCATCGGGCTCGTGGCGGCGAGCGTCGTGCACGGCCTCTACAACCTGTACGTCGTCAGCGGGGTGCTGCCGTGAACGCACGACACATCCGGCTCATTGCACGGAAGGAACTCTCCGGGCTGTACGCCGAGAAGACGATCGTCTCTGCGATCCTCCTGCAGCTCTTCATCGCCATGTTCTCCTCCTTCCTGATGGTGGGGCTCACCGCCATGTACGACCCGGAGGCGATGGCAGAGTACTCGACGGTCCGGTACCCCATCGGCTACGCGGGGGCGGAATCCCCTCTTATCGACGCGTTCGAGAAGAGCGATGATCTCAGACTCTACCGGATGGATCTCTCGGTGGCGGTGGCGGCGCTTTCGGAGCGGAAGCTCTCGGCGGTGGTCTACGTGCCCGACACGTCGCCCGACGCGGAGGGGCCGATCACGATCACCCTGTACCTCCTGCAGAACGACCTGCAGTCCAGCATCATCAACACGAAGATCAGGGACGTGCTGCTCGGGTACGAGGCGGAGCTCCGGGAGATCCGGGCCGACCGGCTCGCCTTCCTCCCGATCAGCCTGAATTTCCCGGATGCGGGCGGTGCGGACTTCTTCGAGTTCGTGTACGGTCTCCTCATCCCGCTCCTCATGTTTCTGCCGGCGATCGTCTCTGCGGCGCTGATCATCGACCTCATCACCGAGGAGTACCAGCGGCAGACGCTCGAGACGCTCATGTCCACGCCCGTCACCTTCGCCGAGATGGTCTGGGGGAAGATTGCCGCATGCGAGCTCCTGGTCCCCGTCCAGTCCGGGGCGTGGCTCCTCCTCCTCGGCGCGAACGGCATTGCGGTGCGGCACGGCGTCGAGATACTCCTCCACGCCGCGGCGGGCGGGCTCTTCCTGATCCTCCTCGGTGCGCTCGCAGCGCTCCGGTACCGCGAGCGGACCGGTGCGCAGTTCGTCTTCTCCACGGCGCTGGTGGTGGTGATCCTCTTCGTGCTGGCGGTGCCGTACAACCCGCTCAACCTCATGGTGCGCCTCGCTGTGGGCACCGCCGGCCCCGAACACTGGCTGATGCTCGTGCTCGTCCTGGCAGCGACGGCAGGGCTTGCCTGGCTCACCAACGCCTACGCCCGGCGGATGGGCGACGCCCTGCATGCCGTGCAGTGATGCGGCGGATGCTGCCGGTGCCGAACGCATGAAACGTATATATACGGCGTTGCGGCATGCTGGCTGTCCATGTCTCAGGTGCGCTTCGAACGGGCGATCTGTGCGGTCTGCGGGGAGCCGTGCCGGTTTTCGGCTCTGCCTCCCTCCAGCGCCGTCGGTTCCCGCGATCTGGATACCCGCCCGCCCGGGACCCTGCGATCCACCATCTATGCATGGGTCCGCCGCTGCCCGTCGTGCGGCTACTGCGCCCCCGATATCTCGAAGGCGCTGCTCGGTGAGGCGGAGGTCGTCCGGCTCCCACGGTACCGGAAGCAGCTGAACGCCCGGAGGTTTCCCCAGCTTGCAGATACGTTCCTCTGCTGGTCGCTGCTCCAGGAGGAGGCGGGAGCGCTCGCGAAGGCGGCCCGGGCGGGCATCCATACCGCCTGGGTCTGCGACGATCTGGGCGCCGACGCGGCAGCCCGGCTGTGCCGGATGCGTGCGGCCGACCTCCTCCGCCGTGCATGGGAGCGAGGGGAGCGGCTCGCACCCCAGGAGGGGGCGGACGAGGCGGTTCCGGGACGCCCGGGACGCTGCGCCCCGGAGAGCGGCACTGGAGCGGAATCCGGAACTGATCGTCGCCGACGTGCTGCGCTTCCAGCAGGCGCTGATCGGCCGGATGGACCGGGGCGGCCACACCGTCGCGGAGGCGAGGCGTTGCAGACCGTCCCCGCCGCGCTAGCCGGGGGCCCATCTCCCCCACTCTTTGTATAGCATGACCTGCTGATATTCTATCATGGATATCACGATCGTCTCTCCGGGCCTCTACTCCTACGGTGCCATGCTGATCGGCGGCGTCCTGCGCGACGCCGGGCACCGGGTGACGCTCAGCAGGGTGCCGGCCGCCCCCGGCGGCGATCTCCTGCTGCTCAGCCTGTACTCCACGCAGCACCTGCTCGATCCCGCGATCAGGAGCCTCGTTGCGGAGCACCGGGAGGGCGGCGGCACGGTCTTCGTGGGCGGACCGGTATCCGCCTGCCCGGAGATGGTGCTCGGGGAGCTCGCGCCGGACGCGGTCGTGGTCGGCGAGGGGGAGGGGACGGTGCTCCGCCTCATCGAGGAGGGGGTCTCGGACGGAGTGCGCGGCATCGCGTTCCGGGACGGCGACCGGGTGGTGGTGACGCCCCCGGCGCCGCCGGCGCCCATTCAGCGTCCGCTGCCGCTGATCCCGGACGATATCGGGGAGCAGAGCATCCGCGGCGCCAGCGCCTATATCGAGACGCACCGGGGCTGCATCGGTGGCTGTACCTTCTGCCAGGTGCCGCGGTTCTTCGGGCGGAGCATCCGGAGCCGCACGATCGAGAGCATCGTCGAGGAGGTGAGGGCGTTCCGCGCAAAAGGAGCGAAACGGCTCTCCATCTCCGGCGGGACCGGGTCGCTGTACGGTTACCGCGACGGGCGGATGGACCCGGACGCGTTCGTCGAGCTCCTCGCCGGCATGGCGGAGGTGATGGGGCCGAAGAATGTCTCCGCGCCCGACATCAGGGTGGACTGCATCACCGACGAGATCCTGGAGGCGATCGGTGCGTATACGATCGGGTGGATCTTCTTCGGCATCGAGTCGGGCAGCGACCGGGTGCTCCGCATGATGGGCAAGGGGGTGACCGTCCGGCAGGTCGAGGACGCGGTGGAGTGGTGCCGGCAGCACGATCTCCGGGTCGCGGGGAGCTTCATCGTCGGCTACCCGGGCGAGACGGAGGAGGACTACGGGGCGACGAAGGATCTCGTCGCATCGCTCGCCCTCGACGACGTCTTCGTGAGCGGCGCGGAGCCCATTCCGGGAACGCCCCTTGCGGACCTCGTCCTCCGCACGCCCCGGGATGAGAACCCGGTGTTTGTGCCGCACGCCGGGGAGTACAGACCCCTGAAACTGACCGAGAGCGAGGCGCGGTGTTTCGATCTCTCGATGCATGCGGACCTGTACCGGCCGCAGATGCGGGTCGTGACTGACGAGGTCTACAACGCCTACCTGCAGGAGGCGCGGACGCAGGGACGGGAGATCCGGGCGGTGACGGAGCTGCTGTTCCGGTACTCCAAGGAGGCCGGTGCTTGAGATGCGGCGGCCGAAAGCAAAGTCCTGCCTCTCGAAGAGGGGAGGTTTATCGGCTCATATCTGGAGGGTTCTGTCGAATACCTCCAGAAGCGAGGTATCGTCCTTTCGGTCGCAAGATCCGGTGCGGTACGGGCGGTTTCCTACACCGGAATGGAAGCCTGGATCACCGGCTTCCATCTCCGTTTTCAGATCGATCTTCATCCCGAAATTGTCTGCAGACCGGGGTTCACTTGGATCGGAGCACCTGTACGCAGGATTTCCATCCTCCAGGCCATACTCTGGGTCAGAACGTGAACACGACTTTACCCGGTTATCGCATCTTCGAACGCCTCTCCCCCGCGTGGCGATTGGCCGCCCCGGTCCCCGGGATCCGATCGGCCGTCCGCGTCGGAAAAGAGGAACGTAGATAGACCGAAGGAACTGCCAGCCACCCGCAGGGGGGTTCTCTGCAAAGCCGGTAATCCGAGCGTCCATCCCCGTCTTCAGATCGATCTTCGTCTGCAGCTGTCAGAAGTTCGAGGACCAACCTGGATCCGAGCAGCGGGGTCGATTACTGACCGAAAACCTCGATCGGGGCATATCGGGGCGATCTTCACGCAGGAGCTTGAGCACCAACAGGTGCGATGTGCGCCTGGCCGACGGACAGGAGCTGGAGGAGCCGCCAGACTTCGAGGGAACACCCCCTCCCGGCAGAGGTGTTCTGGGACGACCGCTCTGCGATTCGATGCGAAACGGGGCGGCGTGCACCCGGCAAAAAAACAGGGGATGCGGGACCGTGCTCCGATCCTCTACCGCACCGCCGTCCCCGGCTTCACCGGACGGAGGGGGACGATCAGGGAGGCTTCGTCGCCCGCGGCGAGGATCATCCCCTGGCTCTCCACCCCGAAGATCGTCGTGGGCTCGAGGTTGGCGATCACCGCCACGTCCCTGCCGATCAGCTCGTCGGGCGTATAGAACTGTGCGATTCCGCTGACGATCTGGCGCTGCCCGTCGCCCAGATCGATCATCAGCCTGTAGAGGTTCTTCGAACCCCGGATCGGCTCCGCCGCCACGATCCGCCCGACCTTGATATCCAGCTGGGAGAAGAGATCGATGGAGACGGTCCCCTTCGCCTGCTTCCTCATCCTCTTCGTCTCTCCCACCCGTGCGGCGAGGATCGCCTCGAGGTCCCGGATCTTCGCATCCTCCATCTTGGCAAAGAGCGGTGCCGGTTTCGCGATCGCGCGCGCCCCGAGGGGTGTGGTGGCCTCGTGCACCCCGTGATCCGCAACGCGGTCGTCGTAGCCCAGCATCCGCCATGCCCGCTGTGCGGTCTCGGGCATCAGCGGTTCGAAGAGCAGGACGAGCGCTTTGACGATCTGCAGGCAGTTTGCGATCACTTGCTCCGCAGCGCCGCGGTCCTGTTTGATCAGCTTCCAGGGTGCGGCGTTCTGGATATAGGAGTTCCCGAACGATGCCAGCGCCATCATCGTATCGGCGGCGTTCTTGAACTCGTAATTCTGCATCGACGCGTCGACCGCACCGAGCGTCCTCTCTATCTCCTCAACGATTGCGGGCTCGGCAGGCACTCCCGGGACGCCGCCGAACTCCTTCTGCGCAAAGTGCATGGTGCGGTAGATGAAGTTGCCCAGGGTTCCCACGAGCTCGTTGTTCACCCGCTCCTGGAAGACCTTCCAGGAGAAGTCCAGCTCCTTGGTGTGGTTGGTGTAGGAGAGGAGGTAGTAGCGCAGGTAGTCGGGCGGCAGCCCCTGATCGAGGTAGTCGTCGTTGGTCCAGACGACGTAGCCGCGGGACTTGGAGAACTTCTTCCCCTCGATCGTGACCATGCCGCTCGCCACGACGGCGTACGGCAGGCCGTAGCCCGCCCCTGCGAGGAGCGCCGGCCAGAAGATGCAGTGGTGGTAGATGATGTCGCCGCCGATGAAGTGGGTGACCCGGGTCTCGTCGCCACACCAGTACTCCGTCCAGTCCGCGCCTGCGGTCTCGGCCCATTCCTTCGTGAACGATATGTAGCCGATCGGTGCGTCCACCCAGACGTAGACGACAAGGTCGTCCCGTCCCGGGAATCTGACGCCCCAGTCCAGCGTCCTCGTGATGCACCAGTCGTGCAACGCCTCCTTCACCCAGCCCAGCGCGTAGTTCCGGGCGTTGGCGGTGCCCCGGAGCTCCGGAACGTACTTCAGGAGGAACTCCTTGAACCCGCTCAGCCTGAAGAAATAGTGCTCCTGCTCGCGCAGCTCCGCCTTCGCCCCGCAGATCTTGCAGACGGCGTCCCTGATCTCGCCCGGCTCCAGGTGCTGTCCGCAACCCTGATCACACTCGTCGCCGCGGGCGATGGCGCCGCAGTAGGGGCAGACGCCCTCCACGTACCGGTCGGGGAGGAACCGGCTGCAGTCGGGGCAGTAGCTCTGGCGGATGGTCCTGGCATAGATGTACCCCCGATCGAGCAGGCGTTGCACGATCGACCTGGTGGTCTCGTGGTTCACCGGATCGTCCGTCATGCCGAACCGGTCGAACCAGATCAGCATCCGCCTGAACGTCGAATCGAAGTGCCGATGGTATCGTTCGGAGAGCTCGCGGGGCGACGCGCCCTCCTGCTCGGCGCTGATCACGATCGGCGTCCCGTGATTATCGGATCCGCATATGAAGACGACGTCCTCCCCCGTTCGGCGCATGTACCTGACGTAGCAATCGGCCGGTACATAGGTCCTCAGGTGCCCGATATGACAGGGGCCGTTGGTATAGGGGAGCCCGCATGTCACCAGCAACGGCTTACCACTCATCCTTATACCCTCTGGCTGCGACACTAATAAAGATACCAGGACATGGCACGGCGGCTGAAGATACCGGTTCGATCCTTCGGATCAGAGGTGGGGACGCCCACGGTTGAAGAACTCGCGGAGTGGGTGGCGCAGCGACGGGGGATAGGGGGCGACCTCGTCACCTGCCAGCTGGAGATCTCCCTTGAGCCGCAGGGGGACGTGGATATCCCCTGTGCGGGCGGGATGTTCTACGGCAGGCGGTGGCGGGACTGCCTCGTCGGGTTCCGGGAGGGCGTGCTGGTCGATGAGCCCGACATCGACCCGCGGGAGGTGATCGACGATGCGCTGGCGCTCGCGGCGCGGCGGAAGGGCGTCTGGGTCTCCCTCCCCGCACCGCACCTGCTGGGGCTGCAGGATGCATACGTTGGAGATGCCGAGGAGTTCCAGGAGATCCTCGCCGGGCTCTATGCCCGTCTCGCACGGGAGATGCGGGACCAGGGCGTTCGGGGCCACGTGCTGATCAGCGAAGCGGCGCAGGAGGTGGAGCTGGACGAGCTTGCCGCCCGGCGGATCGTCTTCTTCCCGAAGGACCCGGAGACGTTCGACTTCGAGACGCTCCTCGAGTACCAGACCGAACTCGTGGTTCTGCCGCAGCAGATCGGCACCGCTGCCGAACTGATGGAGGAGTACCGGATCCGGAGGCTGATCCTGCTGAATCCGGAGAGCGGCGATCTCGCCGCTGCGACGGAGTATGCGGACCCGGAGATGCTCCAGGCAGGCGGATACTGCGAGCGGGACTGCACGGACTACTGGAGAGGCGTCACCGAACAGGCGTTCATTCCGCGATAGCCTCGGCCGCTTCAGCGAGGCGCCGGCAGTGGCGGTTCCTCCTGAGGAGCCGGAAGAGCAGCCTGTCGAGCAGGCTGAACTCGAACGTCCCTCCGGCCGCGTGCGGGTGCCCTCCGCCCCCGAACCTGCGGGCGATGAGGTGGCTGACGGGCGGGGCGGAGCGGATCGAGAAGCGGCCGTTTGCGGAGACGATCACTTCGATGTCGGTGCCCAGCGTATTCCGGATGCGGTGTGCGGTCTCGCTGGGGAAGCCGTAGAAAGGGGCAAATGCGATACGGTACCGCCCATCGACGATCACGGCGCGGCGGACGCTCCGGCGGATGTCCCGCTCCATCTCATCCACGATGTCTGCGTATTCCCGCTCGATGACCGCATCGGTGAAGATCCCCCGCACGAGGCAGTCCCGGACGTACTCGCGGTTCTCCCTCCGCATCACCACCCGCCCGAGCACCTTTGACCGCGGGTCCTCGTGCCTCCAGAGGTCGTAGTCGCAGACCACCCGCGCCACCTCGGCCGCGACCGGATCGCCGGGTGCCAGATCACGGGCGACGACTCCCGTGGCGCAGGTGGTGGTGTCGATGTGGAGGAGGTCGACCATGCGTTCGACCGACCGGATCTCATCCTCCTGCCAGCGATGGTGATCGCGCCACTCGATGCGCCACCCGTTCGACCGCGCCCTCCCGATCCGCTGCTCCACGCCCGCCTGGTAGCCGAGATCGGAGATGCTGATCAGGTCGCCCCGGCCCGGTGCGCCGGAAACAGCGTCGAAGAGCGGGAGGAACTTTCCGACTGGGCACCAGATGGTGAAGACGTCGCCATACTTCATGCGGTGGATCGCATCCCCGCCAGCGGCGTCGAGGTCGTTGTGGGTGATGTGCACCACGTGCTGGCTCCGTTCCGAGAGCGCCCGTACGATATTGTCTTCCGCGCCCTCCGGCTCCCGATCACGCCTGTCCATCGTTAACACTATCGGTGCGGGAAGAGATAAAAAAGGCGCATCGGCGGGGGGCGGATCTTCCCGCCCCGCCGTGGAGCGAGGGCCGGATCCGGGAAGCAGATCATTTATTAGCCAGCAGATCCAAGTACTGTTCGCCGACGCCTCAGTAGCTCAGTCTGGGAGAGCGCCAGACTGAAGATCTGGTTGTCCCCGGTTCAAATCCGGGCTGAGGCACTCCGGCCAACTTTCCCAATGCTTTTTTTTTGAAATAACCACCAAATCGAAGGTATTTTTCTTCACCGCGCGGGACGATCCACCTGGAGATCCGGCCCATTGCGCCACGTCGACGGAAAAGAAGAGTAGTGTTCCCGGTCCGCCCTACACAGCGCGCGATGGTCCGTCAGCGAGCACGGCGAAGAGGCGGCTCACCGTCGAGAAGATCGAGTAATCCCCATTTTCCGGCCCCGATACCGCCCATCTGGCGGCCTATCTTTCTTATGGCTCACGACGAGATCGCCCGTCTGCGGGCGTCTGTGACGGGGTGGCGGAGGGGGCCGCACCCTCCGAGCGGTTGCGAGGTTGTGCGGTCGTGAGGG
>DAQY01000036.1 GCA_002503105.1 Methanomicrobiaceae archaeon UBA206
AATCAATTCGGGATACCACACTGCAACGGCCATGGCCATAACTGCATGCGCGCCGGAACACACCCGATGGACGGGTGAGGTGAAGGCAGAACGGTACCCAAGGGACGGAATCCGGCACGTTCCGGCCGGTGCATCCCGGGATCGCTCCCGTCTCTGTCGCACCCTTCGGCCGGGCTGAGCGGATCGCCGAACTCATTCCTCAACAGAGATCACCGCGACCGGGCAGTTCTCCGCCGCCTCCCACACGCAGTCTGCGAGAGACTCGGGCGCCTTCCCTTCAGACTGGCTCTCGTTCAGCCGGTACTCGTCCTTCACCTGACTGAGCGTATCGTCCGGATTCTGCTCGAAGAATTCCGGGCAGATGGTCCAGCATTGCTCACAGCTCGTGCAGCCGGGGCGATCGATCGTCACTCTCACCATCGTCTTTCCCCTCCTCTGTTTCGCTTCATCCGAAGGGTACCTCATCCATGTTAAACGTGCCGCTGATCGCGACACAGAAGCCACCCCCAGTGCGTCGAGAGGCAGTGCCGGCGCTGCCCGCGACCGGATCCGGCTGTGAGGTATTCGAAGACCGGAGAATGGAAGCGAAAGCCGTAACCTGCCCCGACACATTTCCACACCCCTAACTGGCAGCAGATCAAAAAACAGTAACCGGAGAGAACTGACGCTATGGAATTCATACTGAACGAAGGGACGGAGTGCCGATCTGCGGTATCAGCGGCAGGCTCGACGAGGCGATCGCCGCCTCCCTCCAGGACGACGATCGATCGGTCGTGTTCGATCTCGGCGGGGCGACGTACCTCTCAAGTGCGGGCATCAGGATCTTTCTGGCGCTCAAGAGACAGCTGAAAGAACGCCGCAGCACCCTCGCTCTCAGCTGCGTCGGATAGTACCCCGGCACGTGCTCGAGATGGCCGGAGTCACTTCCATCTTCGATCTCTATCCAACGCGTGAGAAGGCGATCAGCGCCTGCAGAAAGCCGGTGGACAGCCTATCCGTGCTCTCCAAGCTCGAACGCCCGACACGCACGGAAAACGGCGTCCGCTACACCATCGAGTCCGGATCGTCCGGGCACAGCGCGCTCAGGGTCGTCGGCAGCCTCGAAGACGTCCTGCACGCCCGGCTGACCGGAGTGGAGATCCGCTCCCTGCGGTTCTCCGATCTCGACTACTCGCTCGGACTGGGAGCGCTCGGCGAGAGCGTTGCAGACGCCCTTCCCCCCCCTGGGGGAGATGATCAACCTGCACTGATCGATGGTCTGGCTGCCGTCCGACGGGAACGACACGCCGGACTTCTTCAGCCGGTGAAGGATACGGGAGACGTGAGAGTGTTCTCCGGTTTCAATGTCGTGCTCGACGGGCCGTTCCACGAGATCATCGACGTCGAGACCGGGGACGAGGAGGGTATATCGCTCTCCGACCTCCACCGTTCGATCTTTGCGTTCGCAGCGGAGCGGGGGGTGCAGCCACTCGGGTGTTATCGCGGTCGCCATGTAGGCGGTGGTTGCCGGCGTCCGCAGCTCCGGTGTGAAGCGCGCACCCCTCCGTACGGCTGCACCTCCAGGCGGCGCATCCATCATGGACGCAGCATACGTGGACGGCCGGATCGCCGTCGATGCGGAACCGAAGTACCGGGGAGGCACGATGGTGAGTTTCGACATCGACGTCGACCTGCCTCACGCGCGCTCGTCGTTTGCGGAGAGGGGCGCCGCGCACAGATCCATCTCCACAACCACGCCGTGATATTCAGGCGCATCCCCTGGGACGGGTCCCTTGACCTTGGCCGGCAGATCCAGCGGATCGTGTCCGAAGGCGAGTTCGTCGATATGCGGCACCTCCTGGACGGCACCCGGATACGGCGGGCGAAGCTCGGTATATCCTACGTATCAGAGATCATACGCGAGTGATTGCGGGCAGAACAACGGGGCGGGAGCGGAAGGAGAGACGCCCCGGCCGGGACTTGAACCCGGGTCAAAAGCTCCGCAGGCTTCTAGGATATCCACTACCCTACCGGGACATGAGAACAGGTATATTACCCTAACTCATACGTCGTCCGGATTAAAAAGGGTTTGCCCGTTCCCCGGACATACGCCTGCCGGAGCGGGCAACCCGTGCCATCCGGCGCACGGCACCCCGGGCGAACCTTCTCCGCGTGCGTCGGGTGCTAGACCGCTCCTGCACGCATGAGCACGTCCACGCTGACCTCGTTCCCGCTCATCTCAATCAGGTAGATGCCCCTCTTCCGTACCGCAACCTGCTTCTGGGTATCCGTACTGTAGATCCTGCCGAATCCGTCCTGCGCGACGATCTCCCCTGTCTGCTGATCCCGGACCGTGACGGTAAACCGGCACGGTCATGGAGGGCATCGGCCGTGATGGCAAGGCTGTTCGTGTAGATCCCGCCCGCAAACTCCAGGAGCGTGAACCCGAGGTTGAGGAAAAACGCGATCCTAGTATTCCGCTCCCTCCGCACCTCCCGGCCGGCGGGGTACATGCGAACAGGTATCTGATGGAGCGTTCAAATACTTTCGCCACCGCCGGCACCCCCCTGCTTTCGAAGACGCAGCACGCATCAAACGGCGTCACTGATCAGGTACTGCAGACTTCTTCTGCGGCGAAGGGAGAGGGTACGGAGGACGTACAGGTGAGGCGTGGGAGGGAGCCGGTACACGAGCGGGACGTTCTCCGGTCGCTCATCCGACGATCGATGCACGCGGCGACCTGCAGAGCCTCGATCCACCGATCGGGGCAGCATCGCCACAACTCGCGGCGGGGATCGTTGCCTCCTCCATGCGTTCCTGGTGAATGGAGAAGGATGCGAGTTACACCGTTCGTCGTTTCGGGGCTCGTCCGCGACGCGGCCAGGTCGGAAATCCGTGCCGGCGCAGAACGCGATCAGGACAGAGGGCGTACGCGAAGACAGACCTTTCGGGACAGCCTAAAAAAGGAGATCCGGCGATGGCTACGCCGACTGCACCGTGATCTCTTTGCCTCTCTCCGGAGCGACTTTGGTAGCGTAACGAAAGTTCT
>DAQY01000042.1 GCA_002503105.1 Methanomicrobiaceae archaeon UBA206
GGGGGAGGGACCGGGAGGGGGACACCCGGCGGGACGGCGGGCGCATGAGCACCGGAGGTGCGAGCGGGCGCCCCCCTCCCGGCAGAGGCGTTTTGGGATGACCTCCGGGAGATACGGATGTGCAGGGAGCACCATTCGCGCCAGTGTTCGACCGATTTCCAGCGGATTCTGCCTTAATGTACCGGACGATTGTTGGGAATACCGGCACGGCCATTATGTTCGTCGACGACGGGACGATCGTATACGCCAGCACCGAGTTTGAGACCTGTTTCGGGCATCCCCGAACGTCCCTTGTAGGGCAGATATTCTGGGACTACCTGCCCGATGAAAGCGATATCGGGAGCGGATGAGGGACTATCACCGCCTGCGCCGGATCGATATCCCGCTGCCGCGCCACGGACCTATGAAGCGATCATTCGGGATGGGGCTGGCACGTAACGAGATGTAATCGTCACCGTTGCGCCCTCTCGCTTATGGACATCACCGATCAGAGACGCGCTGAAGAGGACCTGCGGAAGCGGACGCACGAACTCGGCGAGAGAGTGAAAAAGAACTGTGCTGCCTCTCTATGAGATCTCTCATTTTATCGAGCTTCCCGGGATGCCGGTTGCAGACCTGCTGCAGGGCGTCGTCGATCTCATCCCCCCAGGGCTGGCAGTATCCGGAAGACACATGTGCCCGCCTCATGCTGGAGAGGATGATCTACCAGACCGCCAATTTTCAGGGAGACCGGGTGGATGCAGGTCAGTGACATCTTCGTGCAGGGCAGGCGTGCAGGCACCCTGAAGGTGTATTACGTAACAGAAAACAGAAAAACCCGAGGAAGACGAAGGGCCGTTTCCTGCAGGAGGAGAGATCCTTCTTAACCGCCATTACCAGCACCTGGGCAGGATCATCGAACACAAACATGCAGAAGAGGCGCTTCGTGAGAGCGAGGAGAAATCCCGGAAGATTGCACAGCGGAGTTTTGATATTATCCTCATCTGTGACCCTGATGGGTTTATTACCTATATTTCCTCTGCTGTTCAGAGGATTTCGGGTTTGCACCTGACGAGATTCTGGGGGCGCAGTGCACGAAGTACATTACGCCGTCCAGTTACCCGGACTTCCAGCGGCTGAAGACCTGGTTGCTGGAGGGAGGTCGAGAATGTTCGGATCGAGATTGTGCGAAGAGAACGGTACGCCTGCAACTGTCGAGATAAAACGCCTCACCGATCGTCAAGAGCGACGCTGTCGTCGGAATCCAGGCCGTCGGCAGGGACGCCGCGGACCGGGTGCGGATGGAGGAGCTCCGTCAGCAGGCCTACAGCCAGATCGAGCGCAACTGGAGCAGTTTGCCATCCTTGCGGACCATGTCCGCTATCCGCTCCAGGTGATTATGGCACGGACGGATCCGCTCGATGACGATGATGGAGCCGAGAGCATCCGCACACAGGTCCTGCGGATTAACGAGATCATCAGGCGACTGGATGAGGGTTGGATAGAGTCGAGGGAGATCCGGGATTTTCCCAGGCGGAACGACCCGATATGAGATCCCGACGCCGGGGGTCGCCGTGCCGAAATACGGGGTCATCCCGAAATTCCTGCCATCCTGCCGATGCGAGGCCGACATACTGAAAGATGCGAAAGCATCTTCTCGTGCTTCTGCCCTCCAGGCGGGAGCACTCTCCTGCGATGCGATAACCCCACACTGCCAGGATCGAGGTTTCAGTCGGTATTCATGGTTCATTCGAAGAACGGAACGACCATACTGCTCAGATCTGCATTGATTCTCGAACGTCGAGCAGTTTTGGGATGAATTCGGTTTTAGGACGGGATCTGTACAAGGGGTTTCGGGATGTCCTCGATGCATTCATCACCAGATCCCGAGGACCGTGGAGAGTTGTGCGGGGATACCCCGGAGTCCGCGCGGTCCTGGAAGAGAGATCTCTCCGGAGCCGAATCGCGCGTATCTTCCCGATCGGGATGCTTCCTCGCTCCCCGGCCATCCGACCATTCCCAAAAAAGCGCATATTTCGCCGGTTTCATGCATCATCCTGATCATCGTCGGTTTTTCGGAGCGGCGAAACACGCATATCCTCTACGGAAAGGGGCGGACAGCCGGATCGTCTTCCAGACGACCGGAGGGAGCGGTGCCCTGAGCCGCAGCAGACCCGGCGCTCCCGCCGACGTTCTTATCCGCCCCTATCCAGGCCGCGATCATGCCCGAACGAACTCACCGGCATGCGGAGATCGACGCACCGGCTCGGCCGGGCAGACGCCCACGGTTGGCGCGGAGACTGCTTACCGTGGAAGGACGCCGCCTCGCTTTGGGCGATGATCACGCCGGACGGCTCAACAGTCCTCTGTGCCGCCCGGCGAACGGCTATCACGATTTTTATGGTAGTGTAGATGATATGTATGTGCTGGCCTCTGCACCCGCGGGCCTGTCCGGATGCGGTGCGTGGCACCGCGCAGATACGTCGGGCACACTCGGCCGGGAGATCCCGGGGAGGCGCGGCGAAGAGAGCAGGAGAACGGCGAGAATGTTCCGGGAAACCGAACTGCAGCGTTACCGAAGACAGATCCCGATCTTTGGGGAGGGAGGCCAGGCGCGGCTCAGGGCGGCGCGGGTCTTCATCGCCGGTGCCGGTGGCCTCGGGTGCCCGGTCGCCCTCTACCTGGCCGCTGCCGGCGTGGGGCATATCCGGGTCGCCGACTGCGACGCCGTCGACCGGACAAACCTGAACCGACAGGTGCTCCACTGGGATCAGGACGTCGGGAGAGGGAAAGCGCAGTCGGCAGCTGAGAAACTCCGGGCGGTCAACCCGGATATCGAGATCACCGCACTCCGGGCGACCGTTGATGACGCGACCGCTGCCGGGCTGGCGGGTGACGCCGATGTCATCGTCGATGCGATGGACAACTTCACCGCCCGGTACGTCCTGAACCGGACCGCGCTGCGCGCCGGCATCCCGCTCGTCCATGGCGCCGTCAGCGGGTTCGACGGACAGGTCACCACAGTCGTCCCGGGCCAGACCGCATGCCTGCAGTGCATCTTCCCCGAACCTCCGCCGGACGAGGCGCCTCCGGTCGTCGGAGTCACCGCCGGGATCGTCGGGCTCCTCCAGGCGAACGAGGTGATCAAGCTCCTGCTCGGCACCGGCGATCTGCTCGCGGGCAGGCTCGCCGTATGGAACGGGCTCTGCACGGTGCTGGAGACGATTCCCGCCGATAGGCGTTCAGATTGCGAGGCGTGCGGAAGAGGCAGCGAGGGTGAGCATCAGGAGATACGACCATGAACGTTCGCATCAGGGCATTCGCCCAGCTGAGAGAGAGCATCGGGGCGGACCGCAGGATCGATATTCCTGACGGAACGTCGGTGGGCAGGCTGCTGACCCTCCTGGGGGACGAATCGGCGCAGACACATGCTGCACTCTTTACCGAGGGGGGCGAGCTCAGGGGCCATATCATCCTGATGAAGAACGGCAAGCGGATCAGCCGGAGGGAGATCGACACGCTCGTGCTCGTCGACGGCGACGAGATCGCACTCTTCCCGCCGGTGGCTGGCGGATGACGGGAGGAGGATCATGATCAGCGTAACAGAGGAGGACTTCGATACGGCCGCCGTGATCGGCCGGGCAAAGCGGCCCGAGACGGGTGCCCTGGTCACGTTCCTCGGAGTCGTCAGGGACGATGAGATCGAACGGATGACACTGGAAGCATATGAAGAGGTCGCCGGTCAGGAGCTCGAGGCGATCCGGAGCGAAGCGATGGAAAGATACCCGATCGAGTCGGTGGAGATCATCCATCGGATCGGGGAACTCCGCGTGGGCGACAACATCCTGCTCATCGTCGTCGGCGCCGGGCACCGGAAAGAGGCCTTTGCCGCCTGCGAGTACATCCTCGAACGGATCAAACAGACTGTACCCATCTGGAAGAAAGAGATCGGGAAGAACGGTGAACGATGGGTGCCCGGGGAGGGCGGGTGATCGCATGCCGAAGATCCACCTCAGGACGTGCTCGAAGGCATACGCCCATGAGACCCAGCGGGCGGTCCCGCCCGAAGAGACGCTCGCACGCGTAAGGGCAAAGCTCCCCGCCGCAGGGATCACCCGCGTCGCCGACATCACCAGCCTCGACCGGATTGGCATTCCGGTCTTCTCCAGCATCCGGCCGACAGCGCAGGACGGAGCAATCTCCGTCTATAACGGCAAGGGGGCGACGCCCGTCGAGGCGGAGGTGTCAGCGATAATGGAGGGGATCGAGCGCTACTCGGCGGAGATGGGTTCCATCACACCGATCGTCGGCACCTACCACGACATGATCAGGGAGGGGAATACCCTCGACCCGGAGGACCTGATCCTGCCTGCCGGTGCGGATCCCGGCCAGCCGATTCCATGGGTCACCGGCTACGATATCGCGCAGGACGAGGAGGTGCTGGTCCCTGCCCATGCCGTCTTCCACCCCGTCCCGAGGACCGCCGGCATGCTCTTCCGGACCAGCACGAACGGTCTCGCCTCCGGCAACACACTCGAGGAGGCGGTCTTCCACGGCCTGATGGAGATCATCGAGCGGGATGCCTGGTCGCTCGTCGAGGCGACGCGGATGACCGGACCCCGGATCGGCGGTGTTGAGGACGGAATCGCTGCCGATCTCCTGGAGAGGTTTGCAGCGGCGAGCGTCGACGTGCAGATCAAGGACATCACCAGCGATATCGGCGTCCCCACCTTCGCGGCCGTTGCCGACGACGTCGTGCTCAGAGACCCCGCCCTGCTGACCATCGGCATGGGATCGCACATCAACGCCGGCATAGCGCTCATCCGGGCGCTCACCGAGGTGGCGCAGAGCAGGCTGACCCAGATCCACGGCGCGCGGGAGGACACGGATGTGGCGGAGATCAGGAAGAAGATCGGTTACGAGCGGACCAAGCGGCTGAACCGCTATTGGTTCGATGCCTCCGACGAGGTCGACTTCGGCGACATCCAGTCCTTTGACAGCGACGATTTCCTCACCGATATCCGGCGTACCATCCGGCGCCTGGAGGACGCCGGTCTGGACCGGGTGATTGTGGCGGATCTCACGCGGCCGGAGATCGGCGTCCCGGTGGTCAGGGTGATCGTGCCGGGGCTCGAAGCCTACGCGATGGACCGGGAACGGATGGGAGCGAGGTGCCGTGATGCCCGCAATCGTCGTCTTCCTCGGACCAAGCCTTGAGCGGGAGACCGCCAGGGCGATCCTTGACGCCGATCTCCGGCCACCGGCGAAGCGGGGCGACATCCAGGCGGCCGCCGAGGCCGGTGCCCGGATCATCGGGCTCATCGACGGCGTCTTCTTCCAGGATGTCGCCGTCGCTCACCGGGAGATCCTGTACGCCCTCCGGCGCGGCGTCCGGGTGGTGGGCGCATCCAGCATGGGGGCGCTCAGGGCGGCCGAGCTCGACGGCCTCGGTATGGAGGGCGTGGGAGAGATCTACCGGGCGTACCGGGAAGGACGGCTGGTCGCCGACGACGAGGTGGCGCTCATCTTCGACCCGGAGACGTACGCCCCGCTCTCCGAGCCGCTGGTCAATATCCGGGCCACACTGCGTCAGGCAGTCGATCGGGGGATTATCGACGGCGACGACGCCCGGGTCCTCCTGGACGCCGCCCGGGCCCTCTACTTCCCGGAGCGGACGTATGAGCGCGTTGCCGAAGCGGCAGAAGCGGCGCTCGGTCCGGATGTTACGTCAAAGTTCCTGTCGTTCGTCTCCGAAGGGGCGGTTGACCAGAAGCGGGACGATGCGCTCGTCGCCCTGCAGCGGATACGTGAGATTGCAGAAGAGGAGGGGTAGCGGGGCGGGTGGTTATCCCGCCGCCCCTGCCGTGCGCCTGCCCTCCGGCCAGGAGCAGCTCCCATCTGTCGGTGCTTCAAGCGCTGTTCCTGCGGAACAGTGCAGCTCGAAAGAGTGGTCGATTCTGCTGCCGGATCCGGATCGATCCCCGAACTTCGGAGAATGCCGGGATGAGTATCGAGAAGATTCTCTCCCTCGCATGCTCCCGGACAGTGTCGCAGGGAGTCCGGGAAGTGGACCGTGAGAGGGGTCTGCAGGGGGGTTTCGGACAGAGAGATCTTCATCGGTCGGGCCTGCGGTCGGCACGGTCTCACGGGCGTTTCGGAATGGGTTCAAGAAGGATCTCAGCAGTTGCTGCGGTGCCGTCCGCCGGTCATAGCGCCTCCACCCTGTGAACGGGCTTATCCCGCTTATATAGCGCGTTTTATGGTTTCATTCGAATGCGCGGAGAGTGCGCCGATCACCGCTCCGATTCTTCGATCGGGATCACTACCGATAAAAACCCCCGCCGCCTAACCTCATCCAATGAAAGTCATGGTCGGGGGGACGTTCGATCCCCTGCATGCCGGGCACAAGAAGCTGCTCTCCCGTTCATTCGAGATCGCCGGCCCGGAGGGAGAGGTGATCATCGGACTCACGACCGACGAGTTCGCCGGCAGAAAGTACCATCTCGTCCGTCCGTACGGGGAGCGGAAGCAAAATCTCGAGGATTTCATCCGGAAACATGGTTATACGGCGGAATGGACGATCGAGCCTCTCGTTGACCGGTACGGCAGCGCACTGGAAGCGGACTTCGATGTCCTGATGGTCTCCGAAGAGACCTTCCCGGTCGCGGTGGAGATCAACGAACTGCGAAAGGAGCGGGGCAAAAAGAAGGTGGATATCGTCGAGATCAGCTGTGTGCTCGCCGAGGACGGGCGCCGGATCTCCTCGACCCGGATCTACCGGGGAGAGATCGACCGGCAGGGACGCCTGATCAGATGATGTAGCTGGCGATATCGTCCTTGATGAGCCAGTCGCAGTAGAGGCAGTGCAGCCCCTTCGGAAGCACCTCGAACGTGCTCTCGATCGGCTCGCTGGTGTTGGTGATGCAGCCCGGGTTCGGGCAGCGGACGACGCCTCTCAGGATCTTCGGTATCTCCACTCCCTTCTTGTCCACCACCCGATAGTCCCGGATGATATTGATCCGCGCCAGAGGCGCGATCAGGGCGATCCGGTCCACCTCCTCCTTTCGGAGTTCCCGGTTCTCGATCTTGACGATGTCCTTCTTCCCCATCCGCCTGCTCGCCACGTTGGTGGCCACGCTCAGCGCTTCGGTGGTGGACCCCGTGATCCCCAGGATCTTCAGTACGTTCAGCGCCTCCCCGGCGGTAATGTGGTCGATCACGGTGCCGTTCCTGATGGGGCTGATGAGCAGCCCCTGCACCGGAGGGTTCCCGTCACTCATTTCATCACCTCGTACAGGAGCGCCATTCTGACCGGCACGCCGTTCCTTGACTGTTCGAAGTAGCGTGCGTAGGGCAGACAGTCCACTGCGGGATCGATCTCTCCCGCCCGGGGCAGCGGATGCAGGATCATCAGGTGATCCCTCACGCCGGTGAGCAGCTCGGGCGTGATCCGGTAGCTGGACGCCACGTTGAAGTACGATGCGGTATCGGGGAAGCGCTCGCGCTGAATGCGGGTGACGTAGAGCACGTCGAGCTCGCGGAGGATACTGTCGATATTCTCGTGCTCGGTCACGTCCATGCCGCGTTCGCGCAGCTCGTGGAGGATATTCGACGGGAGCTCGAGGCCCGACGGTGCGATCGTGTGCAGCGTCGCGCCGTAGAGCGAGAGTGCATAGGCGAGCGAGTGCGCTGTCCTGCCGTACCTGAGATCCCCGAGCAGTCCGACGCGGACCCGGTCGATCGGCATCGACTGCCGGATCGTATAGAGGTCGAGCAGCGTCTGGGAGGGGTGCTGCCCCGCCCCGTCACCGGCGTTGATGACCGGAACCGATGCGAATTCGCTTGCGAGCCGTGCAGCGCCCTCCTTCGGATGCCGCAGAACGATCGCATCCACGTACCCGCTCACCACGCGGATGGTATCCGCAAGCGTCTCCCCCTTGACGATGGAACTCGCCTCGACGGAGTCGACGCTGATCGACCGCCCGCCGAGACGCGCCATCGCTGTCTCAAACGACATCCGGGTCCGCGTGCTGGGCTCAAAGAAGAGGAGGGCGAGGAGTTTTCCCTCGAGGGCGCGTGCGTCGTATGCCGGGGTATCGAACGTCCGCGCCTTTTCAAGCAGGTAATCGATCTCGTTGCGTTCGAAATCTCGGATCGATATGATATGATACATCGTGCGCTACCTTCCAGGTCGTGCTGCACGGGCGGAGGTGCGCCCGCGCCCGGTCACCATCTCCCCGTGCCATTCATTCTGCACGTGGTGGCTTCCCGGTCCTCATAGATTGATGCCCCTCCCATCCCATAATACCTTGCCTTTCGCGCCTGCCAGAATGCGTGCGGTCTGCAGCGCGCACGACCCGCCCTCCCTCGCTACCCCGGCATCGCAACCTTTGTCAGATCGCGGCGGCAACACCATCATGGAGGCTGTGGAGATGCCGGAAGAGAAGGAAGAGTACGCACCCGAGGTCTGCTGCCACTGTGAGGGGCTCGGATGCACGTACTGCGACAAAAAAGGATACGTCATGGTCCCCCAGCCGTCACGGAAATGCAGGCACTGCGAGGGGGTCGGGTGCATCTACTGCGGATACACCGGGTGGTCGCATCCGCTGCGGGAATGAGCGTGCACACCCGCAGCCTCCACCGCACTCGGAACGCCGGGGGAGACAGGCAGCTGTCCTGAGATCCGAATCCACTATTTTCGTGCAATCGTGATGTAGCCGCTGTGGGCGACGCGCGTGGACGGGCGGGTGCCTCTGGCGGTCCGTGTCAGCTCCCGCTCCACGCACTCGTAGGTGTGCACCTCCCGGAAGAGCGGCCGTGCCGCATCCATGACACCGAACGTATGCTCGAGGAACGGCGTGTAGCAGGCGAGGAACCCTCCGGGGCGGAGCAGGGAGGAGGCATGCTCGACGTGCGTCGATGTGATGCCCATGTCGAGGTGGACGACGTCGAACGCGCCCTCCGCCTCCAGCATATCGGCCGCGATCACCTCGACGTTCTCCAGCCGGGCATGTGCGATATTCCGGCGGGCGAGTGCCGCAAACTCGGGCCGTATCTCGTAGGTCTTCACCTGCCGGGCAACCCCGCCGAAGTAGATCGCCGCAATGCCGCTGCCGGTGCCCGCATCCAAGACGTCGTCCCGGCGGTTCATGCCCGTGTACGCGATCACCATCCCGATATCCTTCGGAAGCATGGGAGCGCCGCTCCTGCGCGCGTGCATGAAGAAATCCACGGCGCGGGGGCGCAGGACGGTGAATGGGGCGCCCAGGTGCGTCCTCACCGTATCGCCCGGCGACGAGCCGACCAGCGCCGCGAGATCGATCGTCCCCAGATCGGTGGAGAGGTGCCCCGCGCCCGCCTGCACGAAGTACTCCCGATCCTTACCGACGAGGAGGACGCATGCGCCCTCTTCGATCATTGCTGTGAGAGTTTCATGATCGCCTCGGCGATATCGCCGCGGGTCTCGCCGAGCGTCCGCCGCGCGGCCTCCTCCGAGGCCCCGGTCTGGGATGCGACGAGGGCGACGTCCTCGTCGGGTATCACGGGCGCCGCCTCTTCAAACCGTGCCTCGCCCGTGACCTGGTAGGTCGTGACCCCCTGCACGGTGATCGCCATCACCTGAGCGTCTTCGAAGACGTAGTCGCCCCTGGATGTCTGGACGACGACCCTCTCGACATCCTCGATCTCCTCCATCTCCATGCCCATCTGCTTCATCATCTGTTTCATCTTTTTCGGGTTTATTTTTCCTGGAAACATTCAGAATCCCTTCCCTGCCGTACTTTTACCGCTACTCCGTAATTAAACGCCAGCATCTCCTCACCCGAGAGGAGCGCCGCGCCCGTGGCGAGGAGTTCGTCGCCGCAGGCCACCACCAGCACTTCGTCGCCGGCGCGTATCGCCGCATCGGCGGACACCACGTGTTTGGCGAACGCGTTCCTGCCCTGCACGATGAAGGGCGCCACGTCATCCCTGATCACCACCCGGTACGCGGGCGGAGCGCACGCCCTCTTCAGCCGGGCGGCGCCGGCGATGCCGAGCGTCAGCCTCCCGTCCTGTGCACGAATCGTCGCCAGGCGCACGCCCTCGAACGCCACCTGCCGGATCCTGCCCGTCGACGAGAGCGTAAAGGCGCACCCGTCGGGAAAGAGAGCTTCACCGGCACCGCTGCCGAACTGGTAGTCAGCAATGGTGCGCACCTTTCGAAGCAAACTGCTGTTCGAGTATTCGGTTGACACAACCCACAAACTCCTCTTCCACGTCCTTCGGTATATACGCCCCCGCAGCGATGCGGTGCCCCCCGCCGGCCCCGCCGGTCTCCCTGGCCGCCCGGACCAGCGCATGCTGCAGGTCGACGCCCCGGGCGAGCGCCCACTCGTTCGTCCGCATGGAGACCTTGGTCACCTGCGGGTCGTCCACCATCGCGCTCATTACCAGGATAGGTTTCCGCCAGTTCAGCCTGGAGAGCGCCATGCCGGCGCCGATACCGACGATCGTGTCAGGAAACCGGTTCCCGGTATGGATGTACTGGAGGTGCGAGAGCTCCGTAACGCCGGTCTCCAGGATGTACTGCAGCAGCTCCCGTATGATCGCACGGTGGTGGCCGAGCATGTACTCCGCCTCCCGGTAGGCGGTGCCACGGTCGCCCCGGCAGACACTGCTGCCCACCCGGGGTTTTGCCCACCGGCCGCAGGCGTTCAGGAGTGTGGCGTACTCGGAGGCGTTCCTCAGCGGCGTCCGCTCGGGCTCGTCCGGGAAGAGGTAGACCTCGCCGAGTAGACGGTCCGTCTCCTTCCCGTGTGCCACCAGCTGCTGGACGAGGGCGCTGATGATCGTCCGCTTATCCTCGAACGGGAGCTCCTCCCAGACCAGCCATCGCCCTTCGTCTGTCTTCAGCCGCACGTTCAGCTGCTGGAGGAATCGGAGCGCTCCTCCGGCGTTGTTTGAGATGCCGTCGATGAACGGGTCGTTGCTGTAGCCGAGGCAGATATGCACCGGGCGGGTGGATATCCCGTAGCAGTTGAGATCGCGCTCCCTCACGACGATATTCCCGTAGTTCACACCGTCCTGGACGATCGCCCTGGCCGGGCCGACCAGGCCGCACGTCTCCCGCGCCATCATGTCGCCGACGTTCCCGATCACCGCAAGCTTCGCAAGGTCGATGTTATCGCCGTCGATCTCCTTTGCGATCAGGTAGGCGAGACCGGCAGCGCTCAGCTTGTGGTGCCCGTGAGCCATGCAGTTGATCTGCGGGTATGCGGTCCCGCACGGCTGGCCGACGTGGTGATCCACGATCAGGACCTCGTCGGCCGCAAATCCGTGCTCCTCGATGAGGTGCTGCTGGCCCGCACCGAGGTCGGTGAAGACCTTGAGCGACCGGTCTCTCGGCACGTGTCGCATCGCCATCGGCTCCAGCTGCCGGACGAAGACAGAGCGGACATGCAGCCCCTCCCGGGCAAGGGCCTGGGCAAAGATAGACTCGGCCGAGATGCCGTCGGCGTCGATGTGGGAGATGATCGTCACTTCGTCGGCTTCGCATATCGTATCTGCCGCTCTTCGCACGTCGGTATCCAGGCCCATCTTCATATTACTGAGTCTTTGCTGCCGATAAACCATACCTCCGGGGAGCGCCTGCGCCCGCGCCCGCGCATCACGGCCTGCGTATTCAAAAGGTATCTATCGGATGAGCGTCATAGCGTCTTTATATACATCAGGAGAGGGCATGAAACGTGACGCAGGAAGAGATGCGGGAGTTTCTCGAGACCGGCGTGATCAGCGCGGCCCGGATGCGTGCGGTCGAGCAGAATGCCATGGCGCTCGGCCTGAGCGCGCTGCAGATGATGGAGAGTGCAGGAAGGGCGCTCTCCGATGCGGTGCGGACATACAGTCCCGCCCGCGTGCTCGTCCTCTGCGGCAGGGGGAACAACGGAGGTGACGGGATGGCGGCTGCCCGCTACCTGCAGCATACGGGGCATGTGGACGTCGTCTATCAGGACGGTCCGATGACCGAAGAGACCGCCGCCCAGCTGCGTCTCATCCGCCATTCGGCGGCGTCTCTGCATCCGGTGCGGTGTACGCCGGACGTGACGTCGCTCCGGCGGCTCTTTGCAGATGCGGATGTGATCGTCGATGCGATGCTCGGCACCGGCGCTTCGGGCACGCCCCGCGAACCCCTGAAAGCCTGCGTGGAGCTGGCGAACGAGAGTCAGGCGCCGATCATCGCCGCCGATCTTCCCACGCCCGGCATCCGTGCAACCCGCATCTGTTCCTTCCACCGACCCAAACTGGAGGGGGCGGAAGCGGTGGATATCGGTATCCCGTTCGAGGCGGAGTGCTTCACCGGCCCCGGCGACATCACGCTCCTGCCCGCCAAGGCATCCACCGCCCACAAGGGCGCCGGCGGGGAGGTGCTGGTGGTGGGCGGCGGCCCCTACCAGGGGGCGCCGTACCTCGCAGCGCTCGGGGCGCTCCGGGCCGGCGCCGATCTCGTCCGGATCGCATCCCCGATCTCCATCCCCATGCCCGACCTCATCCACGAGCGCCTGGAGGGGACGCGGATCACCGAGGCGCACCTCGAGCGGATCCTCCCGCTCGTCGATCGGGCGGACGTGGTCGTCTGCGGGAACGGTCTCGGTACGGAGAGCCATCCGGTGGTGCTCGCCATCGCTGAACGTGCGAAGAAGGCGGTCTTCGATGCGGACGCCCTCCACCACCCCCTGCCGGTAGCGAGGGAGACCGTCTACACACCCCACGCAGCGGAGTTTGCACGGATGACCGGGAGAGAACTCTCCTCCGACCTCGTCTCCCGCGCCCGCACTGTGAAGGCCGCGGCGAACGGCGGCACTATCCTCCTGAAGAGCCAGATCGATATCATCTCCGATGGCGACCGCGTGCGGTTCAACCGGACCGGAACGCCCGCCATGACCACAGGAGGGACGGGGGACGTCCTCGCCGGTCTCACCGGCGCACTCTTCTGCCACCTGCCCGCCTTCGAGGCCGCCTGCATCGCTGCCTACGTCAACGGGCGGGCGGGCGAACGCGCCGCCGTGGATCGGGGCGACGGGATGCTGGCGACCGACATGATCGAATACATCCCCCGTGAATTATTTGGATGGAGAATGCAGGGCTGAACACCCTCCCGCACAGGCAGACGCGATATCACCGGAGGTCGACCCGGAAGCCAGCGGCGCAGAGACGCCGTCGATCCCGCCACACGGCGTTCCCCGATCCACGACGGCGGAACCGAACCCTGCCCGGACGGCCCGCTCGGAACGACGACCACATCCATTCCTGGACGCTTCGGCTTCCAGAGCGGCGGGGGGTTGATGTACCGAATCATCGCCGTACTGTAGACGAATCCCTCTGCGGTCTGCCTCCCACGCCCGCCATGGCGCTCCTGCACCCGGAGCCGCTCGACGACATCCGCTCCTTCGCCGACAAGCCCCCGGCTCTGGATCGATCGCCCGGAGGGGGGGCACGTTCAGACAGTGTATTTTTTAGCCCCCTCCGAGTTTCAC
>DAQY01000095.1:0-347 GCA_002503105.1 Methanomicrobiaceae archaeon UBA206
GTTGGTTTATAAAGCCAGGAGTCATGGGTATTGACGGGTGAGATCGTGCAGGCGAGCGGGAGACTATTCCAGTTGGCCAAGAGCACTCAGCTTGCTTCTGCTCGCTTTTCCATAGCCGTCGTAGCCGGTCGATCCCACTTTTTTGCTCGGATATCCCCGGCATCAGCAGACTGTAGTGCGTAAGATCGGCTCCCCCGGATGAGGTCATCGCCCGGACCCGAAGTGATCCCTGGGCTTCGGATCATTTCGGGATGAGTTCCGGAATATCCCTCTCCCATTCTGCCTTCGTCCACTGCGAGGTGTTCGGAGCGTGTGGACGTGGGGAGTGCGAGCGGTAGCGAGCTTGA
>DAQY01000095.1:652-11404 GCA_002503105.1 Methanomicrobiaceae archaeon UBA206
TGCGAGCGGTAGCGAGCTTGAGCACCGGCAGGTGCGGGTGTGTCTCCCCGCATGACGATCGGCCACCCCGATCCCCAGGATGGAGGAATCATGTAGGGGGGGCTCCCCCCTCCCCCTGATTCCCCGGGGTCGAGCGGTCCCGAAGAAAGATCTCTCCAGAGCCGTTCTTTCATATACCGCCGCTCGAACTCCGCGTACCGTTTCTTTATGTATCCAAGCCGGGGATCGGCCTCGATCCTGGTCAGTACGCCGTCTGTAATCTTGTCAGGGCGCCTGCGATCCTCAATCGAGCGTTTTTCCGCCTCGCAGGTGCGCCGATCACCGCCCCCGATCGTGCCGGGAGGCGTTCTTCCCGTGCGGGCGGATCTTCGTCCGTGTGCCGATCCGTCTGGCGATGAATGCGGCGAGGAAGACGGCGATGAGCCCGGTGACGAAGATGCCGTCGAAGATGCCCGCGCCCCCGATGGCGAGGACGGCCGGATCCGTGCCTGTCAGCGATGAACGCACCGCGGGATTGACGAGATTGAGGATGTCGGCACCGAGCAGCGTTCCCATGGTCCCGCCCGCGTAGGCGAGCCCGGGGGCTGTGCTGCAGCCGCGTGCGAGAACGAGGCCGACGGCGGCGCCTGCGGTCGGAGCGATGTAGAACGGCATGGTGATCCCGAGGCCGGGTTCGGGCGTGGAGAAGTACCAGGAGACGATCGATACCGCGGCGATGGCGGCGAGCGCCCTGTACATGGGGATCCGTCGTCTGACGACGAGTTCAAGGGTGACGAAGACCGGGATGATGCACCCGCCGACGTTGACCGCAATGACCGCCCCTTCCACCGATGCCAGGGGGATGTTGATGAAGCTGCCCAGCAGCGCGCCGGCGGTCATCAGCACCGCCTGGTAGAAACGGAACCCGATGACCTCGAAGACCACCTCCGAGAGGAGGAGCAGGTTGAATATGAGCAGCACGGGTATGATGACGACGAGGGCCAGGATCGCCTGTTCCGGGGTGATCGGAAACGGCAGGATCGCTACTGCTGGAAGGTGGATTCCCATGCGCTCTGCAGCTATCATCTGCTCCATCCCGTAATAACTGTTTCAGTGCCGCAGATATCGCCGGGCAGACGGCACCGAATCTGTTTTGGCGCTGAACGTCGCGTATGTGGTATGAGGTATGAAGCACTGGCCTGCACCAGAAAGCCGGACCCGGACGGTGCCGCCTCCGGGAGCGCGGGGTGCGTTCCGGGAGGACCGGGGGGGATCGCCGTCACTGCGGTATCGATCTCTATGCCCCGGAGCGGAGCGCTGTGCTCGCCGTCGAGGGGGGCCGGGTGACGGCCGTGGAGGTCGCCACATCGCCCGACGTCGTTCCGTACTGGAACACGACGTACCGGGTGGCGATCAGGACTCGCGAGGGGCGCGTCTGGGTGTTTGGGGAGCTCGCCGACGCAGCGGTCGTCGCCGGCGCGCCGGTCGGGGCCGGAGCGCTCATCGGTCACGTGGGAGCGGTGCTGAACCCCGGAGCGGTCACGGTATCCGCTCCGGGCTATATCCGAGAGCTGGTGAGGGCCGGGCATGCCAGCATGCTGCACGTGGAACTGCACAGGTGCCCCGTGCCTGAAACCGACAGGTACCTGGGCGGCAACTGGTTCGGCGACCGGCAGCCCGACTTCATGCTCGATCCCACCGCCGACCTGACGGAAGCGGCGGCATCGACGCCACGCTGAGCGCCCCGACACCCCGTCCGTCATACTGGCGCCGCACGGCGCGCACTTTTAATCGCATATCCAGAAAATTAAGCAAATTTTATCGTTTAATATACGCTTAAAAGTAGTTAATAATCTTATTATAAAAACGATATTCTTATAAATACACAATCGATAATGGTTAATCTGAACACGGTCACCCCGTCGATGGGCGAACAGGGGGAATAAGGGATGGTTCCCGCTGATAAGGGAACTTATACGCCCGTATTATCGTTTCTGTAGGTGAGGGGGGCCGTGCCCGCGATCTGTGGTGCAGGGTGATGGGGATTGCGTGAATCATGGGGTGCAGCCGTCTCGACTGCACCATCGGGGGAGGTATGGCTGCCATAACCGTCGAGGATCTGATACGGCATCTCGACCGGCTGAAGGCACGCGGCCCCATCCCGTTCGATGTGAAGGAAGGGGAGATCTTCGGCCTCCTCTGTTCGAGGGGAACCGCACGAAGCACGCTCATCTCCGTAATCGTGACCCTGCTGATCCCCATGCCGGGTTTTGCGGAACGCTCGGCCTTTGCAATTCTCGAAAGTCTCGGTGAGATCCGGAGGAGCGTGGGGATCGTCTTTCAGGAGCCTGTCCTCGATCCCGAGACGACGGTCAGGGAGAACCTCGATTTCCATGCACGGCTGTACGGGCTCGATCCCGGGGCCCGTGAGGCGCGGATTCGTGAAGCGCTCGGTCAGGTCGGTCTGGTCGAAAAGGCGGACCTCCCGGTGAAGGCCTGCACGCCCGGGATGGTGCGGAGACTGGAGATCGCACGGAGTCTGCTGCACCGCCCGACTGTTCTGTTCCTGGTCGAACCGACAGGAGGGCTGGAGCTCTCCGACAGGCGGGGGATCCGGGACATCCTGAAACGCCTCAATCGGGAACGGCGCATGACGATTGTGTTTACGACGCATCTCATGGAGGAGGTGGACTGCCTCTGCGACCGGGTCGCCGTGGTGGACGGCGGGGAGATCGTCGCTCTGGACACGCCGGAGGCGTTCAGGGAGATGCTGGGCGAGGAGGTCGTATCCCTCGAACTGGAGGATCACCTCTAGCGCTCCGGCGGGGGGATGCCGGGCCGTGCGATCGTCGCTGGCATAGCGGCCGCCTCCGCTCCCCTGACACGGATCGAACACCGAATATGGGTTCCCCTTCCACGCCCGCGGCTCTCCGGACCCTGTGGGGGAGGTTCGATCCGGGCCGTTTCCCGTCCTCCTGAAGGTTTATTACGGCAACCCGCAGATACGGTGGTCTATGGCGGCACCGGGTGTGAGGCTGTTTGGGAGGACGCGGCGGGCGATCACCTCTGTTGGACTGGGCGGCGAGGGGGTTCTCCGCACCTACGGGCGGCATGCCGAGGCGAGAGCGGTGATACAGGAGGCGATCGATCAGGGCATCACCTACTTCGACACGGCACGGGCATACGCCGGCAGTGAGGGGTATTACGGAGAGGTCTGGTCGAGGAATCCCGAGATCCGCCGGGGGATCTTCCAGGCCAGCAAGTCGGCGAAGAGGGATCGGGCGGGGGCGGAGCTGGACCTTGCAGAGACGCTCGACCGCATGGGGATCGATCTCCTCGATCTCTGGCAGATCCACGACGTACGGACGTTCTCCGATCTCAGGGAGATCGAGGCCCCGGACGGTGCGCTCGGCGCGTTCCTGGAGGCGCGGGAGACGGGCCTTGTACGGTATATCGGCGTGACCGGGCACCACGATCCGTCCGTCCTGACCAACGCCGTCGAGAACTGGCCGGTCGATGCGGTGATGATGCCGGTCAACCCGGTGGAGGGGGTTCTCGGCGGGTTCCTCGACTCGACCCTGCCCGCAGCGGAGGAGCAGGGGATCGCGGTCATCGGGATGAAGGTGCTGGGCGGTGCGCACTACGTCGTTCCAGGCGCGGGCGTCGGCCCCGGGGTGCTGATCCGGTACGCGCTCGCGCAGGGGGTCACCGTGGCGATCGTCGGCTGCGCGAGCCCCGCGGAGGTGCAGGCGCTCGCTGGGGCGGGGAGGAGTCAGGAGCCGCTTTCAGAGGAGGAGCAGCAGGATCTCGTCGATCTCTTCAGGCCCCGCGCGAAGGAGCTGGCGTACTACCGCGGCGCGCTGTAGCCGCGCTGCGGATCGCGACGGCGGAGGACACCGGCAGGCGGGAGTATCGCCGGGTCGTCCGGTTCCGGGCACACGGCGATCCCAGCAGGCTGCGATGCCGACGCGTCTCCTCCTGGTACGGAAGTCATCTTCAGGACGTCAGGATGCATTCAGGAACGTGGATCGCGACTTTCCTGACAGTTTCCCATGGGCGTCCCACTCCCCCGCAAACAAGCTTTTGGGATGACCGCGTGTTCGCATGAGGAGTACGGGATGCCCCTGTAGCGAATCCGCTGGAACTGGTCGGTACAGGGATTTCTACAGAGCCTCCAGAAGAACTGTATCGAACGCTGAGGGGGAGATTTGAACTCCCGAGGGGCTCAACGCCCCACGGGCTTTCCAGGCCCGCGCCTTACCGGTCTAGACTACCTCAGCACAATGTGCATCACACGTTGGTTCCGTGTTTTATTAATGGTATCCCTCCGCGGCGGCGGATACGCAGCTGTTCAGGCGCTGCGAGCGGCCTTCTTCCATCCACGCGGATATGTCCCGGGTTTCATCAGGACGGTGCGGGGCGCAACCACGAGCCCGGTCTCCCCCGGCGCGAAGGCCGGGGAGTCCACCAGCGCCTCGCCGATACCCACAAGCTCGCCCTTCTCCGTCACGATCGCCACGTTGTCACCCCTCGAGAACTCCGTACGGCTGATCACCCCGACGCCGGCGAGCGCCGCACCTCTGCAGACGGCGTCGACGGCGGTATCGCGGATCACCACCCGGGGCAGACCGGCCACCGCCGCCTCGACCGGCAGGATCATCCGGCGGAGCGGCCCCTCGTCGCCTTCGCGGGCCCGCATGCAGGCGTCCTGCAGTTCGTGGAGCGTGCGGGCGTACAGCTCGTCGAACGGGCCGGACTGCGTCCGGCGCAGTTCCTGCATGTGGGCGCAGACCCCGAGCGCCATGCCCATGTGGGAGCAGAGGGTGCGGATGTAGGTGCCGGCGTCGCACCGGACGCGGAAGAGGACGAGCCTCCCCTCCATGTCCAGGATGTCGATCTCGTGGATCCTCCGGATGCGGAGGCTGCGCTTCACGGCGCTCTTCCGGGGCGGGCGCTGGTAGATCCGCCCGGTGAACTCGCGGGCGACCCGCTCCACGTCCTCCCGCGGCACGTCGCCGTGGAGCCGCATCAGGCAGACGTACTCCTTGTCGTGCGAGAGGAGCACCCGGGCGAGCCGCACGGCATCGCCGAGCATGACGACGAGCACACCGGAGACCTGCGGATCGAGCGTCCCCGCATGGCCTGCCCGTGCACCCAGGATCTCGCTCACCCAGGCGGCGACCTGGTGGCTGCTCGGACCACGCGGTTTGTCGATGACGACGATCCCCGATTCAGGCAGCGTCGTTCCGCAGAGGCCTGTTCCGGTCGCGTCCCCGGTATCTGTCATGCAGCTCCGGCAATGCGGCGGTTCAGCGCCGCGAGCGTCCCGGCGAGCGAGCCGTCGCCGACGACCGCCGGCTCGAACCCCCCTTCCCGCATGGCGTTCGCGGTGGTCTCCCCGATGGCGAGCAGCAGCAGGTCCGGCCGGGGCCGCCAGCACGCCTCCCGGAACGACATGGCGCTGGTGAAGAGCAGCGCCTCCGCGTCGTCGAGGGGCAGCTCCTGCTCCGTCGGCACCAGCGCGTACACCCGCACTTCACGCGCCGTCCCCCCCGCACGGGCGATGCTCTCGAGCAGCGCGGGGTTCGGCACGTCCGCACGCGGAATGCCGACGGTCCGCCCGTCCAGCCAGCCCCCCAGGTACGGCGCGAAGTCCCGGGAGTAGTAGGACGGCAGCACCTCCGCTTCGATCCCGTGCTCGCGGAGCGCCTCGGCGGTCTTCGGGCCGATGGCGATCACCCTCGGCCACCGCGAGAGCCGGGGAGCGATGAGCGCCGCCGGGAGGGCGCTTGCAAAGAAGAGGCAGTCGAACTCGTCCCTGTTGACCATCTCGGCGAACGCCGCGATCCGGTCCGTCATCGGTTCCGCCCTCAGCGGCGAGACCGTGTAGCACTCGTGCCCGTAGCGGGTGCAGAGCGCCCGATCGCCGGCCGCCTTGCTCTCGATCCGGGTGACTGCGATCTTCATCGTCCAGACGTTCGCTCTGATGGGATATGACTGTATCTGTCGCGTCTGCGGCGGCATGCAGCGGGCCGATTTCGGTTGGTTTATATCCGGCGATTCGTACCGGTAGCTGATTGCTGCTCGGTATCGTGATCGGCACCGCCATCGGGCTGGTCCTCGGGGCGGTCAGCGGCCTCATCCCCGGGGTACATGCCAACACCATGGCGGGTGTCCTGCTCTCCCTCCAGGCGCTCCTGCTGGCGTACTTCGATCCGGTCGTGCTCGCCGCAGCCCTGTTCGCCGCCCTCGTCACCCATACGTTTCTGGATATCGTCCCGAGCACGTTCCTCGGCATCCCCGACGCCGATACGTCTCTGGCGGTCCTGCCCGCGCATTCGCTCTGTCTGGAGGGGCGGGGTGAGGAGGCGGTCCGCATCTCCGCCATCGGGAGCGCCGCCGGGGTCGTCCTCGCGATGCCGATCGCGCTCGTCTGCTGCATCGCCCTCCCGCAGGTCCAGCACCTGATCGACTGGGGGATCGGTCTGATCCTGCTCGCTGTTGCGGGGTTCCTGATCGTCATGTCCGAATCCCCGGCGTGGGCCGCCGCCGTCTTCGGCGCCTCCGGGCTGCTCGGGCTCTTCACGTTCCGCCACTCGTACCTCTCATGGCAGATCGGGGGAGAGTCGGCGGTGCTCATGCCGCTCCTCTCCGGGCTTTTCGGCGTCGCCGTCCTCCTCCAGGCGTCCCGCGGCTGGATGCCGTCCCAGCACTTCGAGGGGATCGGTCTCCCCGGCGGCTCCGTCAGGAGGAGCTCGGTCCTCGGGGCGTGCGCCGGCGCGCTTGTGGGGTGGCTTCCGGGGCTGTCGAACGCGGCGGCGAACGCCCTGCTCACCACGCTGATCGGCCACGATGCGCAACCGCGCGAGTACATCCTCGCCACCAGCGCGGCGAACACGGTGAACGCCTTTCTCGGCCTGGCCGCCCTCTACGCCATCGCCCGTACCCGGAACGGGGTGATGGTGGCGCTCTCGGCGCAGGATCTGCCGCCGATGACCGGCCTGCTCCTAGCCGGTGCGATCGCCGCCTGCGGCGCCTACCTGCTGACCGTCCGCCTCTCGTCGTATGCGGGGCGGATGGGGGCGATGAACGTGGCCGTGCTGAACTACGCGGTCATCGGGTTCGTCGTTCTGCTCTCTCTGATCCTCTGCGGCCCCTTCGGCGGTCTGGTGCTGCTGCTGGCAACCGCCGTCGGTCTCGTCCCGCCGCTGGCCAACATCCGCAGGGTCTACTGCATGGGCGCGATCATGTTGCCGGTCATGCTGTATTCGTTCGGGTTCGCCGGTGTGTGACGGCGGCACGGTCAGGTAAACCCGTACAGGTTGGCGATGTACCCGCCGTACGCCGCCAGCATGAGGAGGCCCCATACCCGCCGGTACCGGACCCCCTCCGAAAAGAACGGCAGGATGAAGAGGGAGAAGCCCGCCATGTAGAGGATGTCGACGTACGATCCGATCGGGATCGGCCGGACCAGGGCGGCGCTGCCCGTGACGAAGAGGGTGTTGAAGATGTTGCTGCCGATGATGTTTCCGACCGATATCCCTCCTTCGCCCCGCACCACCGCGACGAGCGACGTGGCGAGCTCGGGCAGCGACGTGCCCACGGCGACCATGCTGACGCCCACCACGAAGGGGCTGATGCCCAGGACGAGGGCGAGCTCCGTCGCCGAGTCGACCAGGAGGTTGGCGCCGATGATCACGCTCACAAGACCGCCGCCGGTGAGGATGATGTCCCGAATCCCGTGGCTTTCGAGGGCAGGTTTCGCGATGGTGCCCCGTCTCCACATCGTCCACATGATGAGGGCGAACGTGCCGAGCATGAGCATCCCTGCGGGGATGTCGAAGATCATGCGCAGGGCGAGCAGCGAGAAGACCGCCACTGCGCCGAGCATGAGGTAGACCTCGTTGACGCCCCTGACACCCGGCTCCCGGATGATGACCGCGGGGTTGACGATGGCGCAGAGGGCGAGGACGAGGGCGATATTTGCGATGGTGCTCCCCAGGATGTTGCCGAGCGCAAGGTCGGGCGCGTCTGCGACAGCCGCCTGCATGTTTACGACGAATTCCGGTAACGACGTGCCGAAGGCGATGACGGTGAAGCCGACCAGCGTCGGAGATATCCGGTACCGGGCGGCAAGGCCGCTCCCCCCGCCGACAAAGAAATCCGCGCCTTTCACGAGCAGGACGATCCCGAAGACGAAGCTGATGACGGTAAGGATCGTGAAAGACGACATGCTCACTCTCGGTGGGTACACCTGTTACTTCCGCATCCCGTAAACTCTTTACCCTCGCCGCGGACCGCGCCCGGGCGGACGTCTCCGCCGGTCCCGCCGCAGACGTGAACGCACCCCCCCGCACCCGGCGTCCATCGCGGCGATGCCCCGCCGACGACGCGATCCGCACGCGTCAGGAGGGCGACGGGCCCGGAACGGCACGGCTGCGGAAGGCCCGGTGAGGCTTTCACACTTCTTTCACACTTTATATCATGTCACCGCCCATGATCAGTACGATGCGGCGCTACTGGTTCGGGGATGTCGACGAGGAGGGGGGATGCCGGATCGCAGGCGGTGATACGGAGGCGCTTGCAGAGCGGGCGTTATCGCTCCGCACCGGTATGGATACCTTTGTCCCCCTCGACTGGAGGACGGCGCGCGACTGCGGGTTCGTCGGGGATCGGGAGGAGTACATCGACCGGCTCAGAGAGGTCTGCATCGCTCTTGCCAGGCGGAAGATCGCGCAGCGCTACCGGGGGAGGGATGTCGAGCTGCTCCAGATGGTCCGGACGCTCGACGAGCTGGATCACGTGATCAATCTGCTGAACGAACGGGCGGCAGAGTGGTATCAGGTCGCCCGGCCGTCGTTCTCCAGGAAGTACCGCGCTCTCCCTGCACGGAGGATGGTCGGCGCCATCAGGCGGGTGGCGGACGGCCCCCTCCGGCGGGTGGCGGACGAGATCGACCGGCTCTACGGCGTCCGGAGTGCGCTCATGCAGGAGGTTTCGGAACGGGCGGACGAGGTGCTGCCGAACTGCAGCGCGCTCGTCGGCGGGCTGGTCGCCGCCCGTCTCGTCTCCCGCGCGGGGGGGCTTGCGGCGCTCGCGAGGATGCCGGCGAGCACCATTCAGGTGCTCGGTTCGGAGCGGGCCCTCTTCTCGCACCTCCGGGCGGGCACGCCGCCTCCGAAGCACGGCATCATATTCCAGCACCGGCGCGTCCACAACGCGCCGAAGGAGGTTCGCGGCAGGGTGGCGCGGGTGCTTGCGGCACGGCTGGGGATCGCGGCGCGGCTGGACTACTACCGCGGCGTCGCCGTGCCGGAGTTCATCGCAGAGGCGCAGGCGCGCATCGACGAGGCGGGGAGGGCGGCATGATCTGGATCGGCGACGTACTGGTCTCGCCCGGGGAGGGCGGCGTCTACGGCGAGCGGATGCTGGACGGCTACCGCGTATGGGACCCGTACCGGAGCAAGCTGGCGGCGCTCTACGTGCTGGGCACCGGGGTCGATCTGCGTCCCGATATGCGGGTGCTCTACCTGGGCGCGGCGAACGGGACGACGGTGTCGCACGTGGCCGACTATGTCGAGACCGTCTACGCCGTCGAGATCGCTCCCCGCCCCATGCAGGATCTCCTCGAGGTGGCCGGGCGCCGGAGGAACGTCGTGCCCATCATGGCGGACGCGGGCAGGCCGGGCGAGTTCGCGCCGTTCATGGAGGCGGTCGATCTGATCTACCAGGACGTGGCGCAGCCGGATCAGGTGGCCATTGCCGAACGGAATCTCCCGTTCCTGAAACCGGATGGATGCCTGATCCTGATGCTCAAGACGCGGAGCGTGGATGTCAGGAGGGATCCCGCGGAGGTGCTCGAGGAGGCCCGCGAGGAGCTCGGTGCGCACCTCATCGTGGTCGAGACCCGCTGGCTCGAGCCTTACCACCGCGATCACGCGGCGCTGGTCTGCGCCGCCCGGAGATAGCAGATCTGAAATAGGAGGTCCGACCACCTCCTCTGCATGGATCGAGTTGTCGTCAATCCTTTTTCGCCCCTGATGCTGCTTTTTCTGGTCGGGGTGATCGTCCTCCTCGGGCTCGCCGTCCTGGTCCTGCCGATCCTCTTCGTGACGGTGATCGGAGCGACCTTCGCCAAACTCGGTTTTTCCTGGAGAGAGGCGTTCCTGCTCCTCATCCTGACGCTGGCCGGCAGTTTCGTCAATATCCCGATAAAGAAGGTCGAGAGCCGGCCTTCGCCCGCCGAAGAACGCTACGTGTCGATCTACGGGAGGCTGTACCGTATACCCGTGGCCTCCCGCACCACCACGATAGCGATCAACGTGGGCGGCGCCCTGATCCCGCTGGTGATCTCCATCTACCTGCTCTACGAGTCGGTCGTGATCACCGGCGGCTTCACCGTTGCGGCGCTGGCGCTGGCGGGTGTGCTCGCGGTGACGGTCGTCACGAAACTGGTCGCCCGCCCGGTGCCGGGTCTCGGAATCGCCACGCCGTTCTTCGTCCCGCCTCTGACCGCACTGTTTGCCGCCCTGATCCTCACTCCGCTCGCCGGAGGGGTGGATACGGCGCCGGTGATCATCGCGTATGTCAGCGGGACGCTGGGGACGCTGATCGGTGCGGATCTCCTTAATCTCGGGAGCATCGGCGAACTGGGAGCGCCCGTGGCAAGCATCGGCGGCGCCGGCACGTTCGACGGCATCTTTCTCACCGGGATCATCGCCGCGTTTCTTGCCTGATCTCTCTTTTATTCTGGAGGTGCACCCGGCGGGACGG
>DAQY01000095.1:11736-13184 GCA_002503105.1 Methanomicrobiaceae archaeon UBA206
ATGAGCACCGGAGGTGCGGGCGCGTACAAAATCGGAAGTAGCCCGGAGCAGATTCGAACTGCTGTCGCGAGATCCAGAGTCTCGCATGATTGACCGCTACACTACCGGGCTATCGTGCTCTCTTTAGGTTGTTGCTGCGCCCTCATTAATGTGACGGCCCCCCGGTCACGCCTGCGTGGCCCGGGCGCACCTCCCGCACGCCCGGCACACCTCCGCGACGGGCCTGATCTCCTCTCCCCGTTTGCAGAAGGGCTCGATATCGGCGAGATCGCGTCTGTAGTAGATGTGCGGCACCAGCGAGATGTGCGTATAGCGCCCGCACCGGACGCCGAGTTCGTCCGCGATCGCCTTCTGGAGGTGCACCAGCGCGTACATGTTGGCGCCGGCGGCGCTGAGCATATCGTTGCTCCTGAAGACCACTTTCATCTGGAGCCTGCCGCTGCGCAGGAGGCACTGGACGATCTGGAGGCAGGGGCAGTCGTCGAGATGGCCGTCCACCACGGGGTTCCAGGTGACGGCGAGGGCTCGCCGTGTGCCGGGTGCGCTCCGGAGCTTGCGCACGATGTAGGCGATCTGGTCCACGTGGACGTCGCACCCGTCCGACGCGAGCGCCTCGCCCCAGTCGAAGAGCCGCCGGTGGTAGTCGTACTCGAATTCGGCGTCCGATCCGTGGAGCAGGCTGTCGGCATACGCCTCCATGAACCGCCGCTGGAAGCGGGAGGACGGGCTCACCATCGGTTCGGTGAAGGGGGACTCCACCTCGAGGGCGAGCTCCTCGCATTCGACCGTCGCTTCGTTCTCCTCCGTGTCCAGCACCCATCCCCGCTCGAGCACCGCCCTGATCGCCAGTTCGTGTGCCCGTGCGAGGGTGGGCGCCCGAATGATCTTCATGGAATACGTACTTGGCGGGAAGGGGTAGTAAAGCCTGCTTAGTGGTCACGGCGGTATATAGGTGCTTCGGCGGCCCGGCCCGGGACCATACCGCACGGACCGTGCGGCGCGGTTCCGCCGCGTGCCGGGGGACACCGGCCGGGCCCTCTGCTGCACGGTCGATACGGTGTACTGCGGAATATTCGTCGTGGATTTGCGATTTGCCCTGTATCTCTTTTTATCGAACTCCTCCAGTGGTTCTCCTGCGTCCGGGAAAGCACCGGAATTCCGGCCCAATCGTACGATATTCCGTCATCGCGCTGCCGTTTCTGATCGTCCGACGCCCGATCGACCACAAAGGATATATTAAGTGTTCCACAAATATTGTGACATATTCCGTTATTCGGAGTATGGAGCGTGGTGAACCTGTATTCGACGTCTGTCGAGTACCGCATGTTCACATTCCCTCATAACAACCTAATGGAGGTATCGAATGAAGAGTACTTCAAGAGTGATGGTTGTTGCCGTCGCCGTACTGGTGGCTGCAGCCCTGCTGGTAGCGCCGGCGGCTGCCAGGA